>JAGXTL010000037.1 GCA_018333635.1 Dethiobacter sp.
AAAATTGCCACCACTCACTCTGCCCTCACCCTAACCCTCTCCCAGAGGGAGAGGGGATCTGTGTTCTAACCAAGAGGGAGAGGGGATCTGTGCCCTTATAATTCCCTATGCTATAACAAAACAATAAAAACTGAGCAAAACTTAGTTTCAGGCGCTTGATGCTTGCATTTGCGCTTCTCTCAACCGGACAGAAATAAGCTTGGAGACGCCAGCTTCTTCCATAGTAACGCCATATAGAATATCAGCAAGCTCCATCGTTTTCTTGCGGTGGGAAATCAGCACAAATTGCGTCTCACCGCTTAGTTTGCAGAGATATTCAGTAAAGCGCGCAAGATTTGCCTCGTCCAAAGAAGCTTCAATTTCATCAAGAATACAAAACGGTGTCGGTTTGACTTTCAAAAAGGCAAAAAGCAAAGCAATGGCAGTGAGCGCTTTTTCACCCCCGGAAAGCAAAGACAAGTGCTGCAGCTTTTTCCCAGGAGGCTGCGCCATAATTTCAATCCCTGTTTCCAGCAGATTATCTTGATCAGTAAGGCGCAACTGTGCGCGGCCACCGCCAAACAATTCCTTAAAAACAAGCCCGAAATTCTCACTGATTATGGCAAAGGCGGCAGCAAACTTTTGCCCCATGCGGCTGTCCATTTCACGAATTACCCGCAGCAAGTCTTTTTCCCCCTCCAGCAGATCTTGTCGCTGCCTAATAAGGAAATCCACCCGCTCCTGCACACGTCCGTATTCGTCAAGCGCACCTAAATTCACCATTCCCAGAGCACTAATCTTCTCTTTCAGCTTCTGAACTTCTGCCTGAACCTGGACACTGTCCGCCAGTGGTTGGGCAAATTTTTCTGCTGCAGCAAAGTCAAGCTCCCAGCTCTCCCGCAAGCGGTCAAGCACAGCCTGCAGCTCCACTTCGACACGTCCCTGTTCCACTTCCAGGCGGGCTTGCTTTCGCTCCAGCCCTGCCATAGTCTTTTCAAGCTGCCTGATTTGCTCCGCCTCTTCCCGGCAGAGCGTATTCTGTTCCTTGAGCTTCGCTTCGCGCTTCAGTAATGCGGATAAGCGCTTCAACCGCTCCTGCTCCAGCGCTTTCGCTTCCTCTTTTCCCTTTTCCGCCAGCTCGTCCAGTTCCAACCCTTGGCTTTTAATTTCTTTTATTTCGCTCTCTTTCCCCTTTTTTCTTTCTGCCAACCGGACACGTTCCCGCCCTAATCGCTTTAGTTCTTCTTTATCATTTTCCAACTGTTTTTGGATAGACGCCAAGCGCACGCGAGATTCTGTATACTCATCCTGTAAGCTGCGCTTTTCGTGCTCCCGGGCCGATAAAATACCAGCCAAAGCCGCAAGCTCGACCCGCAAACCGTTTTCCTGTTCCTGGCAGCTTGCAAAAATTTCTTTGGCTTTAGTCAGTTCTGCTTCTTTTGTCTCACGCCGGGATGTTATTAGCTTGGCTTCCTGCTCATACCCCTCCAGCATCCTTGTCGCAGCTTCCCCCTGCCGCGCCAGAAAGACTATTTCATTTTCCTTAACACCAAATGACAGTTCAGCGGCGCGCATTTTTTCCGCCAGCTTTGCCGCCTCCGCAGCCAGGTCATTACTCAGCACAGTCAAAACATTGATGTGATGCTGTTCATCATCAATTTGGGCTGATATTTCCTTCACTTTTACTTGCAGCGCTTCCGCTTCTCGCCGGCGGGAAAGCACTCCTGCCTCTTTCTTCTCCCGGCCGCCGGTCATGGCTCCGCCGGGGAGAATCACATCGCCTTCCAGGGTAACAACACGTTCGCGGAAACGAAGGATGCGAGCCACTGATACGGCAGCGTCCAGATTACTAGCCAGATGCACCCGACCAAGGAGCGACTCTGCCACCGGAGCAAAACGTTCTTCCCGCCCAATCATGTCTGCCGCCACACCAAGATAACCCTGTTGTTCCGTTAAGGCGGCAGGAATAGAGCCCCGCGCAGGAGCCTCAAGAATATTTAACGGTAAAAATGTGGCCCTGCCCTCTCTCGTCTCTTTCAACCAAGCAATAGCCTCTTTGGCCACAACATCGCTAACGGTTACTAAATTTTGCAACGCAGCCCCCAAAGCAGCTTCGACGGCAGACACATATTCCGGCGGCACATGGAGCACATCTGCCACTGTCCCATAAATACCGGCAAACTGTCCGTTTTTTCTTTTGGCCGACAGCACAGATTTGACTCCCCGGTAATAACCGGCCATGGCATTTTCTAACTCTGCAAATAAATGCAGCTTATTTTGCACAACCGCCAGATCTTTAAGCAGTTTCTCTTTACCGGCAGTTGCAGCAAACAGCTGGGTTGCATTCTCATCCCGCTTAGCTCCATTGGCAAGTATTAAACTGTGCAGCCGCTTCTGTTCAGACGCCAGCTTATCTTTTTGCGCCGACAACTCTTGTCCGGCTGACAAGAGAACAGCAAGTTCCGCCTCTTTCTCCGCATAACCGGCAGTGAGAGAGGCGGCTCTTTCTGTCAGTTGTTCAAGGGCCGCTTCCAGCCGACTATAGTCGGACTGCAGCCGACGGATTTCAGGCGATAACCTGTCCAACTCCCTGCGGCAGGCGGCAGAGCGCAAAGCCTGCGGAGATGATTCCATATCTTCTATTGACTGCCTGGTTGACAGCATCTCGTTTTCTGCCTTGGACAGCATTTTGCCAGCGGCGCTCACCCGTTCGGAGATGCGCATTTCCTCCGCCGAAAAAGTTTGCTCCTGATTTTGCAGTTCAGCGAGGAACGTCACACCTTCAGCAAGTTGCCGCTCCAAATTGCGAATCCTCTCCTGATTGACGGCACCTCCAGCCTGAACTTTTTCCAGTTGCGAAGAAAGGCGCTGGACTTCACGCTGAATGACAAGCAATGCCTCCTGTTCTTCATCTAAAGTTAACCGGAATCCGGTCAGTTCGGTTTCCCGACGCCCCACACCCGCCTGAAGCTGTAACAGTTCATCCTTAGCGGCAGTAGCCTTCTCGCTCACGTCGTACCATTGTTGCCTCAGCTGCCGTCCCTGATGAACAAGCAGAGTCACATCCCGTTCCCTCAACATAGTTCGTAATTCAAGGTAGTGCCGGGCGGCAGTAGCCTGTTCGCCCAAGGGCTCTAACTGAGCAGACAGTTCGTGGATAATATCGCCCACACGCAAAAGATTCTCAGCAGTCTCTGCCAAACGACGTTCCGTTTCCCGCTTGCGCGTTTTATATCTCAGAATTCCCGCTGCTTCTTCAAATATTTGGCGTCTTTCTTCCGGACGGGCATGCAGTATTTCATCGACACGTCCTTGCCCAATAAAAGAATAGGCTTCTCTGCCAATGCCTGTATCCATAAATAATTCCTGAATATCTTTCAAGCGGCACTGCCGCTTATTTAATAAGTATTCGCTTTCACCGCTTCGATAGAGTCTGCGGGTCACTGTTATCTCCTGGAAATCAAGACCGAGCAAGCCGTCGGAATGATCCAGCGTCAAAGAGACTTCGGCAAAACTGACCGGTTTACGACAGGTCGAACCGCTAAAAATAATATCATCCATGCGCAGCCCCCGCAAATGTTTGGCGCTTTGTTCGCCAAGAACCCAGCGTACCGCATCGGTAAGATTACTTTTACCGCAGCCGTTCGGGCCGACGATGACAGTTATGCCGTGAGTAAGTTCGATTATAACCTTATCGGCAAAAGATTTGAAGCCGTGCATTTCCAACCGTTTGACAAACAAGGTCATCTCCCCCTATAACTTGACAATTTACGAAATAACAGAAAAAATACCTGCTTGCGAGCAAGCAGGTTAAAAGTTGGCCACTTTACCGTGATTCAACAATAAACTTAATTGCCGTCCGCTCTTCGGAATCGATGATAATTTCGGCAAAGGCAGGAATAGCAATAAGATTTATACCATTGGGAGCAACGAAACCTCGACAAATAGCAATAGCTTTCACCGCCTGATTTACCGCACCTGCACCAACCGCCTGAATCTCAGCTGAACCCTTCTCCCGGACGACGGCTGCCAAAGCCCCGGCCACTGATTTTGGGTTGGAGTGCGCAGAAACTTTTAACACTTCCATGATGCCATGATTCCCCCTTCATTAGTACGTTTGGTGGTATGGTCGCAAGTGTCCGGTAAAAGATGGACTTTCCGTGCTACTGTTACTTATTCGTTATTAAGCAAATAAATTCCTGCAATTAATGGAGAAATTTATTCTGCGTTCATCAGTGAAACATAAGCTTGGCAGGCGGCTTCCTGTTCTGCTTCTTTTTTAGAGCGGCCGCTCCCTTCACCAAGAACTTTTCCATGCAAAATCAGTTGTGCCACAAAAATTTTTGAATGATCCGGTCCCTGTTCGGACACAATGCGATAATCCGGCGTCGTGCCAAAGGCTGCTTGGCTATGTTCTTGCATCAAGGTCTTATAATCGTGGCGTAAACAGCCGTTGGCCAAACTCTCAAGCAGCGGCGCAAACTGTTTCTCGACCACTTTCCGCACAGCATCAAAACCCAAGTCAAGATAGACGGCACCCAACAGCGCCTCAAAAGCGTCAGCCAACAATGAAGGGCGCTGGCGTCCGCCGCTGGCAGCTTCCCCTTTGCCAAGCCGTAAACAAGCGCCCAGATACAGCTGGTTAGCCAACATGGTCAATGACTCCTCACAAACTAACCCGGCACGAAAGCGCGTCAGTTTGCCTTCGGGGAAATCAGGGAAACGCAGATAGAGCGACTCCGAAATCGCCAGCTCCAAGACCGCATCACCCAAAAACTCAAGCCGTTCATTGTGGGCATTACTGCCTAAATTATGCTCATGCGCGTAGGATGAATGGGTAAGTGCCTGTTGGTAATAGCACAAAACAAGCGGAGTAATCTCTAATTGATCAGTCAGATTTTGGAGAAGTTTTCTGTCCATTTTTTCACCAAATGTTATAAGATTTTTTTGAAGATTAGGGAGGCATTCGTGCCGCCAAACCCAAATGAATTGGACATTGCCACAGATACTTCCCGTTTCGCCGCCACATTTGGGGTGTAATCCAAATCACAGTCAGTGTCAGGGTTATCGTAATTAACTGTCGGCGGGATTATCCCTTCCTGAATAGCCATGGCACAAGCAACGGCCTCAATACCTCCCGCGGCGCCAAGCAAATGACCGGTCATCGACTTGGTGGAACTGACAGCTAATTTATACGCATGATCAGCAAACACCTTTTTAATGGCTGCCGTTTCCGTCTTGTCATTCAATTCAGTCGATGTGCCGTGAGCGTTGATATAGTCTACTTCCTCCGGAAGCATACCGGCATCATTTATAGCCATCTCCATGCAGCGTATAGCGCCAGACCCGTCCGGGTCGGGAGCGGTAACATGATAAGCATCCCCGGAAAGCCCATAGCCTACCACCTCGGCGTAAACTTTAGCGCCGCGGGCCAAGGCATGCTCCAGTTCTTCCAAAACTACTACGCCTGCCCCTTCTCCCATTACAAAACCGTCACGGTCAGAGTCAAATGGCCTTGAAGCCCTAAGCGGTTCCTCATTGCGGGTGGACATGGCACGCATGGCACAAAAACCGGCAAAAGCTATAGGTGAAAAAGCCGCTTCCGAACCACCTGCCAACATCACGTCTGCTACTCCAAGCTGAATAGTTCTAAACGCCTCACCGATAGAATGTGTTCCAGTGGCACAAGCAGTGACGATGGTTGTATTTGGCCCTTTGAAGCCAAACTCAATGGAAATATATCCCGATGCCATGTTGGCAATCAGCATCGGCACAAAAAACGGACTAATCCGGCGCGGACCTTTTTCCTTCAGAACAGCAATCTGTTCTTCAATTGTTATAATGCCGCCAATGCCGGAACCAACAGAAACACCTGCCCGGTTGCTATCAATGATACTCAAATCAATTGCGGAGTCTTCCATAGCCAGCTTTGAGGCTGCCAGTGCAAACTGACCGAAGCGATCCATGCGGCGCGCCTCTTTTTTGTCTAAAAAATTATGGGGATCAAAATCCCGAATTTCGGCGCCAATTTGAGTAGGGTAATCATCGACATTAAAGCTGGTAACGCGGGAAATTCCTGATTTGCCGGTGCAAAGGCTGGTCCAGAAAGAATCCTTACCGATTCCTACCGGAGTGATCACACCTAGCCCGGTTATCACCACACGTCGTTTCATGTTTTCACCTCATAACATAGCAGTCTCTAAAGGAAGCCCTGCATAGCGCAGGGCTTCCTTAAACTAGTTAGACATGGGTTTCTATGTATCTTACCACATCTCCCACCGTCTTAATCTTTTCAACTTCCTCATCGGAGATTTCCAGTTTAAATTCTTCCTCAATGGCCATGACCAGCTCGACGATGTCCAAAGAATCGGCGTTAAGCTCCTCAAAAGAAGTATCTTTCGTCATCTCGCCTTCGTCTACGCCCAACTGTTCGCTGATAAGCCCCTTTACTCTGGCAAAAAAATCCATCTCTTCACCTCCTCTTTCAAGATAATAAAAAAATCGTTCCGAAAAGTCAAATCATTTCCTATTGCATAACCAAGCCGCCGTCTACGGCGATTACCTGGCCTGTGATATAGGCTGCACGCTCTGACGCCAAAAAAACTACTACATCCGCCACGTCTTCCGCCAAGCCGAATCGAGCGAGAGGGATTTGTTTTAATATGCCCGACTTCACTTCTTCAAGAAGTACTGATGTCATTTCTGTCTCAATATAGCCTGGGGCTACAGCATTAACGGTAATTTGCCGGCTGGCCAATTCCTTAGCCAGAGATTTCGTCAAGCCAATCAGACCTGCCTTAGCAGCCGCGTAGTTAGCTTGACCTGCACCCCCCGCCTGACCAATGACAGAGGAAAGATTGATAATCCGCCCACCGGATTTTTGCTTTAGAAGCGGACGCATCACCGCTTTTGCACAGTTAAAAGCGCCGCTCAAGTTAGTATCTAGCACCGATTGCCATTCCTCTTGCTTCATTCTGGCGACAATATTATCGCGGGTAATGCCGGCATTATTAACTAGTATATCAACTTTACCGAATTTATCAAGGGCAGCTCTGATCAGTTTTTCACAGTCTGCCGCATCCGCCACATCTGCCCGAACGACCAGGCCTTGACCGCCGGCGGCTTCAACTTTAACCAGAGTTTCTTGCGCTGCCCTTTCATTTGCCGTAAAATTAATAACTACTGCGGCCCCTTCTCTGGCCATGCCTACGGCAATAGCCCGTCCGATACCACGCGACGCGCCTGTTACAATCGCTGTTTTACCGTGCAACAACACATTAGGCACCTTCTTCCTCAGTAAAGGCTTTCAAGGCTTTCTCCAGTGTTTTGGCATCCTCCACCTGATAAACCGAAGCGGTCGGATTGATCTTTCTCATCAAACCGCTTAAAGACTTGCCGGGTCCCACTTCCACAAACAGCCGGTAACCGTCTGAGATCATTCTTTCCATTGAATCCTGCCACATCACGGCGTTACTCACCTGACGAACGAGTGCGTCACAAATCTCAGCAGGCCGGCAAACATAATCTGCGGAAATATTCGCCACTACGGAAAGGGCAGCCGGTGTAACCTTCACGTTTTCCAGTTCCCTGGCTAAGAGCGGTTCCACTCCCTTTAACAGACTACAATGGAAGGAAACGCTGACCGGCAGTTCCATCGTCCGCTTTGCCCCTAGATCTTTAGCAATTTCACACGCCCTGCGAATAGCGGCTACTTCACCGGCCACCACAATTTGCTCGGGAGAATTGTAGTTGGCAGGCTCCACTACCCCCACTGCCGAAGCCTCTTGGCAAGCCTGCTGCACTTTTCTCCGTTCCAAACCGAAAATAGCTGCCATTCCGCCCACACCGGGCGGTACAGCTTCCTGCATAAACCGGCCGCGCTTTTGCACTAGCGAAAGCGCCTCGGCAAAAGGCAGCGAACCTGCTGCGACTAGCGCAGCGTATTCACCAAGACTTAAGCCAGCTGCTCCTTGCGGCTCTAGGCCGTGCTGCTTTAATACTTCTAAACAGGCTATGCTGGTAGCCAAAATCGCAGGCTGGGTGACTTCTGTCAGCTTCAACTCTTCCTCGCTGCCGGAGAACATTTTCGCTGATAATTTCATCCCAAGCGCTTCATCAGCTTCCGCAAAAACACGGCGCGCCGCATGAAAATTCTCAGCCATATCCCGGCCCATCCCGACATACTGAGACCCTTGACCAGGAAAAATAAAGGCGATTTTGCCCATACTTAACCTCCTGCTTAATTTTGACAGAACATTTTCTCCAACTCTCGTATGACGCGCAGAGTGCCGGCAAGCAAATCATCAATAATTTCCTGGCTAGACTCGGCCTTCACTACCATAGCAGCGATTTGACCCGCCATAACCGAACCGTTTTGCACATCTCCGTCGCGCACCGCGGCCGCCAATTTACCTGCACCAAAACGCTCCAGCTCTGCCGGGCTGGCCCC
The DNA here is from genome assembly GCA_018333635.1 of Dethiobacter sp. Classification (GTDB taxonomy): domain Bacteria; phylum Bacillota; class Dethiobacteria; order Dethiobacterales; family Dethiobacteraceae; genus GPS1B09. The sequence goes on from JAGXTL010000037.1 coordinate 8,429, forward strand.
CTCTTTTTCCAAACGGGCAAATTCCCGAGCCAGTTTATTGTAGAGAACACGCACTGGATGACCTGTAGTTTGGCCGGTCACGAACGTATCGCGATCTTTAGCTTTTAAAACGGCTTCCTTGTATTTAGGGTGAGCGATGCATTCATTGGCCACAATAAACCTAGTCCCCAGTTGAACCCCTTCCGCTCCCAGCGCCAAGGCAGCCGCCACACCGCGGCCATCGGCTATTCCTCCGGCGGCAATCACCGGCACCTTCACCGCATCGACAATCTGGGGGACTAATACCATGGTCGTCAATTCGCCAATATGACCGCCTGCTTCCAATCCCTCGGCGATCATCGCATCCACACCCAAACGCTCTAAACGTTTAGCAAGCGCCACTGACGAAACAACTGGAATAACTTTTATCCCTTTTTCCCTAAATTGATCGACGTACTTCCCAGGATTACCGGCACCTGTGGTAACTACCCGCACTTCCTCACGGCAAAGTATTTCAACGACTTCGTCCACAAAAGGAGACAAAAGCATTATATTTACGCCAAATGGCTTTCTCGTCAATTCTTTGGCTTTTTTGATTTCATTTTCCAAGACAGCAGCAGGCGCATTCCCGGCACCAATCAACCCCAATCCGCCGGCTTCAGAAACGGCGGCAGCCAACTCGCCGGTGGCTACCCAAGCCATGCCCCCTTGAATGATGGGCACTTCCACTCCTAACACGTCACACAGCCTTGTCCTCAGAGCCATGGTTTATCCCTCCAACACTAGTAACGTAATATTGCTGCGCCCCACGTCAAACCCGCACCAAAACCTACCAGCGCAAGCAGGTCTCCCCGCTTAATGCGTCCGGTGCTAACCGCCTCATCTAAGGCCACGGGGATAGATGCGGAAGACATATTGCCGTAACAGTCAATATTGACAATTACTCGATCCTCCGGCAGGTCAAAGCGTTTGCGCGCCGCCTCAATAATCCGCCAATTTGCCTGATGAGGAATTAAAAAGTCCAAATCCTCCTTGCTGACCCTTGCTTCATCTAATGCTTGCTGGGTTATATCACCCATTACGCGCACTGCAAACTTAAACACTTCTTTCCCTGAGAGCATTTTTAAATAATGCAGGCGATCAGCTACAGTCTCCAAAGAAGCCGGCATCCTTACCCCACCGGCCGGAATAGCAAGAATATCGGCATATGTACCATCAGCACCCATTTTTAAACTAAGCAACCCATCTTCTTCTGTAGGGCCAAGTAAAACAGCGCCGGCGCCATCTCCGAAGAGAACACAAGTATTACGGTCGCTCCAGTCCAGCAAACGGGAAAAAACTTCCGCACCAATCACTAATACCCGTTTATATGTGCCGGTTCTAACAAACTGGCTGCCGACTGACAGCCCATAAATAAACCCGGTGCACCCGGCTGCCAGATCAAAAGCAGCCGCATTTACAGCCCCCAGTTTCGTCTGCACATAGCAGGCGGTAGCCGGGATCAAAACATCGGGAGAAGTGGTAGCCACGATAATCAAATCCACCTCATCCACGGCAGTTCCCGCTTTCCGCAAGGCGGCTTCCGCCGCCTTAACAGCCAAATCTGAAGTTTGTTCACCCTTTTCCGCAATTCTGCGCTCACAGATTCCTGTGCGGCTCCGAATCCACTCATCACTGGTATCGAGTGTTCTCGCTAAATCTTCATTAGTAACAATGCGGGCAGGCAGAGCCGTACCTGTACCCAAGATACCCACATTCAGCACCTTCATAGGTTACTTCCTTTCTGCAGGCTCCAGCCACCATCAGTCTTTCTCTAATTCAGTGAGAATCTGTTTATTTACATCCTGCCGCGCAAAGCGGTATGCCTGGGTGACAATCGCGCTGCGAATAGCACGATCATTTGATGAACCGTGGCTTTTAATGATTATGCCGTCAATTCCAAGCAAAGGGGCCCCGCCATATTCAGCATAGTCAAAGCGCTTTTTCAGGCCACGTAATTCAGGCATCAGCAAAGCTGCCGCAACTTTACTTTTAATATTTGAGGTGAACGCCTCTTTTAGCACACTGAAAATTCCTGCCGACAAACCTTCTACCGCTTTTAATAAGATATTTCCCACAAACCCGTCACAAACAACTACGTCGGCAGTACCGCTCAAAACGTCACGCGCTTCGATATTGCCGTTGAAACTCTCAAGGCGCCTTTTGAAAAGCTCATACGCATTACGCACCTGCTCGTTACCTTTGCCCTCTTCGGTGCCGACATTTAACAGCGCCACCCGCGGTGCTTTTTTTTCCAGCACTTCTCTGGCATAAATATTGCCCATCAGAGCGTAATGACATAAGTGCTCCGCTTTGGCATCCATGTTAGCGCCCACATCCAAAATCACCACATTGCCGCCGGTAAATGTAGGTGCCACAATCGTCAGCGCAGGACGCTCAATTCCTCCCAAGCGCCCTACTATCAGCAGACTGCCGGCCATTAACGCGCCGGTATTGCCGGCAGACACGACAGCATCTGCCTTGCCTTCCTTTACCATCCGGATTGCAATCATCATCGAAGACTCTTTTTTGCGGCGAACTGCCAATACCGGCGCTTCATCAGCCAAAATAACCTCTGGAGCATGAAAAATCTCCAACCTGTCTTTTGGGTAAGACTTGCCTGCCAATTGCTTGGCCAAAACATCTTGCTGACCCACCAGAATAAGATGCAACGAATCCAGTTCGGCTAACGCAGCCAGGCCACCCTGCACCACTTCATGGGGCGCATGATCCCCCCCCATCGCATCCAGAGCGACACGGATCAAAGAAAATCACCTCACTGAATATCTTGCTGTGAAAAACTTTCTCTACCGAAATATTTCTCACAGATAACAAAAACCCTCCCTTAATTTTAGGAGAGTAAAAAGTTTCTTGACATACTACTCTGTCTTAACAGCTTCTCTGCCTTTATAGTATCCGCAATGGACACAGACACGGTGCGGAAGCTTAGCCTCGTGGCACTGCGGGCAGGCAACCAGACCGGGAACAGCCAATTTCCAATGTGTTCTCCGTTTATGTTTTCTCGCTTTTGACGTCTTGCGCTTAGGTACCGCCATAAATTACACCTCCTCGTCCTACTCTAACAGCAGTTTCTTAAATTCAGACAGTCTATCGTTCACGTGTTCCAAATCACAACCGCAATCTTCATGATTTCGATCCGCTCCGCAGATTGAGCAAAGCCCTTTGCAAACCTCAGTACACAAAGGTTTTAGGGGCAGGGTTGTATAATACATCTCTCTTACCAACCCTATCACATCCAACTCTTGTACTGCTTCCGCCGGCAAATCGTCCTCCCATTGACCCTCCAGATGTAGAATGAATGGTTGAAGACAACGGCTGCACTCTGAAACCAAACCAGTGCGCATACTTCCGAAAACATGGAATTTACCATCTCGGAATACAGCCTCCAACCTGACTTCCACAGGCCTGTCAAAGCAGGCGCCGTCTTCTGTCAAATCAAATACCGCCGCCTCCTGAGTAAACTCGTAGGAAAAAGTTTTTCCAGGCGAATTTCGCAGTGTTTCCAGTGAGATCTGCATAGGAAAATATAAGCACCTCGCTTGCGCTAAGCTTTATTATATAAAGGATTAACTTTTTTGTCAACATTTTGGGAAATCACTGATTATCGCATGAATTCTTCCTTTTTCGCCCCTTTTCTAGCGCTTGGCACTGCCGATACCTTCAAGGAAAGCGAGTGCTTCCTCCAGTGTGGCTACAGGCACAAGCTCTATAGAGCGTGCCACCATTTTTGCCTCCGCAAAGTTCCCTTCCGGCACCAGGAAATACTGGGCGCCGGCTTTTTCGGCTGCCCGCACCTTCTGACGTACGCCGCCGATGGAGCCTACTTCTTCCCTCAGATTTATCGTGCCGGTTCCGGCAATTTGCTTGCCAGCCGTTAAATCGGCAGGCTCCAATTGATTTAATATTTCCAGAACAAACATTAAACCGGCAGACGGACCGGTTATTTGCCCCACCTGAATTTCTATTTTCACCGGAAGTTGAGGCTGCCAGTTAAGCGATTGGATGGCGACACGAATCGCCGCCTTATCCTGTTGTTCGGGATGGGTGGTAGTAGGCATGGTGACTGTAATCGCCTCTTTACCGCGCAACACAGTCAACTCCACCGGTTCACCGACAGCTCGCAACTGCACCTTAGTCACCAGCTCTTCCGCGAGAGATACCGGCTGTCCGTCTACTGCCACAATTACATCCCTCGGTTCCAGCAGTCCCAGGGCAGGACTTTCCTCACCTACCGCAACCACTTCGACACCGTCACTTTTAATAGGTACATCAATGCCAAAACGGCGCAGTGCTATAACTCTGGCTAGATTCTGACTTTCCCGCATCCATTGCTCGAGCAGCAGCCTGTGTTCCTCTGGATCCATCCCCGGCGGAATCACAGTGCGCAGTGGTTGCAAATCCACAATCGGATCGAGCAAACCATAAAGCATCAATAGCGGTGAAGCGTTCTGCTGTGTAACTGTAACGAGATAAAAACTGCCATCGTGATTCTTACCGCCTTCCTCCACTGTAATAAACTCAGCGATATCTTCGGCGGAACCTGGCCTGACTAACATGTAGCCTGTACGGGCAAACAGCAGAATGATTCCTATTAAGACAATCACCAGTGTTTTACGCAGTTTCCCTATTCTGACCATCCCATTCCTCTTCCCATAATTATTCTCTCGGCATACTCCAGGTATTGCAAATATATATATTACTATTCGAAGCTAAATTATACCGTCTGGAGGGACTATGAAAACAAATCCAAGAGCAAGCTTCTCTACTTATGCGTGGCCTATAATAGCGGTAGCATTAACAATTTCCATGGTGCTTTATCCAGAGGACGCGTTTGCTGCGGCGGTTAAAGGACTGGATGTCTGGTGGAATATTGTCTTCCCGGCCCTCCTGCCGTTCTTCATAGGCTCTGAACTGTTAATGGGCCTAGGTGTCGTACACTTTATGGGAGTCCTTTTGGAACCCTTAATGCGCCCCGTTTTCAACGTACCCGGCGTCGGCTCTTTTGTCATGGCGATGGGCTTAGCTTCAGGCTTTCCGATCGGCTCGATTCTCACAGCAAAGTTGCGGCGTGATGAACTGTGCAGCAAAGTGGAAGGGGAGCGGCTGATGAGCTTTACGAACACTGCTGACCCGCTCTTCATGTTTGGCGCTGTAGCGGTAGGCATGTTCGGGTATCCCCAAATAGGTATCACCATTGCCATCGCCCACTATCTCTCCAGCATCTCCACCGGAATTATGCTGCGTTTTTACGGCAGAAACCAGGCCAACTCTCCAGAAATTGCAGGCAGAGGACCCATTTTAATGCGAGCCGTTTCTGCGCTCGACAATGCCCGCCAGAAAGACACCCGTCCTTTGGGACAACTGCTGGGAGACGCCATCCGTAACTCGGTCAACACCTTGCTGCTCATTGGCGGATTCATCATTCTCTTTTCTGTCATCATTCGAATTATGACAGTGGCGGGGATTGTAGGTATTCTCTCTGCCGCAGTTACATGGCTACTTGCACCGTTTGGCATGAACCCCGCCCTCACCCCGGCAATTATCAGCGGAATGTTTGAGGTAACGCTGGGTAGCCAATTGGCCGGGCAGGCTCCCGCAGCCGTTCCCATGCTGCAAAAAGTAATGGTGGCCAGTGCCATCATTGCTTGGAGTGGCCTATCGGTCCACGCTCAGGTAGCCAGTATTATCAGTGGAACCGACATGAAAATCACACCGTTTGTTGTTGCACGCTTTGTCCACGCCATCCAGGCAGCATTTTTTGTTTGGCTCCTAATGGAGCCGCTGGCTCCGCTCATGGCTCTCAGCACACCGGTCTTTGCCCACCTGCAACCCTTTGGCGACATGACATTCTGGCAGAAAACTATCCAGATGAGCTGGCTGTTTGTCTGTATGACGATTAGTTTAATAATCATAGGCCTCTCTCTAGGAGCGTTGCGCAAAATAAAAATCATTTTTTGGCGTTAGTTTCTCTTACCTCACGAATTTTACGCATAATAATATTATAAATCTCATTTGGCACAAGCTCGCAGATATCGCCGCCATAAAATCCTATTTCCTTGATAATACTGCTTGAAACATAAGAATAGCGATTGTTTGTCATCATAAACATAGTTTCTAAACGCGAGTCCAACTTACGGTTCACTAACGCCATTTGAAACTCGAACTCAAAGTCACCCATAGCGCGCAACCCTTTAACGATAATATTGCAGTTTTTTTGCTTCGCATAATCAATCAGCAAACCATGATAAGCATCTACTTCAACATTATCGTATTTTTTTGCAATCATTTTTATCATTTCCACCCGCTCTTCAATAGTAAATAGTGGCTCCTTACGCGGGTTTTCCAATACGGTGACAATCACCTTTGCAAACACACGGCTGGCTCTGTCAATAATGTCTCTATGCCCGTTTGTTAACGGATCGAAACTCCCGGGATAAATAGCAACGTTCACAAATCTTATCCTCCCTCTTCTTTCGGCAAACACGCATCCGCCGTGAACCCCACGGGAACAATAAAAGAAAGTGTAGTGCTGCCGTAAGTTTTTTCTCTAAGCTTCGTCCAGTGATCAGCATTATACCAACATTGATCCTGGCTGTGATGCTCAACCACTACCAGACCTCCTGGCAAAAGCAACGGCACAGCCGTTTGCAGCGCTTGCGCCAACTCATGACTATAATATGGGGGATCAAAAAAAATCAGATTAAAACCTACCGCTTTTTTACACAGATAAGCTAATGCAGCCTCCGCATCCATAGTGAGTATGACGGCCCGCTCAGCCAATCCTGTCAAAGATAAGTTCTCTTTGATTATTTTAGCACATAAAAAATTTTTTTCAACAAAGACACAGCTCCGTGCTCCGCGGCTAATGGCTTCAATGCCTATGCCGCCACTTCCCGCAAACACATCAAGAAAGCTGCAATCGACAACCCTGGCTGCTAAAATATTAAAAAGAGCTTCTTTAATTCGATCTGCAGTCGGGCGGGTTTCCAGACCCTTTCTTGTCTTAAGCCGCCGCCCTCGCGCGCAGCCGGCAATGATACGCATCTGAACACCTCAATCATAACAATGGGCTGCCATAAATTACCTGGTTATCTTCTGCATACTCTGCGCACATCAGTTTATAATATAAGTACAACATATTCCCCAAAAGCTCTTCCTCCGGTTTCTCCTCTCCCCAAGCCCTTCAGGACTCCCCGCCTGAAGGGCGTCTTTTTTTCTACTCCTCTTCCCTTGTTATAATCCTAAAGTTGCACGTCGTTCAGTTATAGCCGCAAGTATTTTTGCTGCCGCAGCTTCCGGGTCTGTTTCTACAATAAAATAACCGCCTGTCAGCTCCTTGATGCCGGAAGTCAACAGCTGGGCAACTGCCTGACTGCCAAGAACCGGCGGAACTACGCCAACATGAGTGGGCAAGCCAATTGCGACTGCCCAGCTGCCGATAGCAACGGCTTTTTCATGCATGGCCTCAGGAGCAGAGGCTACCACAGGCAGCTTGTCAAGGTCCACACCGAGCCTGTCTGCTATGGAGGTAGCTAATGCCACACCCCGGGAATTGTCTACACATGAGCCAATGTGGATAACCGGCGGCAACGGCCCGCCCAAACCGTTTGCTTCACCGATGGCAGTAAGCACTGCTTTCAGCCCGTCCCCGCAAACTGCCCCGACACTGGCCTGATCCATAAATCCATGGCGCATGAGTGCTCCGGCGCCGCAACCGGTAGCCAGAACTAAAACGTTATGCTTAAGCAAGTGACGCGCCACGGTGGTAAAGTTAAAATCCTGAGGAACCTTCACGTTATTGCAGCCGGCAAAAAGACAAATACCCCAGATATTGCCTGCCACAATTTGGTCGATCAATGGCTTGAGCGGATCGGCACTATCTAACTTTGCCAATGCTGCGATCAGAGCTTCAACGGAAAAACCGGTTATTACCTTTTGGCGCATGGCCGGCACATCTGTTGTTTTATCCTGCCTCCGTCTAAAAGCGTCAATCCCCAGGCGAACAATTTTTCTCGCATTCTCCATGGCATTTTCTTCAGCATATTCGACATGTGTAGCCCCAGTAATTTTGGCAATCTCCATCGTGGTAACCACGGTGCCTCCTGTACAGGCAGCGGTAGTCACCACAGACGGCAGCGCGCACTGATAGTCTACAACCATGGCGTCAAGAGCACCGGTCATAAAAGCCATCTCCTGACTTACCGAGTGGGTACAGGACGGTACACCGTGACGCATCAACACTTCATTCCCGGTACAGCAAATTCCCACCACATTTATTCGCTCTGCTCCGGCCTGCCTGGCCTCTTCGTCCATCAGGCGGCTTGCTGCCAAAATTACCTCTGACAAAACAGGATTGTGCCCATGTACCGCGATGTTTACGCATTGAGGTTGCAGCACGCCTAAATTGCACTCTGTTGTTTTAGGCTGTGGTGTGCCAAATAGAATATCTGAAAGGTCTGTGCCCATGCTGCACCCTGCTAAATCAGCAAGTGCACAACGGAGAGCTCCGAGCAAAATATTGGTAGCATCGGCATCACAACCCATCGATGTACGGTGCATAACCTCAGCTATTTCGTGATCAATGCCCGCGGGCAACAATTTGTTTTCTTTGAAAAATTCGATTCGCTTAGCAGGCAAAACGTTAACAGCCCACTGCACAGGCGTTTCTTTTTCATGGAAATCTGCCAAAGCAGCTTCAGCCACGGCTGAAACCATCTCCGAAACCGTCAAAGTGTCTATGTCTAGACCGAGACGTGCTGCTATCGAGCGTAACTTTTCTTGATCTTTGACAGCATAGTCAGGCGCTTCTCCGCGCACAAGCTTCTTCAGCGTGTGGGCTAAATGCTTAGCATGCCCGGAGTGACCTGCCGTACCGGCAGCGATTGCACGCGCCAACCCTCTGGCCACTATTACGTCTGCGCTCGCACCACAAATACCAAGTTGCGGCTTGCCGCCGCGCAAACTTATCCGGCAAGGGCCTTGTAAGCAATGCCGGCAACAGAGGCCCATCTCCCCAAACTTGCATTGCGGTTGCATATTTTTATAACGATCCCAAACGGTCTCAATTCCCTCACGCTCTGCTTTTCCCAGCATTTGCTGGACTGCTGCATCGGTAGTCTTCTCGCTCCAATCAGTCACTTTAAAGCCTCCCCTATTTTTTCAAATTGCTTCTCTTATAATTATTATAACAAGCAACAGTTACCTAGGGAAGTCATTTCTGTTTAAGCTAATACTAACAACGATATAATTTCCTATGAAAAAAAAGCGGCAAGGCTGACACCTCACCGCTTTTCCATGAACCGACAACCTAATTAACTGCCACTCGTTTTGCCTGCCAATTGACTTTCAGCTTGAGCAATCATTTTCCTGACCATCAAACCGCCGACATAACCGTTTTGACGAGAAGTGAGATTCCCTTTGTCACCATTGTAGTCAAGTCCTAATTCGCTGGCGATTTCGTTCTTGAATTGGTTCAGAGCTTGCTCAGCGCCTGCGACAAGAATTCGGTTGCGGCCCTGCTGATTTACTTTGTTCGTTGTCAACAAAATCACCTCCTTTTTTCGTTTGTGATTTTAGTATTGGCTCGCCTAAAAGTATATATACTAGCAGTGTTTTCCTAAAAAAGAATAATATTTCTCTTTCTAAAGACAAAAATACCTGGAAAATGTTTCCAGGAAGTTTTCTGAGTTTCTCATCAGTTTTTACCACATGTTTTTGCCCGTCTTTATTTGTCACTCATTCGTACGCCTTGGACATGGACATTAATCTGCGTCACAGTGAGCCCCGTTTGCTTTTCTAAGGCAACCTTCACTTTTTCCATCACATTAGCTGCAACTTCGGGAATTTTTACACCATAAGAGACAATAATATGAAGGTCAATTATAAGGTCGTCACCGTCTAGGCTTACTTCAACACCGCGACTCAACTTGTCACGCCCTAACAGCTCAGCAATTCCATCTTTAAGCTTTCGGGAAGACATACCTACCAGTCCATGGCACTCCACGGCTGCAACACCCACCAGCATAACAATCAGCTCTTCTGAAACGATCACTTTTCCTAACTTTGTTTCCATTTCATTACTCATTTAGATTCCTCCTGCTCAAATAAGGCATCTAACTCACCAAGCAATCGCTCTAAGTCAACTCCATGGCGGCTCGCCCCTTTTTCAATGCTTTCATCCATCACAGCCATACAGCCGCTGCAGGACATGCCAAACGACTTAAAAACATCTATCGCCTTTCGATGGGAGCGAATCATCTCAAAGATTGTCATTTCTTTGCTGGCTCTCATCATCATTCCCCCTAACCGTTTATCCCATTTAATATTTATTCCATAAATTAAGCTAAAAATCCTGCCTGCAAATTATTTGTTAAATTATTTGCTTGCAAGAGCTATAACGGTATGTTAGAATTCAACTATCGTGCGGCAAAAACATTCCCCACCTTTAACGATTGAGACGTGGTGGGCGCAGCAAAAATATTTTTTAAGTACATTTGTTTACCTGCCAATACTGAGGATCCGGCAAGGAGGTGTCAAGATTGTCAAGAAGATGCACTGTCTGCGGAAAAGGAACGGAAACCGGACTTGCGGTTAGTCACTCAAATATAAAAACGAAGCGCACTTGGAGAGCAAATGTGCAAAAGGTAAAATCTCTGGTAGATGGCAACACCCGCCGGGTAAAAGTTTGTACCCGCTGCCTGAAGGCCGGCAAAGTAAAGCGCGTAGGATAGGCAAATATATTCCCCCACAAAAAAAGCGCGGACGCGCTTTTTTTATTTTTTTCCAATCCCAAAGATCGTTTCCAATATTTTAGCAATGAATCTCGGCACCTTAATTGTGTAAAAGCGCATGGTTATCCTCCCTTCTAATAAAGACGCTCTACCCGAAAGACGAACCAGCCGGCCCAGATCAAGCCGAAACCCAAAAGTAAAATCCAAATATACCCCGGCAGGAAACTAGTAAGAATGGTGGCGCCTCCCACCGCCAGAGCCAAGCCGACTAATTTGCGAACTAAGGCGTTTATCCTCTGAGTACGCAAATCATCACCCCCTTGCCTACAATCACACTCCAATATATGCGCACCCTAGAAAATTTGTGAATCTAGGCAAACTCCACTATTTTAACGGCCATCTCCGCCGCTTTCACAAGTTCGGAAATCTTTTGGAACTCTTGCAGCGTATGTACTTCCCCGTTCCCCACACCCAAATTTACAGCGTCAATCCCCTTCTCATTTAAAATATTGGCATCGCTGCCGCCGCCGCTGGATTGGATGATCACCTTGAGACCTACAGCATCTCCTGCTTTTTTCACCAATTGCAAAAGTTTATGGTCTTCCGGGTGATGATATGCCGCATAAAGCCGCTTTACGTCCATTTCCACGCGACCATTTTCCTCGGCAGCCGCAGCAGTAAAGGCCGCGACCATCGATTCAGTCGCCTTTCGCAGTTTTTCTTCCCTAAAACTGCGCGCTTCCCCCCGCACTTCTACGAAATCAGGCACGATATTTGTCGCTTTCCCGCCGCTTATCACCCCGATATTAGTGGTCGTCTCCTCATCGAGCCGGCCTACCTGCATTCTGGCAATGGCCTTGGCCGCCAGCACAATCGCATTAACGCCTTTTTCCGGCGCCACGCCGGCATGGGCTGCTTGCCCGTAAATCCTGACAATAATTTCATCCTGAGCAGGCGCTTGGTTGATTACAACCCCTGCGTCGCCGCTGCTGTCAAAAATTACCGCCTGCTTGGCTACTAAACTCTCCACAGCCAACGCCTTCGAGCCGTTTAAGCCCCCCTCTTCCGCTACAGTAAACACAATTTCCAGCAAACCATGCTGCATATTATTTTCCTGTAAAACTTGCAGAACTTCTAAAATCACTGCCAAGCCCGCACCGTCGTCTGCGCCCAAAATTGTATCGCCGCCGCTTTTGATCATGTCCCCCTCCACCACCGGCCGAATGTTCTCCCCCGGCGCAACCCTGTCCATATGTGCTGACAAAAGCAACGCCGTCTTATCAGCATTTCCTTCCATCCTCGCAAGAACGTTGCCCGCATTCCCGCCGAAAGCCTCCCCCGCGTTGTCTTCCTTTACGGCAAGAGCCAGCTCGCTAAGCTTCCCTTTCAGATAGTCAGCCATAGCCCGTTCATTTTTAGTCTGGCTGTTCACTTTGACAATTTCTAAAAATGTCTGCACCAAACGCTCTTTGTTTACCATCATTATCAATATCAACCTCCCACACTTCTAATCCGACCCGACAAGCAGGCCCTCAATAACTTTACCCGTATATCATTCCACTATTTTAGCGCGCAGCCCTGCTTGCAAAAAATTCTGCTATATGATATCATACACATTGCTAAGAAACGTGCCCGAGTGGCGGAATGGCAGACGCGGCGGTCTCAAAAACCGTTGCCTTATGGCATGTCAGTTCGACTCTGACCTCGGGCACCATTTTATTTAAATTCAACTCTATCGCCAAGGAGTACGAAATCTCCCAAGATTTCCTGCTCCTTAATTTTATTTTAGAGATAAAACCGGCTTTATCATTCGCCCGGCATTAGCCGATAACAGCTTTACGAAAAAATTCATAATCATTAAATAAACGAAGGAAAACTTATCTAAGAAGAGCATAGCCTATCTGTTTCTCCAAAATCAGTATCGCAGCAACTTGCGCACCGAAAAATAAGCCGGTAAAATGAGAAGTACTATTAATTGAGAATAGCTTTCTCTCTCAACAGTTGTATGGGGCAGAAAGATTCTCGGAATTGAGGGAAAAATGAGCAGAACAAGTAAATACTTTACCATGACTTTTGTTATACTGGCTTTTGCGCTAGGAATATTTGCCAGCACCTATTTCCGAGCCGGCAATGAGCCGCAGATACCGGCAGAACAGGCGGAGACTAAAGGGATTGTCAATATTTACACCGCCCGCCACTATGGGGTAGAGCAAGTGTTCGAGGCGTTCACAGCGGAAACAGGCATCGCCGTCCGCTTTACCACCGGCAGTGATGCGATTTTGCGCGAACGGATTAAAGCCGAAGGCAAGTTCACACCTGCCGACGTTTACTTGGCAGTAGATGCCGGCAACCTCTGGCTGGCAGCGGAAGAAGGCCTTCTTTCACCTGTGGAAAGCGAAGTCTTGACTTACAATATCCCGGAGAATATGCGTGACACTGAAAATCAATGGTTTGGCTTGACTAAGCGTGTACGTACTATTCTCTATCATCCGGACCGGGTTAGCCCCGCGGAACTGTCTACTTACGAAGCGCTGGCAGACTCTAAATGGCAGGGACGACTGGCCATGCGCCCAGCCACTCATGCTTATACGCAATCCCTGGTAGCGAGCATGATTGCAGCCCACGGCGAAGCGCGAACCAGAGAAGTTGTTCAGGGCTGGGTGGCCAATCAACCTACACTGATTGACAGCGACACTCGTATCCTGGAAACGCTGGCTGCAGGCGGAGCTGACGTTGCGATTACAAACCACTACTACTTGGGACGCCTGCTCGAAGCCAACCCCGCGTTTCCGATACGCGTTTTTTGGGCCAATCAAAACGAACGGGGAGCACATGTTAATATCAGCGGCGGCGGTGTTACGGCTCACTCACCTAACAGAGAAAATGCGATTCGTCTCCTGGAGTGGCTGGCTAGCCCCCAAGGGCAGAAGCTCTTTGCAGACTCTAATCACGAATTCCCGGCTAATCCAGCTGTTTTACCACATCCCATCATCGCGGAGTTCGGCAGTTTCGTAGCCGACCCGATCAACATGGGCGAATTTGGCCGACTGCAGGCAGATGCCATTAAACTGCTGGACGAGGCAGGCTACAGGTGAGGTAGATTAAATGAAGACGATAACAGCTAAGAGAACCCTTATTAAGCACGGGCAAGGCTTGCGCAGCCTGCCCGTGCTTCCGCTGTTTTTGGCAATATTGATCGTGTTGCCTGTGCTGGTAGTAATTTCTGCTCTCCTTACCCCCACCTGGGAGGTATGGTCTCACTTGGCACAGACAATCCTGCCGGAGATGATTAAAAACACCCTACTGCTCCTGGCAGGTGTAGGCGCAGGCACGCTGTTTTTGGGCGTGGGCTTAGCTTGGTTGGTTACAACTTACCGTTTCCCCGGACGAAAGATACTCGAACTTTTGTTATTATTACCTATGGCTGTACCTACTTATGTGCAAGGTTTTGTTTATATGGCTACTTTCGACATTGCCGGCCCGTTGCAGACCTTTTTACGCCGCTATTTTACCGACCTCACCTGGTTTCCGGAGATTCGCTCCGGAGGAGGCGCCATCTTAGTAATGACACTCGTTTTATATCCCTACGTGTACTTGTTGGCTAAAGCCGCCTTTCGTGAACAATCCGGCTCACTGATTGAAGCTGCCAGGGTTATGGGTTATGGATCGAGCCACATCTTCTTTCGCATTGTTCTGCCGCTGGCAAGGCCATCCATTGCCGCAGGGGTAGCCCTAGCCATCATGGAAGCTTTGGCCGATTTTGCTACTGTCCGCTTTTTTAATTTCCCTACGCTTTCCGATGGAGTCATTCGTGTTTGGCACGGCATGATGGATCTCCGTGCCGCATCTGAGCTTGCCGGACTTTTAGCGTTTGCGGCCTTAGCTATTGTCCTGCTCGAACACGCCTTGCGCGGCCGTACACGTTATTACCAGACTGGCGGCAAAGCACCGGGAATCATGCCGGTTGCTCTGCAGGGATGGCGTGGTTGGCTCATAACGCTAAGCTGTTTACTAGTTGTGGCGGTAGCTTTTCTCCTGCCCCTCACTCAACTGGCTGCCTGGACATGGAATGAATTGCCCAGATTGCCGGAGGGGACAATGAGCGTTTACGCACAACTAATCCGCAACACTCTGATACTTTCGTTGAGCGCGGCATTTTTCGTCACTATTTGTGCTCTGCTTTTAGCGAGCAGCATCCGCCTCAACGGCAGCAGCATAGGTTTTCTCTTAGCCAAACTTGCCACCAGCGGCTACGCTGTTCCCGGAGCCGTAATAGCCGTCGGCGTTATTGTGCCTTTGTCAGCCTTTGACCATGCTTTAAATAACCTTTTGGAAGCCTGGCTGGGAGTTACCCCCGGTTTACTCTTAACAGGTTCCATCATAGGCCTGATTTATGCTTACGTTGTCCGTTTTATGGCAGTTAGTTTTAACAGTGTAGATTCGAGCCTTGAGAAAATCACCCCAAATATTACGTCTGCCGCCCAAATATTGGGCGCTAAGCCATGGCGCGTAGCATGGAAGATTCACTTGCCGCTGGTTGCACCCGGCATGCTTGCCGGCGCCATCTTGGTTTTTGTAGATGTAATGAAGGAGCTGCCGATTACAGTGATGTTACGGCCATTTGGTTACGATACTCTTGCTGTTTGGGTCTGGCAGATGGCTGCTGAATCTATCTGGGCAGGCGCCTCCCTGCCGGCGCTGGCCATCGTGCTCGTCGGCTTGCTGCCGATAATATTTCTAACGCGGGTAGCCTCCCGCAATAACTAGAGAAAGGTGTCAAAAATGTTACTGAAAAGAAATGCAGGCGATAGCTCCCCTGTAGAAAAAGGACCGGCCTACGTCCAACTTGAAAATGTATCTAAATCCTTTGCGACTGCCAAAGCAGTCTCTCAGCTGACAGTCTGTATCACCAAGGGAGATTTTTTTTCCTTACTTGGTCCCTCCGGTTGCGGCAAAACCACGACCTTGCGCTTAATTGCCGGCCTTGACCGTCCGGACGAGGGACGCATCAGCATCAGCGGAGAACCTGTGGCGGCCGAAAATACCTGGGTTCAGCCGGAAAAAAGAGGCATCGGCATTGTTTTCCAAGATTACGCTTTGTTTCCGCATATGACGGTTGCGCAAAATGTTGCTTTCGGCCTCAAAGGATACCAGCGGGAAAAAGCAAAAGAAAGAGTTGCCCAGCTGCTGGAGCTGACTGGCCTTATTGGCTTAGGCGAAAGATACACCCACGAACTTTCAGGTGGTCAACGGCAAAGGGTTGCACTGGCCCGCTCGCTGGCACCCAGTCCCCAGGTAGTCTTGCTGGATGAGCCTTTCTCGAATTTGGATGCAGACCTGCGAGAAGAACTACGGGGCGAGACAAAACGCATCCTCAAGGAACAAGGGACGACTGCTATTTTAGTTACCCACGACCAGGAAGAAGCCTTTTCTCTCTCTGACAAAGTGGGGGTTCTTAATAAAGGCTCTTTGGAACAAGAAGGCACGCCTGCCGAAATCTACCATCACCCGTGCAGTAAATTCGTAGCTGATTTCGTGGGAAAAGCAGATTTTATTATAGGAGAGATTAAAAACAACACGGTCAGCTCCGCCTTTGGCACCTTTCCGCTGCCAAGCGATCAGCTCCGGGGAACAGGGCAGGTTGAATTAATGGTCAGACCGGACGATGTGCTTTTTAACCTGGATGCCACAGGTGAATCCACCATCACCGAGGCTCGTTTCCTAGGCGCTTCCGTCCTCTATCGGCTGCAATTTGGCAATGGCCCTTCAATCCACGCCATTAGGCCATCGACTGAAATATATCCTGTAGGAGCACGTGTGCGTGTTAAGCTGGATGCCCGCCATATCGTCATTTTCCCAAACAGCTGCACCAGAGCTTAAGCTGTGTACGCAAAATGTTCAGAAATCATAGATCCCTTAAGGCATAAGCCTTCAAGGGATCTTTTTATATTTTATTACTCTAAAACAAATCGGCTACATAGAATATATTGTGCATTTGTGGAAAGGAGAAAACATGGCTACAATAAATATCCTCTATTCAACCATTAACAGAACTAATCATATTATCCGCTACGGTGAGTTTTTTAAGTGGGAAGTTCAGAAGTTGCCTGATGTGAAGGTACACATTGTGGAAGAAGACGCTCATATCGAAGCACTGATTAAAAAAATGGGCGTCAAGCCTGACTTTATTTTTTTCGACGATTTTACAAAGAACAAATTGATGTATGGGTTGGAAAAAGTGGCTTGTCCTAAGGGTGTGCTGTATTGGGATGTTCATACCACACAAGACGAATTTCAGGCATTCGTCTTAAAATATAAGATTGATCTCATTTTCTCCTTTTACCGTGATGCATTCAGCAGTTTTTTCCCTGAATTCATCAAAAAGCTGCGCTGGCTGCCAAATCACGTATATCTGGATGAATTTAGAGATTACGGCTTACCAAAGGAGATTGATTTCTTGCTAATGGGTGCATTAAGTGACCGAATATATCCCCTGCGTACTAAGATTGCCAAAGAAATGGCCGGCATGAACGGGTTTATCCACCGCCACCATCCCGGTTATAGAAACTTTGCTTCCTTGGAAGAACAGCGCCATTTGGTTGGCATCCCTTTTGCACAAGAAATTAACAAGTCTAAAATCTTTTTCACAGATGATTCCATCTTTGGCTATCCTATTGCTAAATATTTTGAAGTTCCCGCATGCAATACTTTGCTTCTTGCCTCCGGTTCACAGGAATTGCGCGATTTAGGATTTATCGATAAGGAAACCTTTGTAGAAATCAATGCTGACAATTACCAGGAAAAAGCTTATTACTATCTGGAACATGAAAAAGAACGCCGGCAAATCGCTTTAAAAGGATATGAACTTGTCAGGGAAAAGCACTCTACAGCAGTCAGAGCCAGACAGTTTGTCAACTATATCAGGCAATTTTTACAGGAAAAAGATTTTAGGTGACAATAAAGAACCAGCTAGCCAGACCGTACCCATTTTTGCACGGTCTGTTTTATTTTTAATCCCGTCTCAAGGAGCAACAAAACTTTGACTTCCCTTGATTTGCTTGATACAATGAGGTCAAGCAGGAGGTGTTATAATGTTCCAAAACCTTAATATTGAAGATAAATTACCCTCCCTTAATGAATTTTTTTCCGCATTGCCGGACATACAAACTGTCTATTTATTTGGTTCATATGGCACAGAGTACCAGACTCCTGACAGCGATATTGATTTTGCCATCCTGTTTACCGGAGATATGCACATAAATCAAGAAGCTTTGTTACTTAACCAGTTGTCAATTGTTCTGGACACGGATCGCGTAGACTTGCTAAACCTTAATAAAGCTCCCATTAGATTACAGTTTGCAGCCATAGCAGACGGAAGAATCATCCACGAAAAAAACTATATAGCGACCTGTAATTATATTGAGCGTGTGATCAATCTCTACCAAGACTACTCCATAACCCTCAACAAATTTTACAAAGACTACGATGCGTCTTTGAGAGAGGCATATGAGGATGGTTAATAAAGAAGTAATCAGGCAAAAAATCCAGTATATTGAGGGAAACTTGGAAAAATTGGCGATCCTGAAAGAAATGTCTCCACCGGAATTTGGGAACGACTTCCGTAACATTGAGACAGCTAAACATCTATTACAAGTTTCAATTGAGGCTATGCTTGATATTTCGAATCATATCATTGCCCGCAATCGCTGGGGCACTCCTGTAAAAAGCGCCGACTCGTTAAAAACTTTACAGGAAAAAGGTTACTTCACTAAAGCAGAAGAAAATATCTTTGGCGGTATGATTAAATTCCGCAACCGAATTGTCCACCTATATCATAATGTTGATGAAAAGGAGGTTTACAGGATTCTCCAGGAAAATATGCAGGACTTTTTCCTGTTTATAAAAGCAATTGCTAAGAATAATCTCTAAAAAGGTTAGCTCTCTGCAGCCAAGAGAGTTAAGCATGTCTATACATCTACTGAAGGGAGAAAATAATTATGGCCAAAAAACAATTCAAAGCCGAATCAAAACGACTACTGGAACTTATGATCAACTCAATCTACACTCACAAGGAAATCTTTGTCAGGGAGCTTATCTCCAACGCCAGCGACGCTCTCGACAAAATTTACTATAGAGCCCTTACAGACGAGTCGCTCACATTTAGAAAGGAAGACTATTTCATAAAAATCACCGCCGATAAGCAAAACAGAATTCTCACCATCAGTGACACCGGCATCGGCATGAGCAAAGAAGAACTCGACGACAACCTGGGTATCATCGCTAAAAGCGGTTCCTTGGCCTTTAAAAAGGAACACGAAAGCAAAGACGGCTACGATATCATCGGCCAGTTCGGCGTAGGCTTCTATTCCGCCTTTATGGTCTCAGACACAGTCACCGTTATCTCCAAAGCCTTAGGTGCAGACGAGGCTTACAAATGGGAATCCAAAGGCATTGACGGCTACAACATTGTCCCCTGGGAAAAAGAAACATCCGGCACCGATATCATCCTCAAAATCAAAGAAAATACCGAAGAAGAAACATACGATGATTTTCTGGAAGAGTATACTCTACGCTCCATCGTCAAAAAATACTCCGATTTCATCCGTTACCCTATCAAGATGGACATCACCACCCGCAAACGCAAGGAAGGCACCGAAGACGAATACGAAACAGTCAGCGAAGAGCAAACCGTCAACAGCATGGTCCCCATTTGGAAAAAGAACAAATCCGAGCTGACCGCCCAGGACTACGAAAATTTCTATAGCGAAAAACACTATGGCTTCGACAAACCCCTCAAGTACATCCACATCAGCACCGACGGCGCCGTCAGCTACAACGCCATCCTCTACATTCCCGAAAAAACCCCCTACGACTTCTACAGCAAAGACTACGAAAAAGGTCTGGAGCTCTACTCCAGCGGCGTCCTCATCATGAATAAATGCGCCAACCTTTTGCCCGATTATTTCAGTTTTGTCAAAGGCATGGTTGACTCTGAAGACCTCTCCCTTAATATCTCCCGGGAAATGCTCCAGCACAACAGGCAGTTGAACCTCATCGCCAAAAACATTAAGTCCAAAATCCAAAAAGAGCTGGAAAGCCTCCTCAAAAACGAGCGGGAAAAATACAAAACCTTCTATAACTCCTTTGGCAAACAGTTAAAATACGGCATCTACAGCGACTTCGGCGCGAACAAAGACGTTCTCCAAGGCCTCCTGATGTTTTACTCATCCGCGGAGAAAAAGCTTGTTACATTGGACGAATACATCTCCCGCATGCCTGAGGAGCAAAAATATATTTACTACGCTGCCGGCGAATCCAGCGAACGCATCGAAAAACTGCCGCAGACAGAGGTAATTAAAGACAAAGGCTACGAAATCCTCTACTTCACTGACGACGTGGACGAGTTTGCCGTCAAGATGCTCTTCTCTTACAAAGAAAAAGAATTCCGTTCCGTCTCAGCCAAAGACCTAGGCATCGAGACGGAAGAAACCGATACCCCTCAGGAAACAAACCAGGAGCTCTTCGCGGAAATGAAAACTATCCTCTCAAACAAAGTAAACGATGTCCGCGCCTCTAAGCGCCTCAAAAACCACCCTGTCTGCCTCTCCAACGAAGGGGAACTCTCCATTGAAATGGAGAAAATCCTCAGCACCATGCCCAACAACCCTAACCTCAAAGCGGAAAAAGTCCTGGAAATCAACATTAACCACAATGTCTTCAATTCCCTTAAAGAAACTTTTGAGAACGACAAAGAAAAATTCAAGCTCTATACAGAACTTCTCTACAACCAGGCTCTCCTCATCGAAGGCCTCCCAATCAGCGACCCCCTGGAGTTTACTAACAATATCTGCAAAATTATGTAATAAAGAACGACACTATACCATCAATAACTGGAGGTGCAGCAAAATGAAGCCTGTGGAAATCAAAAAAAATATTTACTGGTTAGGCGTTATCGACTGGAATGTACGCTATTTTCACGGAGCTACCTATTCTACGCACCGTGGCACAACTTACAACTCTTATCTGCTCCTTGATGAACAGCCCACTTTGGTTGATACTGTTTATACTCCTTTTGCCGCTGAATTGCTGGCAAGTATTAGCACATTAGTCGACCCCAAGGAAATTAAATATGTGGTTATTAACCATGTGGAAGTTGACCATGCGGGGTCACTGCCTGACATCATGGCCGCCGCGCCAAATGCTACTATTATCTGTTCAGCTAAAGCTGCGCCGGTGATTGACCGCTATTTTAACAGCAGCTGGAAAAAAATAATTGTCAAAACAGGCGATACTTTATCTATCGGCAGAAATACTCTCAGCTTTGTGGAAGCACCCATGCTGCACTGGCCTGATAGCATGTTTACTTATCTTGCGGCAGAAAAATTGCTCCTGCCTAATGATGCTTTCGGACAGCACTTGGCCGCCTCCACCCGTTATGATGACGACACTGATCTGGCTGTAATGATGCAAGAAGCAAAGAAATATTATGCAAATATCTTATTGCCCTTTGGCCCTCTCATTCTGAAAAAAATAGATGAAATAATCAAAATGGGTCTGGAGATTGAAATGATTGCCCCCAGCCACGGGAACATCTGGCGTAAAGATCCGGGGATAATTATTAAAGCCTATTTAGACTGGGCAGCAGGCAAACATCAAAAGAAAGCAGTTGTAGTTTATGAAACCATCTGGGGCAGTACGGCAAAAATGGCTCACTCAATTCTTGAGGGCTTAGTGGATGGCGGCATGGAAGCAAAACTCTACAAAATATCCGAGAGCGACGCCAGTGATGTCATTGCTGAAATACTTGATGCAGAGCTGGTGGTAGTAGGCTCTTCTACCATGAACCGCGATTTTCTGCCAAAACTATCCCCTTTCCTGGATGACCTTACAGGACTAAAGCCTAAAAAGAAGCGGGCTGCCTTATTTGCCTCCTCCGGCTGGAGCGGCGGCGCCATAGAACAGATGACTGCCCGCATCCGAAAAGCCGGGTTCAGTCTGGCTGAAACCGATATGCTGGAAATCTTTTGGACGCCGCACCCGGAAGACATTCTGCAGTGTCAGGAATTTGGGCGGCGCTTAGCCGCCGGCTATCAATCGGAATAGCGCTTCGTGTTTTCTATCAACTTACGCGTCTTGCAGGGCGGGTTTGAAACCCGCCAGATAGAGAGTCCCCCTGCGACACTCCCCCATTACGTCGGAAACAATAATAATTTCCTGCTACAAAAATTCCCCTCCCCTGGAGGGGTGCCCGCAAGGGCGGGGTGGTCGCGTGGACGAGTGGGACAAATCACCTGTCCCCCTGTCACATCCAAAAATTCCCCTCCCCTGGAGGGGTGCCCGCAAGGGCGGGGTGGTCGCGTGGGACAAATCACCTGTCCCCCTAAAGGCACTATTCGTTTGGATTAAATAACTCACGGAGATAATCCCGGCGGCCATGTAGTATTCTGTGTATAATGATAAGATCATTAACTATGCGATAAAAAACTAAATATGGTTTAATTACAATTAAGCGGTAGCCTGCTTGAATAATTGAATATTCATCTTCAGGCAAAACTGAGCCCAGATTAGGAAAGCTTTCAAGCTTTCTAATTTCTCTGTCTAACTTATCCAAAATAAACTCAGCTGCACCAAAATTATCCTGAGAAATGTATGAAAAGATTTCATCCATATCGTCAACAGCTGCCGGGGAATACTTAATTTTGCTTTTTGACCGCATTAATCTTTCTCCTAAGCCTTGTGATAACTTCATCATGTTCTAGAAGCTCGGCACCTTCAGAGATTTGTTTTTCCGCAACCATAAGTTTAGATTGCAATTGAAAGCGGGCATTCATGCGGCGATATGACTCATAGCTCATAACAACCAGGTCGGCTTCACCATTGCGGGTAAGAATAATCGGCTCATCAATTTCATGACAAAGTTTTGAGAAACCATTATAATCTTGCCGTATTGCTGTTGATGGTTTAATCTTCATCGCTAACACCTCACTATCAATATTCTGACTATATTATAACATGTTTATAATCAAATACACAATGAAAGATGCCTCAAATATTACTTTGAGACATCTTTGAGTAGTGTTTAGTCGCAGCACAAACAATCTGACATCAAAACCTGACCAGGTTTTGGTAGGCTTAACCTCAGCCAAAGCCGAAACGTTTTGATGGGCATGAATCACTTTGTGCACAAGAGTCGCTTTTGCTGCTCTTGCCTGCTTTACTCACATTCACAGTATAGACTTCCTGCAAATCACCGCACATACATTGGGGGCAGGAGACATTTGCTTTCTGCTCACTAGGCAGCATCACTTCAAAGCGGTTAGCACACTGCTTGCATGTAAATTCATATGTTGGCATTTCAAAACCTCCTTGCCTTCTATCTTGCCCAAGCGCCAACAACATACACCGGCTTCTTCGGCCTGTCAGGCTCAGCGCCCAAGCAGTTGCCGTGCGCGTGCTGCTACATTCTCTACTGTAAAGCCAAATTTCTCCATCAGTACTTCACCGGGAGCAGAAGCGCCAAAGTGGTCGATGGCAACAATGGCACCCTCACTGCCGCTAAAACGTTCCCACCCCATAGGATGAGCCGCCTCCACCACCAGACGTTTTTTTATGTCTGACGGCAAGACTTCCGCGCGGTATGAGGCGGGCTGTGCCATAAACAACTCCCAGCTGATCATGCTGACTACCCTGACTTCTACCCCTTCGGCCTGCAGTACTTTCTTTGCCTGCAGCGCCAACTCCACCTCAGAACCGCTGGCCATAATAATTAACTCAGGCGCCACGCCTGCTTCCCGCTCTAAAATGTAGCCGCCTTTTAGCGCATCAATGCCGGTCGCCGGTAGTTGCGGCAGGTTTTGCCGTGTCAGCACTAAGGCGGTAGGGCCATCGGTGCGGCTAAGGGCATGAAGCCACGCAACAGCTGTCTCACGACCGTCCGCAGGGCGGAGGACATGAAGATTAGGGATAGAACGCATATTGGCAAGCTGCTCAATTGGTTGGTGGGTCGGACCATCCTCCCCTACCCCGATGCTGTCATGGGTAAAGACGTATACCACCGGCTGCCGCATCAAAGCAGCCAGCCGCACCGACGGCTTCATGTAGTCAAAGAAAGCTAAGAAGGTGGCGCCGTAAGGCCGGAAGCCGCCGTAAAGCGCCAGGCCAGACAGGACTGCCGCCATACAGTGCTCGCGTACGCCAAAGAACAGATTGTTTCCTTTACGGTTCTCAGCCTGGAAATCACCCAGACCTAAAAGATAAGTTTTAGTGGATGCGTTTAGGTCGGCAGAACCGCCCAACAAATTTGGCAGGTATTTAGCCAAAACCTGCATCACCTGACCTGAAGCAGCACGGGTAGCCATGGGCTTATCAAAAGCCCACAATGCTTTGTCCTCCTGCAAAGCAGCCGGCAGGCTCCGTTCATGCCAAGCATCCCAACGTGCCGCATCTTCCGGATACTTGCTGCGGTAGGCCGCAAACAACTTGTCCCACGCTTCTTTGACGCCGGCCAGCCTTGTTCGCAGTTCCGTAAAATGTGCCCGCACTTCAGGCGGCACATAGAAAGTCTGCTCCTGCGGCCAGCCCAGGTTCTCTTTTGTCATGCGCACTTCAGCCGCGCCAAGTGGAGCGCCGTGAGCCTCCGCACTATTCTGTTTGTTAGGGCTGCCAAAGCCGATGGCCGTCCGCACTAAGATGAGTGAGGGACTGGATTTGTCAGCCTTTGCTGCTGTGATGGCGGCAGCAATTTGTTCTGTAGCAGTACCATCTGCAACCCTCAGCACTTGCCAGCCGTATGCTTCAAACCGCCTGCCCACATCTTCCGTAAAAGCCAGTTCAGTTCTGCCGTCAATAGTGATTTGGTTGTCATCATAGAGGCAAATCAGCCTGCCGAGCTTTAAATGTCCGGCCAAAGATGCCGCCTCGGCTGTAACGCCTTCCATCATGCAACCATCGCCAACATAAACATAGGTGAAGTGATCAACAAGCGGAAAATCAGGTTTATTAAACTCGGCTGCTAACCGCTCCTCAGCAATAGCCATGCCCACAGCATTGGCAAACCCCTGTCCAAGCGGGCCCGTGGTAGTCTCCACCCCCACTGTATGACCGTGCTCCGGATGTCCCGGCGTCTTGCTTCCCCACTGGCGAAAGTTTTTTAGTTCCTCCAAAGGCAGCTCATAGCCGCATAAATGAAGCAGCGCATACAAAAGCATGGAACCATGTCCGGCAGACAAGACAAAGCGATCGCGATTTGGCCACGTCGGCTCGCTGCTGCAATGCTGCATAAATTGTGTCCAGAGGGTATAGGCCATTGGTGCACCGCCCATTGGCAAACCAGGATGTCCTGAATTTGCAGCCTCCACCGCATCCACTGCTAAAAAGCGGATTGTATTAATGGCCATTTCCTGAACTTTTGACAAAATTATCCCTCCCGGAAAAATTAAAAACCTCTCTTCCTCATATTTTATATAATTTTGTCTAAAAAAAACAAGCACTTATTTTTATTTTCGTATCTTTAGGATTAACTTTGCCACGTTTTCAGCGAAACGTTCTGCGGTGCGGACTCCTTCTTCATCCTCAAGCGCTTCCCCCGGAGCTTTGCCAAAGAGCATATTCCAATAGGTAGAGCCGGGGACGATCATTTCATTAATCAAGTAAAACATCAGCATCTCCTGGATGGTAGCGGTCGCTCCGCCGCGACGGTTAATTGCGATAGGTCCGCCCACTTTCCAGGAGAGAAACTTATCACCATTATATGAGAGCATGCCAATTCGCTGCAGCAGATTCATTAGGTCGCCGCGGGCAGTACCGAAATAGACAGGCGTACCGACAATAAACCCTTCGGCTTTTCTGACTTTCTCAGCAATAGAATTTAGTTCATCGTCCAGCACGCAAACACCCTTGCCAACACATTTTCTGCAGGCGATACAGGCCTCGATCTTTTTCCCGGCTAAAGAGACGATTTCAGCAGTCAAACCTAGCTCTCTGATTTTTAAGGCACATTTTTCCATTACCATGATTGTATTTCCTTCTAGTTTGGGACTGCCGGAGATTAACAAAACTTCCGCCATAAAATTCACATCCTTCTTTGATATTATTATTTCGACCCTTCTTCCAGGCAGCGAGTCAACTTTTCCCATAACGAATATAATTTTCCAAGCTCTTCTTTAACGCTATGCATTTCCTCCCCTTTTTCCGCCGCCAAGCGATAATCGTTAAATACTTCCGGCTCTGAGAGCTCTGCCACCAAGAGAGCTAGGCGGAGTTCAAGTCCGCCAATTTCCTCTTCCGTCTCACGAATACGTACTTCCATTTTACGCAATTCCCGTCGCTTTGCCAGTAAATCTTCCCGTCTTTGTTTTTCTGCCTCTTGACGTTCACGCGTTTCCGCTTTCACAGGCGAAGCAACCGCTTTTTCACGTCTTTCCCGTTCCTGCAGATAATCTGCATAAGGCATTTGATAAAAGTTTACGCCGCCGTCCCTCACCTCTAATACGCTGTCAGTCGTGCGACTAATAAAATAGCGGTCATGTGTAACTACTAAAAGCGTTCCCGGAAAAGCGTCCAGCGCACTTTCCAGTTCTTCCACACCACGGATGTCCAGATGGTTCGTCGGTTCGTCCAGCACAAGAAAATTTCCTGCGTCAAGGCCTAATTTAGCCAACGCTAAACGGCTTCGCTCACCGCCGCTTAAATCCGCATTACATTTAAACACATCTTCACCACTAAAAAGAAAGCGGCCTAAGTACGTTCTGGCAGCGCTGAGCGTCATGCCGGAAGACTCCATAATCTCGTCTAGCGGTGTTTTTTCCGCTGAAACTGCCTGCTGATGCTGGTCAAAATATACTAAACGGACACTGGGGCCAAGCCAGACAGTACCGCTATCTGCAGCCAACTCACCCGCAATCAGTTTAAGCAATGTGGACTTTCCCGAACCGTTGGGACCAAGGAGCGCCACCCGTTTGCCCCAGCGAATTTCCACATTAACATTTCGAAAGACGGTTCTGGCTCCAAATTCTTTAGCGACATTTGTTAAGCGTACAGCTATTTCCCCACTGCGCCCAGAAAAAAGAAAATCAAGAGCCATGGCTTTTTCCTGCTGCGGACAGTTAAGTTTTGTCAATTTCTCCAATTTCTTTTGTCTGCTTTTAGCCTGTCTCTTTTCGCGTTCCCCGGTGCCCTGAGTACGGATGTATGTCTCTTCCCTGGCAAGATAATCCTGCTGCTTGCGATATGCTTTTTCTTCGCTGACAGCCGCCAGTTCACGCTGTGCCATGTATGCGGAATAATTGCCGCGGTAGCTCTTAAGCTGATGCTGCTCCAAAGACAGAATCCTTCCTGCCACCCTGTCCAGAAAATAGCGATCATGGGAAACAATCATAACACAACCCCGCCAATCGCTCAAATATTTTTCCAGCCACTCCACGGCAGACAGATCAAGATGGTTTGTCGGTTCATCCAGCAACAGCAGCTCCGGCTCCTCCAATAAGAGGCGAGCTAAGCGCAGACGTGTTTTCTCACCGCCGGAAAATGTCTCCACAGCCCGTTTTAGATCGCTCGCGGAAAAACCCAGTCCTGAAACAACAGACCGCAGCCGGGACTCGGCACTATATCCTCCTGCCGCCTCAAACTGATGACGTAGCTTTCCGTACTCGTTTAACACCGCCTCCAAAGCCTGCGGGTTGGCAGTAAGCTTTGCCGAAGCCATATTCTTCTCCAACAGACTCAAGCGAACGGCAAGCTCATCCAGAAAACCCAAAGCACGGCGCAATTCTTCTTCCATGGTTGCCGCCGCCGTTTTTGCCGTTCCCTGTTCGAGATAACCAATGGTCACGCCACGGGCTAAGGCAACACTCCCCGCATCGGCCGTTTCTTGCCCGGTAATTATTTTCAGCAGCGTGGTTTTGCCGGCGCCGTTTGGACCCACCAACCCTACCCGCTCAGCCGGATACAACTGAAAATCGATACGTTGCAAGACAGTGCTTGCGCCGTACGATTTTGAAATTTGACTTACTGACAATACTGCCATCTGTTACCTCCATAGCTTGCCGCTTCATCCCTTCTATTTCCCCAAAATGCTGCGCTAATCCTGCAACACAGGAAAATCCCACGCCTACTTTATAAATTTAAAAAATATTCGCCTTGTATCACTAACTGGATACTGCTATACTTGAGAGGATGTGCACTTGGGAGGTTAACAAAAATGAACATTCGCAACCTGGCAATTATTGCCCACGTAGACCACGGGAAAACAACCCTTGTGGACGGAATGCTTAAACAGAGCGGAATTTTTCGCAGCAACGAGAGCGTTATGGAGCGCGTCATGGACTCCAACGATCTGGAGCGGGAACGAGGCATTACTATTCTCGCCAAAAACACCGCTGTTGTTTACAGCGGTGTTAAAATTAATATTGTGGATACACCGGGACACGCCGATTTCGGCGGTGAAGTAGAGCGAGCACTCTCCATGGTGGACGGCGTACTGCTGGTGGTTGATGCTTTCGAGGGCCCGATGCCTCAGACACGCTTTGTGCTGCGTAAAGCACTTGAGCTGGGCCTCTGTCCCATTGTTGTGGTAAATAAGGTCGATCGCAGCGATGCCCGGCCGACGCAAGTGGTAGATATGGTCTTCGATCTCTTTGTCGATTTGGGAGCGAGTGATGAACAACTCGATTTTCCGATAATCTATGCGTCGGCCAGGAACGGCGTGGCCGGAACAGAGCCGGATCAGTTGTCAGACTCACTGCAACCCCTCTTTGCCGCAATTGTCCAACATGTACCTGCCCCTACAGGGGAGGTAGCAGCCCCATTCCAACTGCTGGTGGCTAACTTGGCATACGATAACTATGTGGGGAAATACGCCATTGGTCGCGTACTGCGCGGCTCTCTCTCCGCAGGTGATCCGGTCGCCGTCATCCACGCTGACGGCACGACTGAACGTGGCAAAGTAAGCAAAGTTTTTGTCTTTGAAGGATTGAAAAAAACGGAGACTGCTCAGGCAAGCAGCGGCGAAATCGTAGCGCTCTCCGGCCTGGAAAATGTCAATATCGGCGAGACAATTACCCATCCCGACCATATCGAGCAGCTGCCGGTCATCTCTGTAGACGAGCCCACTCTGGCAATGACTTTCCTCGTTAACAACAGCCCCTTTGCTGGACGAGAAGGTCAATTTGTCACTTCCCGCAAACTACGCGAACGGCTTTTCCGCGAACTTGACACCAATGTCTCCTTACGCGTGGAAGAAACAGACAGCCCAGACTCCTATAAAGTCTCCGGCAGGGGTGAGTTACATCTTTCGATTCTGATTGAAAACATGCGGCGCGAGGGCTTTGAACTTCAAGTCAGCAAACCGGTAGTTATCTTAAAAAAAATTGACGGCAAAATACATGAACCGGTGGAACATCTAGTGCTTGACTTGCCTGAGGAATGCATGGGTGGCGTAATGGAGCGGCTGAGCCGCCGTAAAGCCGATATGTTAGACATGGCTCCCACCGGGCCAGGCCAACTACGCATCGAATTCCATATCCCGGCTCGCGGTCTGATAGGTTTCCGCTCGGAATTTCTCACCGAAACCCGAGGTAACGGAGTAATGAACCATACTTTTTCCGGTTATCAACCTTACAAAGGAGATATTCCCTCACGCTTTCAAGGAGCTCTCATAGCCTGGGAAGACGGTGATGCCACCACCTATGGCCTTAATGCCGCCGAAGAACGGGGGCTGCTCTTTATCATCCCAGGCACCAAAGTATATGAGGGGATGATTGTGGGTCAGAATAACCGCGAGGATGATCTGGAGATTAACGTCTGCAAGAAAAAGCACCTGACCAATATCCGTTCTTCCACTGCAGAAGATGCGATCAGGCTCAAAGAGCCGCGGCTTCACAGCCTCGAAGAAGCTATTGAGTTTATTGCTGATGATGAGTTAGTGGAAGTTACACCAAAAAGTATCCGTCTGCGTAAAAAACTTTTGAAAAAGAATGAACGACAACGTGCAAGCAAAGACCAAGCAATAAAACGAACGGGTTCATAAGCAAAGGGGCTGACCGATTTTTGCATTTTTCTAGCGGCAGCCCCTTTTGTATGCTTACTATTCAGTGCAGACATTACTTTCACTAACGTGCACCACGCGATAGCTTTTTTCTCTCAAAAAATCCAGCAGCGCATCCACGTCGTCACAACCCTGCAGGCGCCAGACAGATTGAACGAGATTACTGCGGACATCCCTTGGCATCATAACCACACTAATAATAGTAACACCGAAATTGCGCAGCAATTCATCTGCTTCTGCCAACGCGCCGCTTCTGTCTGGCAACTCCAATGTCAGCCGCAGACCGCTGCTGTTGACACCAAGCATTTCCATAAAAGCGGCAAAAATATCTGTTTCAGTAATTATGCCCACGATTGTGCCATTATCAAGCACCGGCAAGCCACCGATGCGATTTTCACGCAACAGGGCAGCAGCTTCATCAATGGGAGCATCAATTTTAACAGTATGCAGCTTTTTCGCCATTACCTCCTTTACCGGCAGTTTGGCTAAAAGGTAATTTAATTCCCAAATACTAAGACTTGTTGCAGGGGAAGGTGACGCACGGACTAAATCAAGCAGCGTCACAATTCCCACCAGGCGACCCATCTCCACTACAGGCAGGCGGCGGATTTTTTTTTCTTCCATCAGGGCAAGGGCATCCGGCACAGTAGTTTGAGGCTCGATAGTTATCACTTGCTTAGTCATCTTGTCTTTTACCAGCATGAACAAATCCTCCCTTTTTCTCTATAATATTTTAGCAGTTCTTTATGCTCTTGTGAAGCTCGCTGAAAATCTTTTGTCGCCAACCTGACAGACTGCTGACCTCACAGTTAAAAAAGGAATTTTCTACTTAAACGGCGAACTGTTTCATATCTTAAATGCAGGAGGTAAACTGATGTCAAAACTACTCTTTCTTGAGGATATAGAAGCGCTGGAACAGGCTCTGGCTACCGCCGGAGACAAGCCTCTCCTGATTTTCAAACACAGTTCTACCTGCCCCATCAGTGCCCGAGCACACCGGGAGATTGACAAGTTTTTGGCTAGTGATGCGCCGGAAGACACTCTTGTCTGCGCCGTTGTCGTACAACATGCCCGCAATGTTTCCGATGCTGTGGCCGCAAAAACCGGGGTGCGCCATGAAACACCGCAGGTATTACTGCTTCGTGAAGGGCAGTGCGTATGGAACACCTCCCACCGGAGCATTACTCTGGAATCCTTAAGAGAAGCAATAGCAAAAAATTAAGTCTGCCGTCACTGGCAACTTCAATCCCTCTGGTTAGGGCTGCCTACTTACACGTTACTAAATTTTTCCCTGATCTTTTGGCAAAATATAATATCCGATCTGCCTCTTCCACTAGCTGCAGGGCAGTCATGTCTTGTTCATAAACCGCTACCCCGAAAGAAGCAGTCAAAGGCTCGGTTTTTTCACCTTTCTGCAAGGGAATTGGCGTGCTCTCCATTACTTCCCGGATTCGTTCACACAACTGTTTCGCTTGAGTTAGCGTAGTTTGGGGGAGAATAATCGCAAACTCCTCACCGCCGCAACGTGCCACCGTGTCGGAGGCACGAACGGTATCTTGCAAGATACGAGCAGCGCAAGCCAGCGCCTTATCGCCCTGGGGATGCCCCCACTTATCATTATACTGTTTAAAGTTGTCCAAATCGATAATTACTAGCGCTAAGGAGAACTGATAACGCCGGACTCTGTCAACTTCCTTCTCCAGACAGTGGTGAAAAAAGCGGTGATTAAACAAACCGCTTAATTCGTCAGTAACCGCATCCCGCCAAAAAGAATCTGCCTGCCGTTTCAGCTTGCCTGCCACTGTGCCGGCCGCTACAGCAAAAAGCAGAAACAGGGAAAAGTAGGCGGCCAATACGGAAAAATATTCAGCCTGCAGTTGCATAGCTCCCCTTAAATGCCAGAAGAAGAAAGGTGCCACACCTAACGCCGCCACTAACCCGCCTCGCATCCCAAGGTGGTAGCACAATAGCGCAAGAGGCAGAATCCAGAAAGCGTAGATTCCCATCCGCGCTAACAAATTATCTCCGGGAAACATGGTTTGTCTGTCTACCAGCGGGGGGATGAGATACATTATCACGATGATTTGCCAAAAACCATAAGGCAACTGACTGTGAACAGGCTGCCAGCGCACGGAAGTCAGGGCGTTATCCTTTTTTAATCGCTTTTCTTTCATGGAGCACCCCTTTACGACTGATTGGAACTGTCTCTCCCTAAAAGTCACCCGTGCCGGCTACGGCATCATCGGAAAGAATAAAAATCGCCCCCCCACCATCGCTCTCCCCAGGAGAGTGGGGAGAAGACTTACTGGGTAGGAGGGATCTCTTTTGCCTGATCTGCATGCCTTTGAGCGATTGATGGCCGAAATAATTCTGCTGGCTGCCCATTTGCTCGAAATTTTCGGCACGATAATTATTTTCTATGCTGGCGTTAACACTTTTCTGCGCTTTCTGCGGGGGAAAACAGACGGGCGGGAAATACGCCTCAATTTTGCCCGCTTTCTTCTTTTTGGCTTAGAATTTAAGTTGGCCAGTGAAATTCTGCGCACTGTGATTGTTCGCACTCTAAACGAAGTATTCATACTGGCAGCCATAATTTCCTTACGGGCTATTTTGAATATAATTATCCACTGGGAAATTCGGCAGGAAAAACTAGATAAAGACTAGAAATTCTTCTCTGCAGACATCTTCTCTGCCGCATACCCACCACATGCTCTCTATTCGTGATATTTTTTCCATTTCCTGCTTTTAATCGGAAGTTATATTTTAACTAAATCTCTGCCATGGAGAGCAAACTCAGTTAAAGCTTTCTGAATATAGTTGGGCAAGAAAGCGGTGTCAGAGATGAAACCCTTAATTTACAACGGACAGCCGATTGCAGCTAGCAGTATCCTCAAAAAGGTAAATCCTTTTCAGCATCTTGCTCAAAGCACTCTGGAAAGTATCATCGCTAAGTCAGAAATACGGCAGTTTCCCAAAGGGATTTATGTATTCCGCCAAGGCGATCCTTCTCTCCAGGCGCTATTTGTCTTGGTTTCCGGCAGCGCGGACATCACCGTTCTAGACAAGCAAGACAAAGAAGTCCTGGTTAGCAAACGGCAGGAGCTGGAATTTTTCGGGGAAATGGTTTTTTTCTCAGAGGACTGCTACCCTGCTTCCGTGCAGGCGGCGACAGATTTGCTCTGCATTGTTATCCCCAATGCCTTGTTTGAAACGGAGCTTTCACGTACCCCGGGATTTGCAAATGCTTTTAGCCGTATTCTGGCAGAACGGATGCGAACCGTCTATCAATCACTGATTTCCGTGACGGAACAAACTAATATGGCGCTCGACCGGCCCATGCGCAGGCGGGTTGCCGACCTAATGTCAGCGCCCCTTGTCACCTGCCACCTCCAAGACGAAATCACCGTAATGGCAAAACAAATGACTGCCCACGCTGTTTCCTCTTTAGTAGTTATAGATGAAATGGGCCAGCCGCGCGGAATTGTCACCGAAAGAGATTTGGTCGGGAAAGTCCTAGCCCACGACCGCTGCCAAGAGGGTTTAACAGCCGGCGACATTATGGCTAAAAACTGCCTGACGGTGGCAGCCGAAGCTTTTTATTACGAAGCACTGCTGATTATGGTTAAACATAAGGTAAAACACCTGATTGTTATCGCTAACCAGAAACTCAGCGGTCTGATTACAATCCGCGATTTGATTATCTCCCGCAGCACCGGAGCCTTGGCCATCGTCAGCAGTATCGAAAGACAAGACACCGTTGACGGCTTGGTGAAAGCTAGTGCCGAAATTGATAAAATCCTTCAGGCGCTGGTCGAAGAAAGGGCATCCAGCCAAGAAATACTACAGATCATTACCGAGTTTTACGACCGTCTCACGCAAAAAGTTATCCAGGTTTGCGAACAGGAAATGCTGACGGAGGGATATGGACCTCCACCTGTTGCTTACAGCTGGATAACCATGGGTAGCAGCGGAAGGCAGGAGCAATTTGTCAAAACAGATCAGGATAACGGTATTATCTACGATAACGTCCCGCCCGATAAAGAAGAAGCGGTAATAATTTACTTTCAACTCCTGGCAGAAAAAGTGGTGGAAAGCCTCTTACGCTGCGGCTTTGCCAAATGCAAGGGAAATGTGATGGCCTCAAACCCATTTTGGTGTCGTTCCTTTAACGGTTGGCGCGAAACAATTAACGCCTGGGTTGACAAGCTGGATCCGGAAAATATCCGCATGATGACAATCTTTCTCGATTTTCGGTATGTCTACGGCAAAAAAACGCTTTGTGACCTGCTCCGCAATTTTGTCACCCGCAGTTTTCAAAAGTCCGGCACCGTGCTGCTGTTTTTGGCTAAAGATGATCTAAGCCACCGTATCCCGCTAACCTTTTTCAAGCAAATCATTACAGAAAAAACAAAGGAACATCGCAACCTGGTCAATTTAAAGAGCGCCGCCTGCGTTCACATCGTTGACTGCCTGCGCATCTTTTCCCTGCGGGAAGGGATTGTAGAGACCAACACGTTTAAACGCTTAGAAAAACTGGCAAAAAAGCGCGTCATGTCTGAAGAAGAAAACGAACTGCTTGAAAATGCCTACGAAACATTAATGATGCTCCGCATTAGGCAAAGTCTCCACCAGCTAAGCGTTGGTCAACAACCTGATAATTATCTAAACCCTAATGAATTAAGTAAGCGAGACAAATCTGCACTCCGAGAAGCATTTATAGCGGCAGATCGTCTGCAAAATCTGACTGGTCATGCATTTTATGCGTTTATTGGCTGACAATAAGGAGTGAGCAAAGTGCTGCCTTTCAGAAATCTAAACCGCGAAAAACAGATGATGAAGCCCCGCCTCTCCCGATTGCAGCTGCTTACCGACCGTTTTCTTTACTGGCTTTATAAGCTGCGCGCCGAACGTCGCGGAAATCGGAATAGCTTCGAACCGGAGCAGAAAATAACCTCAGCCATCACGGAAAAATCATTACAGCTTAAAACAAAAAAAGACTGGGATGTTCCGCTTGAGAACAGCCGCTATATCCTCTTTGACACGGAGACTACCGGCTTCTACCCCTATCAGGGTGATGAAATTATCAGCATTGCCGCAGTAGTAGTGGAAAACGGACAAATCCGGGAGGATTTAATTTTTAACGAACTGGTGAACCCATACCGCAGCATCCCGCCGGCAATACAGGAACTGACGGGCATTACTGCTGAAATGGTGTCAGACAAACGTCACGTCTGCGCTGTTCTCAATGATTTCCTTGACTTTATCGGGGATTCGGTGCTGGTGGCTCACAATGCGGAGTTTGACTTGGCATTTATCAACATTAAACTGAACTGGTATACTCAAACTGAAATATACAACCAGGTCATCGATACTTATAAGCTTTCCAGGGCTCTAAGTCCTGAGTTTGCAGCCCATGACCTAGACACTCTCTTGAGAAAGCACCACGTCCCTATCCGGGCGCGTCATACAGCCCTGGGAGACTCGCTGATGACGGCAGAAATTTTCTTAAAATACTTGGCTTGCCTGCGGGAGCAAAACATCCTCACGCTAAAGCAGCTCTACTATTTCTTGCATATGAAAAGCAGTATTAGCTTCTGCAACTAATTATGCAAATTTTTCAAACTATCCAAATAATAATGTGGCGGTCCCGTGTAGCATTGGGCCCGCCACATTATTTATGATAGCTTCTCTGTCATTGTACTGCGTATCCACTTTATAATTTCCCCGGTACGAATGCCCGGTGTAAAGAGCGCACCGGCGTAGCCGCCGTCAATCAGCTCTTTGATGTCATCGTCGGAGATAATTCCTCCGCCCATTACAATAATATCTTCCGCATTGTTTTCTTTCAACAGCTCGCAGATACGCGGAAAAATGGTCATATGAGCACCGGAGAGAACACTCAGGCCGATCATGTCCACATCTTCCTGGATGGCTGCTTCCACAATCTGTTCCGGTGTTTGGTGGAGGCCGGTGTAGACAACTTCCATTCCGGCATCACGCAGTGCTCTCGCCACTACTTTTGCACCGCGGTCGTGACCGTCCAACCCCGGCTTGGCTACAAGGACGCGGATTTTTCTCTCTGTATTCATTCGCTTATCCCCTTCTGCTAGAAAATGGGCTTCTCTTTGTATTCCCCAAAGACTTCACGCAGCACCTGGATAATTTCACCTTCTGTGGAATAGGCGCGGACAGCGTCAAGGATGTACGGTATCAGATTGTCACTGGTGCCGGCGGCTTTGCGCAGAGCTTCCAGACGGTTAGCGCAGACAATGTTGTCCCGCTTGGCGCGTACGTTTTGAACACGTTTATGCTGCTCCAATTCAATCTGCGGATCGATCTTTAGGAGGTCAACTTGCTGATGCTCTTCAATGATGTAATCGTTGACACCTACGATGATCCGTTCGTTTCTCTCAATTTCTTGCAGATAACGGTAGGCAGCGTCGGCGATTTCCTGCTGGAAGAAACCGGCAGCGATGGCAGGCAGAACTCCGCCAAAGCTGCCTATGCGCAGAAAGTATTTCTCTGCTTCCTCTTCCATGTAGTTAGTCAACGCTTCCACGAAGTAGGAGCCGGCCAGTGGATCAATGGTGTTCACTACACCTGTTTCCTCGGCGATGATTTGTTGTGTGCGCAACGCGATGCGCACGGATTTCTCTGAGGGCAATGCCAGCACTTCATCCATGGAGTTGGTGTGCAGCGACTGAGTGCCGCCTAGTACCGCTGCCATAGCCTCGTACGCTGTGCGGACGATGTTGTTTTCCGCTTGTTGTGCGGTGAGCGAGCAACCGGCAGTCTGGGTGTGGAAGCGCAACAGGAGGGAGCGCTCATCTTTGGCGCCGTATTTTTCTTTCATACGTCGTGCCCAGATCCGGCGAGCAGCGCGATATTTTGCGATTTCTTCGAAGAAATCAATATGAGCGTTAAAGAAGAAAGAAAGGCGCGGAGCAAAAGCGTCCACGTCGAGCCCTGCAGCCATTCCTGCTTCCACATAGGCGAACCCGTTGGCCAACGTAAATGCAAGTTCCTGAACAGCGGTGGAGCCGGCTTCCCTAATATGGTAGCCGGAGATGCTGACGGTGTTCCACTTGGGCACGTGCTGGCAGGCAAAGGCAAAGATGTCAGTGATAAGCCGCAGAGACGGTTCAGGTGGGAAAATCCATGATTTCTGGGCGATGTATTCTTTGAGGATGTCGTTTTGAATGGTGCCACCCAGTTTATGAGATGCTACGCCCTGTTTTTCCGCTGTGGCGATATAGAGAGACCAGAGGATGGCAGCAGGGGCGTTGATTGTCATGGATGTGGTGATTTTGTCAAGAGGAATACCAGAGAACAGAGTTTCCATATCATCAAGTGAGTCAATAGCCACTCCTACACGCCCTACTTCACCAAAGGCGCGGGGATGGTCGGAATCATAGCCCATGATGGTGGGCATATCGAATGCAACCGACAGGCCGGTCTGTCCCTGGCTTAAGAGGTATTTATAGCGCTCATTGGATTCTACGGCCGAGGCAAAACCGGCAAACTGACGCATTGTCCAGAGACGGCCACGGTACATATTTGCCTGAACGCCACGGGTATACGGATATGAGCCGGGGTAATTCAGCTCTGTCATATAGGATTGGCCTTGAATATCTTCAGGGGTGTAAAGCGGTTTGATGGGAACGGAGGAGACTGTCATAAATTTATGGGGTCTATCCTGCATTTTCGAGACACACTCTTCCCACTCCTCTTTCCCCTGACAAATCTTGTCTTTGTCATTTGTGCACATCTTATTCCCCCCTGTCTTTCACATGTATTCAACCTAGAGGCCTTTTCCCAGAGCCTTAGCGATAACAAGGCGCTGAATCTGGTTTGTACCTTCATAAATCTGTGTAATCTTTGCGTCGCGCATCAGCCGCTCAACCGGATATTCACGGCTGTACCCGTAGCCGCCAAAGATTTGCACAGCTTCCGTTGTTACAGCCATAGCAGTGTCAGTAGCAAAATACTTTGCCATAGAAGCCTGTTTTCCGCATGGCAGTCCGTTTTCTTTACGGAACGCCGCCTGATAAACCAATAGCCGAGCCGCTTCAATCTGTGTAGCCATATCGGCCAGTTTGAAAGCGATGGCCTGATTATTAAATATGGGCTGTCCGAACTGCTCGCGGAACTGAGCATGTTTAAGAGCTTCATCATAAGCGGCTTGGGCAATCCCCAATCCTTGGGCTGCGATGCCAATGCGGCCCCCGTCTAAGAGGCTCATGGCGATTCTAAATCCTTCGCCTTCCTGCCCCAGACGCTGGCTAGCCGGGATACGGCAATCTTCAAAGACAAGCTCTGTGGTTATATCAGCGTTTAAGCCCATTTTCTTTTCAGCGGTGCCTACCCTGAACCCTGCTGTGTCTTTATCTACTAAAAGTGCTGTTATCCCTTTGCTTCCCAGGCTCCTGTCCACGGTGGCAAAAACGGTGTAGACATTGGCATGACCGCCATTGGAGATGAAATTTTTCGTGCCGTTTAATACGTAATCATCACCGTCTTTTTTCGCCAAGGTACGCAAACCGGACGCGTCGGAGCCGGCACCCGGCTCTGTTAGAGCAAACGCACCAAGGTATTTACCTGTGGCTAATTTAGATAGATATTTTTTCTTTTGTTCTTCTGTGCCAAAATAGAGTATAGGGAAAGTACCCACAGACGTATGAACAGATAGAATGACTCCGGTGGAGGCACAGGCGCGGGAGATCTCTTCAATACACAGGATATATGTGAGGAAATCGGCGCCGGCGCCATCATACTCTTGCGGAATGGGAATTCCCATAAAACCCAGTTCGCCCATTTTCCGGATATTGTCTGCCGGAAATTGTGCGGTTTCGTCATACATTGCCGCTTTTGGTGCAATCTCTTTTTGTGCAAAGTCATAGAACAGCTTTTGCATCATTTGGTGCTGTTCGTTTAATTTGAACTCCATTGCAACCCTCCTCGTATTTGTAAAACCCTCTGCCCGACTTACGGCCAAGCCAACCTGCCGTCACATATTTGCGCAGCAACGGGCACGGACGGTATTTGGAATCCTTGAAACCGTCATAGAGAACTTCCATAATGGCAAGGCATGTATCAAGGCCGATCAGGTCAGCCAGCTCCAGCGGGCCCATCGGGTGGTTCATACCCAACTTCATCACTGTGTCAATCCCTGCCACAGAGCCGACGCCTTCCATCAGGCAATAGACCGCTTCGTTAATCATCGGCAGCAAAATTCGGTTGGCTACAAAGCCGGGGAAATCGTTTACTTCCACCGGAACTTTATCAAGCTTGACAGACAACTCGTCAACAATCTTAAATGTTTCATCGGATGTAGCAATGCCACGTATTACTTCAACTAGTTTCATAACAGGAACCGGATTCATAAAGTGCATTCCGATGACTTTTTCCGGCCTTTTTGTAGCTGCAGCGATTTGCGTTATAGGCAGAGATGATGTATTACTGGCCAGAATCGCATGAGGCGGACAAATCCTGTCAAGAGCAGAAAATATTTCTGACTTTAACTTCGGGTCTTCAGTGATAGCTTCGATGACAAGCTCCACATTATGGCCGTCTTCCAATGAAAGCGTGGTGGAAATACGGCCAAGGACAGCATTCTTTTCCTCTACGCTCATACGGCCTTTTTTCACGTTGCTCGACAGGTTCTTTTCAATAATTTTCATGCCCCCGGCTACGAATTCGTCTTTAATATCTCTGAGCAGCACCTGATAACCTGCTTGGGCGCAAACCTGGGCAATCCCGCCGCCCATCTGTCCGGCTCCCAACACCATGATCTTTTTAATCTCCAAAGCGTCTTCCCCTTTACCTTTTCCTTTTACTACCGTTCCAGTCTAAGTATCGTGGCTTCGCCCTGAGCGGCACCGCTGCAGATCGTTGCCATGCCGTATTCGACTCCGCGCCGCTTCATTTCCGTCAACAGTGTCATTAAAATCCGGCCGCCGCTCGCTCCGATGGGATGGCCAAAGGCAATGGCACCACCGTTGACATTGACCACATCAGGATTCCAGTCACCCAGCTTAATGGCTGTGAGAGCCACGGCAGCAAACGCCTCATTCACTTCAATCAGGCTCAATTGGTCCGCAGTAAGACCGGCTTTCTCCAATGCTTTCTTCCCTGCTAAAGCAGGTACTGTGGCAATATACGGCGCGGGCGCTGATGCCGCTCCCTGTGACACGATGCTGGCCAACGGTTTTAGTCCCAGAGCCTCTGCTTTCTCACGCGACATTAACACCAAAGCAGACGCACCGTCAGAAATAGGAGGCGCATTTCCCGCGGTCACACAGGCGCCTTTTTTAAAGATTGGCGGCAGCTTCGATAACGCTTCAAGATTTGTGCTTCGTCTCGGCAGTTCGTCTTTGTCAAAAACAAGCGGGTCGCCTTTTTTCTGCGGTATAACTACCGGGAATATTTCTTCCTGCAGCTTGCCTTCACTCATCGCCTTTATGGCCAGCATGTGGCTTCTCAGCGCCCACTCGTCCTGAGCTTCTCGTCCAATGCCATACTCATCGGCCACATCACCGCCGTGTACACCCATATGGACATCGTGAATGGCACAGCAAAGACCGTCTTTTACCATTGAATCCAGCAGTTGCCCATCACCCATACGGTAACCGGTGCGTGCTTTTGGCAAAAGATAGGGCGCCGCAGACATATTCTCCATTCCCCCTGCTACGATGATATCGACCTCATTGGCCCGGATCATGGCGTCGCCAAGGTTAACCGCACGCAGACTTGAGGCACAAACTTTGCCGATGGTATCGGACGGGACTTCCACCGGGAGCCCTGCTTTAATTGTGGCTTGACGGGAAGGAATCTGGCCCGCACCGGCCTGAATGACCATGCCCATCAAAACATAATCAATACTGCCCCCATCTATACCTGCCCGGGAGACAGCCTCTCTGATGGCGGCCGCG
Organism: Dethiobacter sp.; assembly: GCA_018333635.1. Lineage (GTDB taxonomy): Bacteria > Bacillota > Dethiobacteria > Dethiobacterales > Dethiobacteraceae > GPS1B09. Next base: position 49,171 of record JAGXTL010000037.1, read on the forward strand.
CCTAAGTCGACCGCCGCGACATCTTTCAATGAACCCAAAAAACCACCAAACGGCGTCCTTGCAAAGCTGACAATAACAGTTTCTCTCACTCACTCACCTCTGAATATTCTGTCTGAAAATGTCTTCGTCTCAGGAAAGATTGTTTTCCACTTTTTTAGTCAGTTTGCGTTCTTTTTCAAGTTCACGCAGTTCGATGCGTCGGATTTTCCCGCTGATCGTTTTTGGCAAAGCTTCCACGAACTCGATTTCACGCGGATATTTGTATGGCGCAGTGATTTTCTTGACAAAGTCCTGCAGTTCCTTGACCAGCGCCGCAGAGCCTTGGTAACCGGGCGCCAGAATGACAAAAGCCTTCACAATCTCGCCGCGAACCTCATCTGGGCTGGCTACAACGGCCGACTCCGCTACCGCCGGATGTTCAATCAACGCGCTCTCCACCTCAAAAGGACCAATCCGATAGCCGGACGTCAGGATTACATCGTCAGTCCGTCCGACAAACCAAATATAGTCATCCTTGTCCTTAATGCCGCGGTCGCCGGTGATATACCAGTCGCCGCGCACAGTGGCGGCAGTCCGCTCCGGCTCGTTAAAATACTCTTTAAAAAGACCGACGGGCCGCTTGGGAGTCAGTCTTACGGCAATATCGCCTTCATCTCCAGGCAGCACTTCCCTGCCATCATCGCCGATAATCCCGATATAAAAGCCAGGCGACATTTTGCCCATCGACCCGAAGCGCACTTCGTTGCAAGGGAAATTGCCGACAAGCAGAACTGTTTCAGTCTGCCCGTAACCGTCGTAAATAGTCAGGCCAGTCGCATCCTTCCAGACGTTCATAACCTCCGGGTTAAGCGGTTCTCCGGCAGCCACGCAATGACGCAACGTTTTAAAGTTATACTTCTTCAGATCTTCCAGCACGAAAACACGGAAAGCTGTCGGCGGGCCGCACAAAGTGGTAATCGGGTATTTCTCCAGCATTTGCAGGGTTAGCTTACCGTCAAATTTGCCGGTGCTGTAATGCTGAAAAATTGCGGCGCCGCAGTTCCAGGGGCCAAAGAAGCTGCTCCAGGCAGCTTTTGCCCAGCCGGTGTCGGACATATTCCAGTGCAGGTCGTCAGGCGTCAAGTCCAGCCAGAACTTACCGGTAATCCTGTGGCCTATGCCGTATGAGGCATGCGTATGTACCGTCATTTTCGGCAAACCGGTAGTGCCGGAAGTAAAATACAGCAGGGCATTGTCATCAGCCCGCGTGTCAGCCGCCTCAAATCTGTCAGAGGCCTTGGCCAGTTCCTCGTCAAAAGAAAGCCAGCCTTCGCGTTTGCCGACCACGATCCTGGTGCGCAGCGTCGGACACTTATCGGCGACGACGTCCACCTTCGCGGCGGTTTCCTCATCAACGATGACGGCCACAGCGCCGGAAACGTCAAAGCGGTACTCAATGTCTTTGGGAGTCAGTTGTAGCGTGCCGGGTGACACAATTATCCCGGCACGCAGACAGGCCAGCAATGTTATCCACCAGGCCGGCAAGCGACCGAGCACAAGTATCACCTTATCGCCGGACTTAACTCCCTGTCCTGCCAGGAAATTAGCCAACCTGCATGACAATTTGCTCAGCTCGGCAAAAGTATACTTTTGTTCCTGTCCAAAGTCATCTACCACCCATAAGGCTATCCTGGCAGGGTCCTGACCCCAATGGTCAAACTCGTCTCTTGCCCAGTTAAAGTGCTCAGGAACTACCAGATTTAATGAACGGTAGGTTTCTTCGTAGTTTTTCATGTTTCCCATTTTCTGCCCTCCCAAAATTAGATATTCTGCAGCACGCATTTAGGTTAATAGGTACGAATTCCTGACACAATCTTAGACGTGGAGGTCGTCACAATACTGCTTAATTGTTTCCGCAGAAGCAGGCTTGGTTAACAGAGAGACTACGATGAAGAAAGCGAACGCCACAAAGACCCAATACCACTGATGCGGTGTGGAGATCCATTTACTTCTGTCGTCACCATACATCACTCTGCTAAGGAAGAACCAATGCGGGCTGCCTAATACGCTTCGGGCATAGAGCCAAGAGTAAAGCACTAGCGGGAAGAAGACAATGATGTTAGCATATGTGGCAGCCCGTGTTGCTCTCGGCCACCAGAGACCAAGCACCAGCGGCACACCAAGCGTCGCCACAATCATTACAAACGCCCAACCGGAGAGGTCAAGCACCAGTGCTAATGGGTTAAAGGAGTAATATGTGCCCACAACAAGAATGAGCACGGTCATCAAACGAAGAGATTTAATCGGGTTTTCAATCGCCCACTTGTTGCCAAACACTTTGCCCAGCCAATCACGACCAAGGAGTACATTACCCACAACAACCCAACCGGCTGCGGTTGACATCGCAATCGCCAAGCCGCCTGCCACCAGCAAGCCTAGGAGCCAAGGATTACCCAGAGATTCAATAGCCGCAATCATCGAGTAATCGGTGACGGCAGCACCACCCACGCCAAAGTCGCCTTTAATTCTGGTCAAAACCTGTGTCACATTAGCAATAGTAACCGGGCCGTCTGCTGTGTTAAGGATTTGCCCCATCAGCGGATGCAGCGTTTCAATCAAATGACGTGCTGCTGTGCCGATGATAATCAGTCCCCAGTACATCGCGCCGCCAAATACGATGGTCCAAACAACGGACTTGCGGGCGGAACTTACGTCCATCGCTGTAAAGAAACGGACAACGGAGTAAGGCATGGTAGCAAAGCCGAAGTGCCACACGAAGAAAAAGCCAATCACACCGGTCCACGATCTAAAGAGCGGGTGCGAAACTGCCCCCTCCGCCGATGCGTACGGCATAAGCCAGAAATTCGGAGTGCTTGTAAATACAGCGTCGGCGAGGTTGCCGAACCCGCCGTAATGAAGGAGCACCGCAATGGCGCAGGCCACAGAAGCAATCGCCATCAGTGCACCCTGGAACGCGGTTGACCAAGTGGTGGCCACCATACCGCCCAAATAAACATAGAAGAGAACTGCCAAGGCGCCGATTATTACAGCCCAAACAAACGGTACTTGCAGAATGGCCATCATGAACAGGCCTGTACCTACAAGCGATAGAACAACATACGCCCAGGTACCCATAAGAACCGGAATCCCGGTGATAATCCGCATCCATTTCTGATCTTCAAAACGGTCACAGTAGTAATCGGTAAAGGAAATGGGAGCATATTTGCGAAGAGGCGCAGCTGTCAACATAGTGGCCAACGGCATCCCGCCGATAATGCCGACCATCGCCCACCAGAACGGGTAGCCAAGCAAAAAGATAAACGCCGGCAGGCCAAGGAAACTGGCAGGGCTTAAGAACGTGGCGGCCAGAGCCGCGCCGTTGACAACCGGGCCGATTTTACGGCCGGCGAGATAATAGTCCATTGGATTCGTGGACGCTTTCCGGGTTACGTATCCAATAGTAAAAATAACCGCGAAATACGCAATCGTCATCACGATAACAATGGGATTAACCGCCATGCTTTTTCGCCTCCTGCCCCTTAGTTTTCTTGTCAGCCTGTTCAGGTAGCCAATAGAACAGGTAAGCTATTCCCAGTGGCAACAGATACAGTGCAACCACGTGCGTGTAAAGGAACGAGATAGGGGCGCCGCCAATCTTTACTCCGTAGGTCATCGCGGGAATCTTCATTTCCAAAATCATCAGAAGAAACACTAAACCGTAAAAAATACCCATTCCCCACCAAAAGTAAGATTTCATTCCTTTAAACAAGTCGTCTCCTCCTTTATCCCTTCCTATTTTTGCTAGCCAAGTAAGAGTGTAGTTCTGTTAAGCCAAACATGGATGCCAACGGTACTGCCAGCCCAACAATGCCACCCATCAGGATATTGCGAGACAGGTCAAGGCCGGCAAAATAGAGCAGAAAATTAATCCCCACGCCTACCATGAAATAGAGCGTGTAAAAACGTCTTTTCCGGTACGCACGCTCCCAGTACCTGCGGTCTTCCTCTGACGCAAACTCCATACGGATCTTCTTGTTGCGTTGCTTTACTTCTAAAACGAATGGTTCCGCCATTTTGTCACCTGCTTTGTTGTTTTTCTCTTCGATATCGCTTCCTTGCTTTTCCGCTTTGCTCACCCCCCAAATTTTTTGCAAAATTTTGAATTTAATTTATTTTATTTATATTCTGAATATAGCAAATATTATGCCAACTTCACTTCTTCTTACTGGCTATAGCCTATAAAGCTCGAATATAGCAGGGCTATTTTTCTTGCCGAAGACCGAAAGAGATACAGTCACAATCATATCTTAACAGCAACTTGATTTTCTGCTGCATCAATTAATGCACCTTATCATCACAGTGCTATAAGCTTCCGCCCTGCTCGCGAATACGCTGTAACTTCCGCACCACTGTGGACTGGTCCACACCCAAGGCGTCCGCAGCTTTGCGGGTGGTCCCGAACTTCTGCAAAGCCTTTAACACAAGCTTTTTCTCCACTTCATAGAGTGCATCTTTTAAAGGCACTACATCGGAGATATCCACTCGGAAATGCCTCTCCGACTCAATAGACGGCTTGACCTGCAGCGGAAGCGCCTCAGAACCGATTACATCGTCCTGGCTGAGCACCACCATTCGCTCCACAATGTTTTGCAGTTCGCGCACATTGCCGGGCCAGTCATTAGTCAACAGCTGCTCCACTACTTCACGCCGAATGATCTTTTTTAATTTATACCGCTTGTTGAATTTGCGCAGAAAGAGGTCAATTAAAGGCGGGATATCATCAGGTCGTTCCCTCAGTGGAGGAATGGTGATGGGAATAACATTTAGGCGGTAAAACAAGTCTTCCCGAAACCTGCCCTGGCGCACCAGTTCATTCAGGTCCCTGTTACTGGCGACGATAATACGCACATCCAGCTTGATAGGCTTTGTACCGCCCACGCGCATAATTTCCTGCTCCTGTATAGCCCGCAAAAACTTAACTTGTAAATAAAGAGGAATTTCCGAGACTTCGTCAAGCAAAAGAGTGCCCTTATGGGCCAACTCAAACATGCCCGGCTTCCCATTTTTATCGGCACCGGTAAACGAACCTTTTTCATAACCGAACAATTCCGACTCCAGCAAGTTTTCCGGTATCGCACCGCAGTTTACTTTGACAAAAGCTTCACCGCGCCGCTCACTGGAGCGGACAATAACCTGAGCCACCACTTCCTTGCCTACGCCGGACTCGCCCAGAATCAATACAGTAGAGTCCACCTGGCCCACCCAAGTGGCCAACTTATACACGTGGCGCATCTGGTGGCTTTCCATCACAATGTCATCATCCACCCTCTGGGAACGTAGTTGCGCCAATTCATTCTGAAAGCGGGCCGCCTGCCTTTCTTTCACTTCCAGATCATGCTTCAGATCAATCAGTTCAGTTATATCGCGCACATTAGTAACAACGCGGACGATTTCCCCGTCGTCGCCAAAAATCGGGTTTCCGGTAATCAGTACGCGCTTGCCTGTCTTGCATATATCGTGCATCATGGTAACTCGCTCTTTCTTTTTAAGCACTTGGATTGTTACAGAATCAGAGAAATAGCCTTCATCCACCAGCTCCTGCATATGCCTGCCCAGGAATTCTTCCTTTTTCATGCCGGAAATTCGTTCGTAGGCACTATTTACATGCAGCGTGTAGCCCTCACCGTCGGTTATCCAGATACCGTCATACGATGATTCAATCACATCCTGCAATTCTTTGGCCAATTTTTTCTCTTCAACAAGCTCTCTTGTCACCTTTTCAAGTTCGGAAATATCCTGAAAAACACCGATGGCACCAACAAGTTCGCCTGCACTGTTCAGGATGGGAGACCGGTTGGTAATAAGTTTCCGCCCCTGAAAATCAAGTTTCTGATGCGGGCGGCTTTCACCGGTGCGGATGATTTCCAAAAGGCCGGTGTCAGGAAAAATCTTGTCTACACGCTCGCTAATCAGTTTTTCCGCTTGTTGTCCCGCCACCTTGGCCGCCGACTTGTTAATCAGAATAATATGTCCGTTAACATCGCAGGCCACGATGCCGTTGTAAACAGAATCCAGCACTGTCTGCAAATCGATGCTTTTTCTCGGCATAACAGCCCCTCCTATGATGACAAAATGCATCAAGCGTCAATAGTTATTCTTCCAGAGAAAATTCCCATGCGCAATAATATTCATCAGGGTGCTTGTCAGGCGGACAAGTTATGCATTTGGTTTTTATCCTAGGATCTATGGTCCTGGCAAAACCGGAGTATTCTAAGATGCCAACTGTCTTACATGGGAAATCCGGCAAGTTTTTTCTTCTCCTGGCAACCTGAACGCGACAGTTATTCATTCTAAAGACAAGTTGATTTGAATTAACCCAAAGTATTTCCTGTTTATTAATAAAAGCGTAAAGTCTGAAATTTAAAGCTTTGGCCAGGGATTTGAGGCCACCATTTTCAGGCAGGCTTAGGGTTTCCATAATCCTTTTGGCTTCGACAACGGTAAACTTCTCCCAAGCCATTTCATCAAGCTCAATAGCAGCTTCCATTCCGAATTTTTTCTCGGCAGCCTGAAACCATAACCCGTCGTGGGCCAACCAGCGTTTGCATAAATCTTTGATAAAGTTTTGCAGCTCTTCCCTACTCATCTCTTCCAAGCTTTCAAATACCGGCGAATCCTTTATTTCCATATTAACCTCCATTCACATTGTTACTGTTTTTGCACTAGTCATTTAATCTGAACTACAGTAACAAACCTATTTAGAAGCTTAATTCCGGCAGCCTCCTAAATAAATCTAGAGCAGCGGGGTTAGCCAGAGCATCCCTGTTTAAGACTGGCTCATCATGAATGATGCTGCGCACTGCCATTTCCACCTTTTTACCGTTTAAAGTATATGGAATATCACTAATGGCAATGATTTTTGCTGGCACGTGTCTAGGCGTTGTATTAGCCTTGATGGTATCTTTAATCTTTTTGATTAAATTTTCATCGAGAACAAGACTGTCGGCTAATTTTACAAAAAGAATTACTCTGACATCATTCTCCCAGTTTTGACCTACCACAATACTGTCAAGAATTTCAGGAATAATCCCTACTTGCCGGTATATTTCGGCTGTGCCAATTCTAACTCCACCGGGATTTAAAGTTGCATCAGAACGGCCATGAATTATTACCCCGCCCGAATCGGTAATTTCTATGTAATCGCCATGTCTCCAAAAATTTGGGTAAAAATCAAAGTATGCCTGTTTGTATTTCTTCTGTTCCGGATCATTCCAGAAATATATGGGCATTGAGGGAAAAGGGGCGGTGCAGACCAGTTCTCCCTTTTGGTTAATCTGTGGCTCCCCCAGAGCATCAAAGCTTTGCACTTTCATGCCTAATCCGCGGCACTGAAGCTCCCTGGCAAACACAGGGCCTATAGGGTTGCCCAAAGCGAAGCAGGATATAATATCAGTGCCCCCTGAAATTGAAGAAAGACATATGTCCTCCTTAATACCCCGGTATACATATTCAAAACTTTCCAAGGCCAGAGGAGAACCTGTCGATAAAAGTGTCTTTAATTTGCCCAAATCATAGCAATCTCCCGGCTTATCCATGACTTTTTCCAGCGATTCCAGGTATTTGGCGCTAGTTCCAAAAATATTTATTCCCTCATCCTGGGCAAGCTTAAACAGTGTCCCTGGGTCTGGATAGAATGGAGAGCCCTCAAAGAGCACCACTGTTGCCCCTACAGCCAAGGAGCTGACCAGCCAATTCCACATCATCCAGCCACAGGTAGTGTAATAAAAAATAGTCTCGCCTTGTTTAAGGTCAGAATGAAGAATTAATTCCTTTAAGTGCTGGATTAATGTTCCGCCTGCACCGTGGACTATGCATTTAGGAACACCCGTTGTTCCGGAGGAATACATAATGTAAACCGGGTGATCAAAGGACAACTGGGTAAATTCAATTTCCAGACCTTCTTCTGGTGAAAGGAAGCTTTCATATAGGACAGCCTTGGGCAAGTTGCTGATATCCGGTTCCGGCACAGTATATGGAACTACTACAACTTTTTCTATGGTAGGAAGATCCTTCAAGATACCCGTTACTCTTTCCAGTGAATCGATCAGTTTTCCGTTATATGAATAGCCATTGGCGGTAAAGAGAACTTTGGGCTGAATTTGTCCAAAACGGTCAAAAACCCCTTTTATCCCAAAATCTGGCGAACAGGAAGACCAAATGGCTCCTATACTCGTGGTGGCCAGCATAGCAATAACAGCTTCAATCATATTTGGCATAAAGCCCGCTACCCGGTCCCCCGTGATTACCCCCATTTCTCGAAGGGACTTGGCAACACGGGCCACCTGGTCATAAAGATTCCCATAGGTTATTTTCTTAATCTCAGATGTTTCACCCTTAAAGACTAATGCGGTACTATCGTCACGAAGGCGCAACAGATTTTCGGCAAAATTAAGCTTTGCTCCTGTAAACCATTGGGCTGTAAGCATAACTTCGGAATTAATCAGAACATGGTCATAGGAACGGGAGGCTTTTATCTCGCCAAATTCCCACATGGCCTCCCAAAAGGCAGTGTATTCCACAACGGACCAGTTGTATAAATCATTATAGGTGCTAAAACTCTGCTTATATTTTTTGTTTATAAACTCCATAAAACTGGTCATATTAGCATGCTTTATTCTTTCCTCTGAAGGTGTCCATAACAACTTATTCATACCTCTACCTCCCTAATTTTATTTGCTGATTGGTAGAGCAAAAGCCTCATGGCCTGTTAAGACAGAATTACGTTTTATTGCTCCTCCCAGATTAAAGGCATAATTCCCCATCAGTTAAACCGGTGTCACAGGGCGCTTACGGTCAGAAAAGGACATTTCTTTTGAGGCATAGGTATTAAAGCGAGCAATAAGCTCTTCCCTTAGCTCGTTGGCAGGTATTACTCCATCGATGATTAACTCTGAAGCTAAACGATATATATTAATATCTTCCCGGTATTCTTTGCGCTTCTCCTCAATGAAGGCTGACCTGGCATGTTCCTCTAAGGCGATAATCTTGTTACTATATACTGCATTTACAGCCGCCTCCGGACCCATTACAGCTATCTGTGCCGTCGGCAAAGCAAGGCAGCAGTCTGGTTCAAAGGCCGGACCGCACATAGCGTATAAACCTGCGCCATAAGCTTTTCTTACCACAATAGATATTTTGGGAACTGTTGCTTCTGACATGGCGCTTACCATTTTGGCTCCATGCCTGATTATACCTGCTCGCTCAACTTTAGTCCCTATCATGAAACCTGGAACATCCATTAAGAAAAGCAGAGGCATATTAAAGGCATCACATAGGGTCATAAAGCGGGTCGCTTTGTCGGCAGTATCGACAAAAATTACGCCACCCTTGACCTTAGACTGATTAGCAATGATTCCCACAGCCCGACCGCCAATCCTAGCGAAACCGGTGATTAATTCCTGGGCAAATAGTTTTTTCATTTCAAAGAAACTGCCCTCATCTATGACACCATTGATAAACTCCTCCATATCGAAGGGTGCATTCTGATCCTTGGGTACTATCTGCTCTAAGGGTCTGCCAACCGCCGGGGCTTTTATCTCTGTTAGAGCAGTTTTTTCCTTATAGCTGGCGGGAAAAAAGCTGAGGTATTTTTTCGCAAATGCGATGGCTTCTTCCTCATTTTTGGCTAATACATCACCGCAGCCGCTTACACTGCAATGCATTCTGGCACCGCCCATTTCTTCAAGTGTAACCTTCTCCCCGATTACCATTTCAGCCATCCGTGGCGAACCGAGATACATACTGGCGTTTTTATCTACCATAATCACAACATCACAGAAAGCTGGGATATAGGCGCCACCTGCTGCGGAAGGCCCAAAAAGAAGGCAGACCTGAGGAACGGTCCCGGACATTTTTACCTGATTATAAAAAATCCTGCCTGCCCCTCGCCGTCCAGGGAACATTTCGATTTGGTCTGTAATTCTGGCCCCTGCGGAATCAACAAGGTATAACATGGGAATCTTCAGCTTAGCAGCCGTTTCCTGAATGCGAATTATCTTTTCCACGGTTCGCCATCCCCACGAACCAGCTTTTACAGTAGAATCATTGGCCATAAAACAAACATTTTGGCCGTTAATAGTACCAGTTCCACAGACAACCCCATCGGCTGGCAAGTCGTCGGCCAGGCAATTAGCCCAGAGACCATCCTCTGCTTCCACATCGGCATCAAACAATAATTTTAACCGCTCGCGTACAAAAAGTTTAGATTGAGACTGAGAGGCTTTATGATACTTTTCGGCCCCTCCCTTTTTTACTATTATTCGTTTATTTTTTAAAGCTTCATCTGTATTGTCAGCACCTTTTTCAACTATGGTTAAGCTGTCTTGGGTCGTACTCATAATTACTCCCCCCTATATTGTGGTTTTCTTTTTTCTTTGAAGGCCGCAAGTCCCTCTAAGCGGTCTTTGGTAGGCAAACATATCTCGTAAGCTTTGGCCTCAATATTGAGCCCAGTTTCTAAATCCACCTCTGAACCATGATTAATAGCAAACTTTGCCTGTTGCACAGCGATGGGAGCATTGTTATTGATTAATGCTGCCATTTCTTGGGCAGCGACGGTTGCGCTGACAGAACTTACCAGCTTATTTACTAAGCCTAGCTCAAATGCTTCATGAGCATTCAATTTTCGCCCGGTAAATATAATTTCCTTAGCTACTCCCTTGCCTACTAGCCTAGTCAAACGTTGAGTACCGCCAGCGCCGGGGATAATTCCCAGGGAAACTTCTGTCAGTCCGATAGTAGCAGTTTCACTGGCTATACGAATATCGCACGCTAAAGCCAGCTCAGCGCCTCCACCCAGAGCCAAGCCATTAATGGCAGCTATAACAGGAACCTGTAAATTTTCTATTGCTGTAAGGGTACTGCGGATTGTGCCTAAGAATTCTTTAACTTGAATATGGGTTAGTCCGGCCCGTTCCTTTAAGTCAGCACCGGCTGAAAAGGCCTTGGTACCAGCTCCGGTTATAATAACTGTTCTCAAGCTAGTATTAAAGCGAAGGTCGTTGATAAGCTTTTGAAGTTCTTTAAGAGTGGGGAAATTTAAAGCATTCATTTGTTCAGGCCGGTTAATGGTTATGAGGCAGCTGTATCCTTGAAATTCTACAGATAATCCTTCGTCCATGCTATCACCTCATCACAAGCAAAAGTGCTGGCTTGTAAATATTTGCTCGGCAGCTTACGCTCCAAGAGCTTTTGGGCATATCGACTACAATCGACTAGCTTATTTAGGTTTATACCTGTCTTTACCCCCATTCCGTGAAACATATAAACTAAGTCTTCCGTGGCAATGTTTCCGGAAGCGCCAGGGGCAAAGGGGCAACCGCCTAGTCCCCCGAAGCTACTGTCAAAAGTACTAATACCGCATTGAAGAGCAGCAAGAGCATTGGCCAAGCCGCTGCCTCGGGTATCATGAAAATGGACTGCTATTTTATTAAGATCAATGTCATGGGAAAGGAAATTTACTACGTCTGAAACTTGCTTAGGATTAGCTACACCTGTTGTGTCACTGATAGCTACCTCGTAGACCCCTGCGGATAATAGCTCCTGGCAAATCTCTAATACTTTCTGGGATTCAGTCGGACCATCAAAGGGGCAACCGAACACTGTAGAAAGATTTGCCCGAACTTTGATGTTAACGGATAAGGCTTGGTTAATTACCTCTTTACCAATTCTTATAGCTTCTTTAACAGATTTGTTAATGTTCTTCTGGCTGTGGCTTTCACTGGCCGAAAGAAAAAAAACTACTTCTTTTATTCCGGTAGCTTGAGCACTATCCAGGCCTCTATTATTTGGTACCAAAGCAGAGTAGGTAATGTTTTGACTCCTTTCAATAGAAACAGCAACTTCCAACGAATCTGCTAACTGGGGTATCCACTTAGGGCTGACAAAGGAAGTAATCTCAATTTGCTCTAACCCAGTTTGGTTAAGCATATTGATTAGCCTGATTTTTTCTTGGGTGGGGATAAAATTCTTTTCATTTTGTAGTCCATCCCGCATACCAACTTCAACTACTTTTACTTTCCGAGGCAGCTTTTCAAACATTTCTTAATCACCCCCGCTACTCCAAGACAATTAATGCATCACCCTCATTTACAAAATCCCCTATATTCACTTTGATTTCCTTAACTATACCGCTGTCAATGGCTTGAATTGGTATTTCCATTTTCATAGACTCTAGGATAACTGCATCTTCCCCACTGTTTAACTGGTCGCCGTGGCTAACCAGAAGACTTAAAACTAAGCCGGCCATGGTTGCATATATTACTTTCAAACTTCATTCCTCCGTTAATATTTGTTCAATTAAATTAGTATGGGTCTCACCGGCAATGAATTTGGGATGGGATATTACTTTTTGCAAAATGGGAATATTGACCTTGATTCCTTCTGCTTGAAAGTCCTCCAAAGCCTTAACCATTCTGTTTATGGCTTCCTGGCGGTCGTTGCCCCAGGTAATGATTTTGCCTAACATAGGGTCATAATAGGGGCTGACAATGTATCCGGAACATATTCCAAAATCATTTCTAACAAAATCTCCTTCGGGCAATGTTAAACTGTTAACTTTGCCTGGCGAGGGCAACAATGTCTTAGGATCTTCAGCATAAATCCGGCATTCAATCGCGTGACCCTGCAATTTGGGTTTATCTTTTTCTTCATCTAACTTCTTACCGGCAGCGACGAGAATTTGTTCCTCAACCAGGTCATAACCGGTGATCATCTCTGTAATGGGATGCTCCACTTGCAGACGGGTGTTCATTTCCAGAAAATAGAAGTTCTTGTCTTTATCCATTAAGAACTCTACAGTTCCGGCATTGGAATAACCTATTGCCTTGGCTCCTTGGACGGCAACATTCCCTATTTTCTCTCTTAATTTTTCGTCCACGAAAGCAGAAGGAGCTTCTTCAACTACTTTCTGATGACGTCTCTGAATCGAGCATTCCCTTTCAAAAAGATGGATCGTATTGCCATAATTATCAGCTAAGAGTTGGACTTCAATATGCCGGGGACTTTCTAGATACTTTTCCATATAAACCGAATCATCATCAAAATAAGCCTTGGCCCTGCCTTGACAAGCTTTTAAGGCTTTTTCCATTTCATCATCTTTATGAACTATTTGCATGCCAATGCCTCCGCCACCAGCTGAGGCTTTTATCATGACCGGATAGCCTAATTCAATGGCAAATCCCTTTGCCTGAGCGACATCATTAATATGTTTTTCAAATCCGGCGACAATAGGCACACCGGCAGCTTTCATGATTTCCCTGGCCCGGACCTTGCCGCCCATTTTAGCAATAACCTCAGGTTTTGGTCCGATAAAAATTATACCCTCGACCTGACAGCGGCGTGCGAACTCTGGATTTTCCGACAACAGCCCATATCCAGGGTGGATAGCTTCGGCGCACGCTTCTTTGGCAACAGCTAAAATGCGATCCATATTTAGATAACTTTGCGAGACCCGGGAAGGGCCTACATGAAAGGCCCGCCCGGCTAGTTTAACATGAGGAGCTTCAGCATCAGCATCGGAATAGATAGCAATGGCTTCTATCCCAAGTTTTTGGCAGCTTTTAATTATTCTAACAGCTATCTCTCCCCGGTTAGCAATTAATACCTTTGAAAACATAGTTTCACCTACCCTGCCAATTAAGTTCTTTATTTAGGCCATTTTTTGTTCAGCAGCTTTTCTTAAATCGTACAATTCAATAGCCATTTCCCTTAATTTAAACTTTTGAACTTTACCACTGGCTGTGGTAGGATACTGGTCCATAAAATAAATATATTTTGGTATCTTGTGGCGAGAAATTTTACCAATGCTGAATTCACGAACATCTGCTTCAGTCAGTGTCATACCCGGCTTAATTCTAATACAGGCCATGACTTCCTCGCCGTATTTTTCACTGGGGACGCCAAGTACCTGAACATCCATAATGCTTGGGTTAGTAAATAAAAACTCTTCAATTTCCTTGGGATAGATGTTTTCTCCCCCACGGATAATCATATCTTTTAAGCGACCGGTTATGTTGCAATAACCATTTTCATCCATAGTGGCCAAGTCACCGGTATGAAGCCAACCATCTCTGTCAATGGCCGCTGCTGTGGCTTCAGGATTATTGTAGTAACCTTTCATTAATCCAAAACCCCGCGCACAAAGTTCACCCTGGATTCCCCGAGGTACTTCCTCACCAGTTTCTGGATCTATAATTTTAATTTCCACATGAGGAATAGCCCGGCCAACAGTGGAAACCCTTAACTCTAAGGAATCGTTAGTTCTAGTCTGGGTAAGTACCGGGGAAGCTTCCGTTTGACCATAGGCAATGGTTATTTCACTCATGCCCATCTTATCTACTACTTCTTTCATTACTTCTATAGGGCAAGGTGCTCCGGCCATAATGCCGCGCTTTAAAGTACTAGTATCAAAATCTTTTATCTTGAGTATTTCCAGTTCAGCTATAAACATGGTAGGCACCCCGTGCAGTGCAGTGCATTTTTCTTTTTCGACGGTCTGAAGCACTTTTTCTGCGTCAAAGTACTCAATAGGCACCATAGTGGCCCCTTTTGTAACAGAGGCTAAGGTACTCATAACGCAACCGAAGCAGTGAAACAAAGGTACCGGGAAGCACAATTTATCGTCAGAGGTAATGCCGGTACACTCAGCAACAAATTTGGCGTTATTAACAATATTTAAATGGGTCAGCATTACTCCCTTAGGGAAACCGGTAGTTCCCGAGGTATACTGCATGTTGATTACTTCAGCGGGGTTTAATGAACTTTGGCGCTCTGCTAGTTCTGCATCCTTGACTTCCTGACCCATAGCCATGATATCTCTAAAATTGAACATTCCAGGAGGACTTTCTTCACCAATATAGATGACGTTTTTAAGATTAGGTATTTTTTCGGATATTAATTGACCAGGCTGGCAAAACTTAAGTTCCGGACATACCTCATTAATCATGTCAGTATAATTTGCATCCCGGTAGCCACCAATTAAAACTAAAGTGGCAACATTAGATTGCCTTAATAGATATTCCAACTCAAAGGCCCGGTAATTTGTATTGACAGTAACCAATACGGCCCCGGCTTTGGCTGAGCCAAACTGGGTGATTATCCATTCAGGAACACTGGTAGCCCAGATTGCCATGTGTTCCCCTTTTTCAATTCCCAGGCTAATTAACCCTTTTGCGAATTGATTAGATTTTTCCAGTAATTGGCGGTAACTCCAACGAACATCCCTATCTGCATAAACCACGGCATCTTTGTCTGGATATCTTTCTGTTGTCTGGTCCAATAACTCACCAATGGTTAAAGTTAAAAATTCACTGGTCAAATCAATTTTATCTTTCACTAAACATACCCCTTTCTTTGATTTAACAACCCAGGAGACGAGCTATGACCATCCGTTGGATTTCAGAAGTGCCTTCTCCGATTTCCATCAGTTTGGCGTCACGCATATAGCGTTCGACCGGATATTCTTTCATATAACCGTAACCGCCGTGGATCTGGACAGCTTCGGAGGCATTTTGCATACAGCTCTCGGAAGCGTAGAGCTTAGCGATGGCCGCTTCACTAGAAAACGGCTTGCCGTTATCTTTGAGCCATGCGGCTTTGTAAACCATAAGACGAGCTAGTTCTGTCTTCATCTTCATATCCGCCAGTTTAAACTGGATGGCCTGAAACTTGGAAATTGGCTGGCCGAATTGTTCACGTTCCTTAGCGTATTTAAGAGACGCATCCAAACAGGCCTGCGCTATCCCGACGGACAAGGCACCGATGCTGATGCGTCCGCCATCAAGCGCCACCAGAAATTGCTTAAAGCCTTCTCCCTGCTTGCCGAGCAGATTTTCTTTGGGAATCCGCACGTTTTCCAGAATGATTTCCCGTGTGTCAGAGGCTTTGAGGCCCAGCTTATTGTACGGTTGCCCGACTGAGAAGCCAGGCGTATCGGTGGGGACAATGAATGCGGAAATACCGCGGGTACCTTGACCCTTTTCTGTCACCGCGGTAATGACGGCGATCTTGGCCACACCTACATTGGTAATAAAGCACTTGCTGCCGTTTAATATCCACTCATCCCCCTCCGGGACTGCGGTGGTCTGGGTGCCGCAGGCGTCAGATCCGGCGTTTGCCTCTGTCAGGCCAAAAGAGGCAAGCGCTTTACCCTGGACACACAGGGGAAGCCACTTTTTCTTTATCTCTTCGGTGCCGAAGAGATAAATGGGAGCGGTACCGATGGAACAGTGGGCCGCATAGGTAATCCCTGTGGATGCACAGGCGCGGGAGATTTCTTCTACGGCAATGACATAGGATAAGCAGCCGGCACCGGAACCGCCGTATTCCTCGGAAAAAGGTAGGCCAAACAGGCCCATTTCGCCCATCTTGTTTATTATCGCGTGCGGAAATTCACCCTTCTCATCCAATTCAGCGGCTATGGGTGCAAGTTCTTTTTCGGCAAAGTCACGCACAATTTTTTGGATCATCGCTTGCTCTTCCGACAGTTGAAAATTCATTGTTTTTCCTCCAAGCTCTAAATGATATGATAGTTATTTTACGAATATTGCAAATATTGTGCCAATTTACATCAAAAAAAAACTTCTCATTACCTGGAGGACCACGTCTCGGATCGTAGCTCCCCTGGACGATATAGTTTCCTCTGCTAATAAAAAATTCCGGGTTCGCAAGTCAGCACACCGTTTTAGCTTAAACAGCAACTATTCACTTCCAGTTTTGATTCACAAATACATCGAATTATGCAATTTTGCATCACTGCATCGCAAATCATCATCATCATATAAAGCGATTACATTAGCTTTGGCGACCTGCTTCACGAATCAGTACCGTTAGGTCTGTTCTCCTGTCGTTCTTTTTCGGGGTAAGCTACGCAAACACCGCTCAACGTTTCCTGCCAGACAGCCTCCGCCTGTTCGGGCGACAGATTCTCATGTTGCAGCCGCCGTATGGCAGAAGCGTTAACAACGAGCGGCGCCGTCAACAGAACCAGGTTCAACAGGTTTGGGCAGCCATCCTTTCCGCCAAGACGGGAACGTATCTGGGACAAAAAACCGGGGCCGACCGTCACGCCGGTCAAGGAGCCGGCAAGTTTCCTGATTTCTCGGCAGCGCGGATGCGGAATACGGTTTGTCTCCACAACAGCCTCTGCAATCCGAAACTCGCCGTCGCTAATCATTAAGGTCAGGACAATATCGTGATAGAGATCGCCGAGAGTGGTCACCAGCCTGAACACCCCATCGCCGTGGGAATTTATATCAATTTCTATCCTGCGATTAAATAGACTCATCCGTAATGACCCCTCCTGCCGCTCCACACTGAAAAGAGCTGAATTTAAGTTTATTTTCAGTATATCTTGCATGACTCACCCGGTCAAACACTTTTGCCGGGCAGGCTGCACAAGCGGATTGCATTATAGGTCAACTTACGGTAAAATCAAGTCAGTTCAGAGTAAGGGGGAAATTTTATGGCAATCATCGTGCCTTTTCGCGGCGTTCGCTACAATCAAGCACAAGCAGGTCAACTGGCCGACTTGGTCACACCGCCCTATGATGTGATTTACGGGGATGAACAAAAACGTTACTACGAAAAAAATGATTATAATATCATCAGGCTTGAATACGGAGAAAGCCACTCAAACGATGACAACCAAAACAACCGCTACACCCGCGCCCATGCTTTTTTCAAAACTTGGCTTGAAGAGCGCATTCTTGTTCACGATGGGCAGCCTGCTATTTACCTTTATGAGCAAGAGTTTACTGCTTCCGGCAGCCGCCTTACGCGCAGCGGCTTTATTGCCGGCGTGGGGTTAGAAGATTATGAAACTGGGATCATCCTCCCCCATGAGGAAACACTCTCTAAAGCAAAGGAAGACCGATTAGAACTTCTCCGTCACTGTCATGCTAACTTCAGCCCCATTTTCGGCCTTTATGACGATTCTTCCCTAACGGTGGAGAAGATCGCCTCCCGCTACAAACAAAATACTGCGGATGAGGAGTTTACCGACGAAAACGGTGAATCGCACCGACTCTGGATGATAAATGACCCGGAAGATTTGGCAGCTATTACTAACCTCTTCAAAAGCCAGAAAGTTTATATCGCAGACGGACACCACCGTTATGAGACAGCCTTAAATTATTATAAAGAAATGCGAGCCAAGGGAGACAGCCGTTTCTCTTTTTGTCTGATGACCCTGGTAAATTTGCATGACCCTGGACTGGTGATCTACCCCACCCACCGCCTTGTAAAAAACGTAGCTGGACTTAACGCCAAAGAGTTTTTAAATAACCTCGAGAAAATTTTTACCATTACTACCTTGCCTTTGCCGGATACTGACCGGGAAGCCATCCTCTCGGCAGAGTTAGACACAAATACTGTTCTTATGGCAGATAACCATGCCTTCCTGCTCTATCTGGGAGATGAGAAGCTTCACCGCCTGCTGCTCCGCCGCGCGGCGGACAATCAGCTCATGGCGGCCGGCCGCGGCATATTTTCTCCCGCTTGGCGTTCACTGGACGTAGCTATTCTGCAAAGCCTGGTGCTGGAGGGTATGCTTGGCATAGATAAGGGAAAAAGAGCTGGAGGAGCCAACCTGGCCTACACCCGGGAAGAAGCAGATGCTCTAAGACGTGTTGACGCCGGTGAATTTCAGGCTGTGTTCTATTTAAATCCTACCCGGGTTCGGGAAGTGACAGAAGTGGCTGCTGCCGGCGATAGAATGCCTCAAAAGTCGACCTATTTCTATCCTAAGCTAATCACCGGTCTGGTTATAAACGACTTTACCGTTTGATTTATTTGGCCATCCACCTAGGCGAAAGAATCTTTACTAAAATGAGGAGGCATTGCGCCTCCTCACTTTAGATTATGATATCTTTTCACTTCGGCAATAATGCGGCCTGGGTCGTCGTAAACCGGCTCGGCCGGCAACGCCGGCTCTTCTTTAATCGGACGCCCCCAATTACCGAGTTCGGACAAAACGGTGACTACTGCTTCCGCTTGTCCGCGCAAGTGATAGCCTCCTTCAAGCGTCAGCACAATTTTACCGCCGGCGGAGCGATCGGCGATTTCCTTGGCATGGCGAGCCATCTCCGCAAAGCCTTTATAGCTAAGAGCCATGGTAGCCAGCGGGTCACCATGATAGCCATCCTGGCCGGCGGAAATCATTACCAATTCCGGCTGATAGCGTTCTGCCAACGGACGCACTATTTCTATGAAGGCTCGGCTGTATTCCGCATCTCCGCTGCCTGGTGGGAGCGGAATATTGACGTTATAGCCCATACCGGCACCGGCGCCCGTTTCGTAAATATGGCCTGTACCGGGGTAGGCAGGACTCTGATGGAGAGAAATAAACAGAACGTTATACTGATGGTAAAAAGTTTTTTGCGTGCCGTTTCCATGATGTACGTCCCAATCAAGAATAAGAATGCGCTTTAAGCCGTATTCTTCTTGGGCTAAGCGAGCGGCGACGGCAATATTGTT
Source organism: Dethiobacter sp. (assembly GCA_018333635.1). Lineage (GTDB taxonomy): Bacteria > Bacillota > Dethiobacteria > Dethiobacterales > Dethiobacteraceae > GPS1B09. Next base: position 68,683 of record JAGXTL010000037.1, read on the forward strand.
GAAAAGGCAAAACCCCATGGAAAGATGAGGCTCTGCATGATGCCCGGGCGGGCGGCCCAGAGAAAAACAAACGTTCAGCTCACCACCCATGACAGAGCGCATCGCCTTTAGAGCAGCACCGACTGAGAGCAAGGCAACGTCATATGACTGGGGCACCAAATAAGTATCAGCGTCTAATTGTGTTTTCTGAAGTTTGCATAAGCTGCGGATTTGGGCGATCTGGTCTAAGCTATGAACCTTTGCCACTTCTTCGCTGCTGGCTGGCAGCGGCTCCAACTGCACTAACTTCTCAAACAGGTTTTCATTATGCAACTGTGTCAAGAGCGCCTGCAGGCGCTCTTTTCTTTCCGGATGACCAGGTTGGTTATGAATGAGAAAATCGGGGTGATAAACAATGCCGAGTTTTCTGTCTCCCATTTAAGTCTCCCTCCTGCGTTTTAGCGCCAGAAAATACGCAACGTCCCCTCATCCAGCGCTTTCTTTAATTTACGGATAAGCAATTTTCTTACCCTTCGACGTGTAATCGGCAATAAAAATAAAAAACCTGTGGCATCTGAGATTAATCCTGGGGTCAATAACAACGCCGCGCCGAGCAAAACCAAAACGCCGTCAATTAATTCATCCCCCGGCAGTTGACCGTTGCGTAATGTTTGAGTTATGCTGCGCAGCACAAAAAAGCCCTGTGCCTTCGCCAAAATTGCCCCAAAAAAACCTGTGGCCAGCACAAGAATAATGGTGGGACCGGCACCAATCCTTCTTCCCAATTCGATTAATAAATAAAGCTCAATCAATGGTCCCAGCGTAAACAGCAACAACAGTTTAATAAACATATCTTCTACTCCGCATATTCCCCTGCTGCCTCCTGCAGGCGTCTCCAAAGGAAAGGATTATGTTTCTTTAGAACTACCGGCCTGCCTTGCCTGTTCACAAAAGCGTGTTCTGTCTCACCAATCGCCAGAAGTTCCCCGCTAGTTTCACGAAAGAGTTCATACTTAAACAGCATTCTTACTTCCTGCAGAGAAGCCACGGTAGTCACAATGCGAATAAGATCATCATACCGGGCAGAGGACTTATACTGGCAGAAAGCTTTTAATACCGGCAGGAGAATATCATTTTTCTCAACTTCACTATATGGCATTCCTAATTCACGAAAATATTCGGTTCGCCCTGTCTCAAACCAGACAAAATAATTGGCGTAATAGACAACGCCCATCTGATCCGTTTCAGCATAGCGGACACGGATCTCCCCAATCCCCTGTTTCATCCCCATCACTCCTAAAAGATTGTGGCTCTGCCTCGGTACATCAAGCCTCTAACCGTGTCAATTGTTACCAGGTCGCCGGTGGCCAGAAGAGCAGTAGCATCTGTCGCCCCCACGATAACAGGCAAACCCATATGCAATGCCACAACGGCGGCGTGAGAGGTGAGGCCTCCTTCCTCCACCACCAACCCTACCGCTTTTGAGAGATAAGGTACATAGCTGCTGTCTGTACAAGGTGCTACCAGGATTTCCCCCTCCTGGAGGTGCGCAGCATCCGCACCCACTTGTGTCATTCTAACTCTGCCCGTCACCGGCTTCTTGCCAAGACCAGTTCCTTTTAGAATAATTTCACCCACCGTATGCACTCTCATCAAATTGGTGGTACCGGAAAGACCTACCGGCACACCCGCTGTAATCAGAACCAGATCACCGTTATCTATATAACCGCTTTGCAGCGAAGTTTCGATAGCTGCCGAAAACATTTCATCAGTCGTGCTGGTAGGGCGGCATAACAACGGAAATACCCCCCAGGTCAACGCCAAGCGGCGAGCCACAGGTTCACGAGGCGTCACCGCAATAATCCGTGCTTTCGGCTTATATTTGGACACATTGCGGGCGGTAAAACCGGATTGCGTAGCGGTGATAATGGCCGCGGCGCCCAACTCCTGCGCGGCATGACAGGTGGCATACGAAATCGCGTCTGTGACACTCCTTTCTTTCGGCAGCTCAAAGTTTTCTAAAATACGCGCATAGTGCATGGCCGTCTCGGCTCTCACCGCAATTCTTGCCATTGTTTTTACGGCTTCCAACGGATATTTTCCGACGGCTGTTTCTCCGGAGAGCATTACCGCGTCCGTACCGTCGAAAATAGCATTGGCCACGTCGCTTGCTTCCGCCCTGGTCGGACGCGGGTTACGGATCATGGAGTCAAGCATCTGCGTCGCCGTGATAACCGGTTTCCCAGCGGCATTACATCTGGAAATGATCATTTTTTGCACAAGAGGCACATCTTCCGCCGGAATTTCCACTCCTAAATCGCCGCGGGCCACCATAATGCCGTCTGCCGCAGCAAGAATCTTTTCAATATTGTCGACTCCCTCTTGGCTTTCAATTTTGGCGATAATCTGGATGCCGGAGCGGTGCGCTTCCAAGATAGCACGAATCGCCAACACGTCATCTGCTTTACGGACAAAAGAAGCGGCAATAAAATCTAAGTCACTATTTATGCCAAAAAGGATATCCTCGCGGTCCTGGTCCGAGATAGCCGGTAAGTTCATAATTGCACCGGGAACATTTACCCCTTTGCGGTTTGAAAGTTCTCCGCCGATTTCCACCTTGCAACGAACTTCTTCGGCAGTGACATCCTGCACATCCATGACAATCAAGCCATCATCCAGGAGGACTTTCATCCCCGCTTTCACATCGTTGACTATCCCGTGATAGTTGACGCTGACCGCTTCTTTGCTCCCCGGCACGTCTTTAATAGTTAGAGTGAACGGCTCTCCTTCCCTTAAAGTAATGCTTCCCTCCGGGAATGTGCCGATACGGACTTCAGGACCTTTAGTATCTAAGAGCAAAGCCAAGTTTTGCTCCTGCTCCTGCGCAGTCTGCCGAGCAGCCGCGATGGTTTTTGCATGCTCAGCATGGGTGCCATGGGAAAAATTCAGCCGCGCCACATCCATGCCGGCGCAAATCAGTTCTCTTAGTACGGCAACATTACTGCTGGCTGGTCCTAGAGTGCAAACAATCTTTGTTCTGCGCATAGGCTCCTCCTTTAGATTGCTAAGATGGTAGCTAAGCGATAAAGTTCCTGCGGGAATTCTTTCTTCTCAGCTAACACTTCGGCAAACGATGCGGCATGAATATCGCTTGAGCGAAAGCCCACCATTTTGCCATGTGAGCCGGAACGGAGCAGGTCAACAGCGGCAGCACCTAAGCGGCTGGCCAGGATTCGATCAAAGGCTGTGGGAGAACCACCGCGTTGCAAGTGACCAAGAATAGTGACCCTGGTTTCCATCTTGGTTCGCTTCTTAATTTCCTCCCCCACGTTTAACGCACCACCCGCTCCCTCTGCTACCAAAATAATGCTGTGCAGTTTGCCGCGCTTAACGCCTCGCTGCAACCGCTCGCATACTTCCGTTAAATCAAAGGGCACCTCCGGAACCAATATGGACTCGGCACCACCTGCCAGCCCTGCGGCCAAAGCTATATGCCCGGATGTGCGGCCCATAACTTCAATTACATAAACCCGCTCATGGGATGTGGCGGTATCCCGCACTTTATTGATAGCATCGGTAACATTGTAGACGGCTGTGTCAAAACCGATACTGTAGTCACTGCAAGCAATGTCATTATCGATGGTTCCGGGTACTACAACCGTCCGCACCCCTAACCTCTCCAAAGCGTCGGCACCGCGCAGGGAACCGTCTCCGCCGATGACAATCAGTCCATCAATACCGCTCTCCTCTATTACTTGCAGCGCCTGAGCGCGGCCTGAGCGCTCCATAAATTCCGGCGTGCGGGCAGTGAGCAAAATAGTTCCGCCACGGTGAATGATATCGGCCACCGAACCTAACTGCATTTCCTGATATTCACCGTAAACCAAACCGTGGTAACCGCGCCGAAAACCAACTACAGCCAAGCCATGATAAATTGCTTTACGAACCACAGCCCGCAAAGCCGCATTCATGCCGGGGGCGTCTCCCCCCGAAGTCAAAACTCCAATCTTTCGCATCTTTGCACATACTCCTATAAGGTTCTGCCTGAATTGCTTTTTAATTTTACCCGCGCAAGCAGCCGCTTATCCCAAGTGACGGACCGTCACAGTACCGTGCCCAAAGAGCTTCTCAATTTCTGCAAGCTGCGGCGCTTCAGCAGGTAACCAGTAATTCTGAGGCAAGAGCACCCGCTTACCGTTTACGGGAAAATCAAGATAGACAGGCATGGTGCCGCAAGAACCTGCCAGAATCTCTTTTAAAGAAAGCAACTGACTTAGTTTGCCGTCCTCTCCACAGCGAATAACCACTTCACGGACTTCCTTAGGCAAAGGCAGAATATCCTCGGCAATAAATTTCACTTCACCTTCATCTTTATGGTCAGTACGGCCGCGGACCAGGACAACCATCTCGTTTTCCAGGCATTGTCTTGCCTTCTCATAAACTGTAGAAAAAACTACTACTTCCATGGAATTCGCCAGATCCTCCAGCAGAAAGAAAGCCATGGGTTTACCGGTTTTCGTGACAAGATGTTTAACAGAACTAACCATGCCGGCCACAACCGCCTGCTGATTATTTCGCGACTCTGCCAAATTGCCTATATCTGAAAATCCGGCATAAAGCTTAAGCAGCCGTTGATATTCTTCAAGTGGATGCCCGCTAATGTAGAGCCCAAGCGACTCTTTTTCCATGAGCAGGCGTGCCCGCGAAGGTAGAGGGGGCAAGTCCGGCAATTCATCCCGCAACTGCAGCCACTGACAGTCTGTCTCTTCTTCAACAAGTTCAAACATACTCATTTGACCGTTTTGCCGCTCTCGGTTCATGGTCTGCGCCGCAGAGATCGTTTCATCCAGAACAGACAAAAATTGAGTGCGATTTCCTCCTAAATTGTCAAACGCCCCGCACTTTATCAAACTCTCCAAAACTTTTTTGTTGCAACTGCGCAAATCAACCCGGGAACAAAAGTCGCGCAGAGATATAAAATCACCCTTTTCCTGCCTTGCCTGCAGGATTGACTCAATGGCGCCTAATCCCACATTCTTTACTGCAGCCAGACCATAGCGAATGACCTTCTCGCCTGCAACAATAAAGTTAGCCTCACTGACATTGATTTCCGGCGGCTGCACATCTATCTCCATCCGTTTGCAGTCGGCGATATAACCTGCCACTTTGTCGGTAATCGCCATCACGCCGGTCAGCAGCGCCGCCATATACTGAGTAGGGAAGTTGGCTTTTAAATAGGCCGTCTGATAGGCTATCAGAGCATATGCCGCCGCATGTGATTTGTTAAAACCATAGGAGGCAAATTTAACAATCAAGTCATAGAGCTCGTCCGCCATTCTCTTTGGGTGGCCTTTAGCTTCGCAGCCTGCAACAAATAATTCCCGCTGCTGGTTTAGCACCTCTAATTTCTTTTTCCCGATAGCCCGGCGCAGCAAATCCGCCTCTCCTAAAGAAAACCCGGCCATAATTGAAGCAACCTGCATAATCTGTTCCTGATAAACCATAATTCCGTATGTCTCCTGCAAAATCGGTTCTAAATCTGCATGGAGATAGTGTATTGGATTGTGTCCGTGTTTGTTGCCGATAAAAGTGGAAATCTGCTCCATAGGGCCGGGACGATACAAAGCCACGACCGCTATAATATCCTCAAAGACATTTGGCTTCAGTTCGCGCAGGATACTGCGCATACCTGAGGATTCAAGCTGAAACACTCCTGATGTGTCGCCTTGAGAAAGAAGGCTGTAAGTCAAGTCGTCATCAAGCGGCAAGGCGGCAAGCTCAATCTCTTTGCCGAAAGAGTGCTTAATCAGCCGGATTGCCTCGCCCATGATTGTCAAAGTACGCAAGCCGAGAAAATCCATTTTCAACAAACCTAACTCTTCCAGTGTCCCCATGGGGAACTGGGTCACCATACCCTCTTCTCCCGATTTTTGCAGCGGCACATGAGTAACTAGCCGATCCTTAGAGATAACCACACCTGCGGCATGGGTTGAAGCGTGACGAGGGAAACCTTCCACAGCCACACTCAAATCAATAAGTTGGCGCACTTTATCTTCTTTACTGTAGAGCGCTTTAAGGTCGGGAGACTTATCTAAAGCTTCTTTGATAGAAATATTTACTTCAAGCGGAATCATTTTGGCGATCTTGTCCACTTCCGCATACGGGATATTCAGGACACGCCCCACATCGCGCACAGCAGCTCGAGCCGCCATGGTGCCAAAAGTAATAATTTGAGCCACCGCGTCTTCGCCGTACTTATTCACGACATACTCAATAACTTTTTCCCTTTTTTCGTAGCAAAAATCAATATCTATATCAGGCATGGAAACCCGTTCAGGGTTAAGGAAACGCTCAAAAAGCAGCCCATACTTAAGCGGGTCAATATTAGTAATTTCCAGGCTATAAGCAACCAGACTGCCGGCTGCAGAGCCCCGGCCCGGCCCAACCATGATCCCGTTTTTATGGGCATAATTTACGAAATCCCAAACAATCAAAAAATATGAGGCGTAGCCCATCTCGGCAATTACTGCCAACTCATAATCAAGCCGTTCAAGCACATGGTCAGGCAACTTGCTCCCATAACGCTTTTTTGCTCCCAGCATACAGACTTCACGGAGGTAGCCGTTGTCGTCATATTGCTTTGGTATTTCGTACCCCGGCAAATGAGTCTGCCCGAAATCAAATTCCAAGTTGCATGCTTCGGCAATCTGCAACGTGTTTGTCAGAGCATCCGGCAAATTGGGAAAAAGGGCATTCATCTCTGCTGTGCTTTTCAGATAAAACTCATCGGTGGAAAAGCGTATCCTTTGTTCGTCTGCGAGAATTTTTCCAGTCTGAATACAGAGCAACACATCATGGGCTGCGGCATCTTCCCGCGAAATATAATGCAGGTCGTTTGTTGCCACCAAAGGCGTGCCTGTTTCCCCGGCCAAATAAATCAAGCGAGGGTTTACAGCTTTTTGCTCTGTCAGGCCATGGTCTTGTATTTCAAGAAAGAAATTTTCACTGCCAAAAGTTTCTCGATAAAATGTTAAAAGCTTACGCGCATCTTCTTCCCTGTTTTCCAGAAGAGCCATAGGTATTTCCCCAACGATACAGCCGGAAAGCGCGATTAGCCCTCTACTGTAACGGCTCAAAAGATCGTGGTCCACCCGTGGTTTGTAATAAAATCCTTCGCTGAAGCCGCGTGTCACCAGTTCCATCAAATTATTATAGCCTTCGCGGTTGCGGGCCAACAAAACTAAATGATATTGCTTACCATCTTTACGCGCGTCACGGTCAAAACGACTCCGTGGCGCGACATAAACCTCACAGCCGATAAGAGGTTTGATCCCCCTCTTTTTTGCCTCTTTATAAAAATCAATCACGCCATACATTACACCGTGGTCAGTAATAGCCAACGCAGGCATGCCAAGTTCTTTTGCCCGCGCCACCGCCTTTGTTATTTTCCCTGCCCCATCCAAAAGCGAATACTCCGTATGAGTATGCAGATGAACAAATGAATTACTCTTCATGCCGTCACCCCGTCCGCGCTCTGGCTATATAATTCTTTTTTTCCTGTTAATTTCCTTTTCTCTAACGCTACACAAAAAAGATTTGTTTTAACAAGCGTATTAAGATAATCGGCTATCTCATCCATATTAAAGAAAAAACCACCGTACGGTGGGCTGTCCTCAATAATTATTCTGAGATATTAATGTTTGGCAGTTCTGTTTCTCAGCCAGCGCATCCGTTTCTCCTCTTCCAGAAAAGAAAGGTAATAGCCCGCAAAAACCAGCAGCCCGAAAGTAAGCCAAGCACGCGCGACAAGGCTGCCAAGGCCTGTTCCTGTTAAAGACGGCAATAGAATCATGCCCATAGTCAGGAAAATGCTAACAATCAGCAAAAACAAGCGTTTCACGGTATGCACCCCCCTACTCCAGCATACGTTTGCCGAGATTGTATTAGCACTAATTCTGCCGATTGCCTTAAACAACTTTTAAGTCAACGCCTGCAGCCGCATTTTTAGATTTGCAAAACCTTGTTATTAGCGGAGAGGCAGTCGGGACAACTGCCGTAAAATTCCATGCGATGGAAATCTACCTGGCCGCCAAGCAACTCAGCAACTTTCCGATCATATGAGGTATATAAGGGCAAGTCAATATCTAAGACCGCACCGCAGTCTTTGCAAACAAAGTGATAATGGGGTTCCGCATTGCCGTCATAGAGACTATACGTACTGCCGTAGTTTAACTCCTGGATATCCTGCATTTCTTTTAAAACCCGCAGATTACGATAGATAGTTCCTAAACTGATGCGAGGCATGGTTTGACGTACCTGTTCATAAATCCAATCGGCCGTAGGATGCTCTTTAGTAGCGCGAAGCACATCTAAAATGGTCTTGCGCTGTTTTGTCATTCTATGAATCTGTGGTAATTTATCCATCGCAATCGCCTCAATTCCAACCATTGTCTGCTAATTGCTTGCTAATATAAACTATATTTTATTGCCTGAACATTTGTCAAGAACTAAAAAGATAAAACCGGCACAAGCAGTTTTATCTTTTTAGCAGACAGCCATCACGACTACTATTCTCTGACTTCATAGCCGGCATCAACAATCACTGCTTTAAGCTCAGCTTCGCTGATCTTAGCAGCATCAAAGTCAACTTCCGCCTCGCCCGACTCCAAGTTAACCCGCACATTTTCAACGCCAGCCAGTGTCTTCAGCGCTTTCTCAATCTTCATTTTACAGTGGTTGCAGGATAAGCCGCCAATTTCCAGTGTGATTTTTTCAGACATTCTCGAACCTCCTTAATATTTGTTTTTAAAAAATATCAGTCTGCACTAAGGTGTCCAGTTTGCAGCGAATTATTAACATATATTTTCTGTTTATCTCCTTTTTGCACCAACCTCTCTAATTATTTTTCCTCAATTTGCCGCTCTAGCCGCTTTCTGTCGGCAGCATCTCAAGAGAGACCGGGGAAACCCTGTTGCCGCAATGCTTCATAAAGCACGATCGCCACAGAATTTGCCAAGTTGAGGGAACGCAGTTCAGAGCCCATGGGGATACGGACAGTACGATCCGGATATGCGGCAAGCAGCTCGTTTGGCAGTCCGGCTGTCTCCTTGCCAAACACGAGAAAATCGTCAGGGCGGTAGTTAATTTCTGCATAACTCTGTTTCCCATGCGTTGTCAGAAACCAAAAGTTTTCAGTCGCCGCAGTCTGCAAAAACGAGTTGAGGTTTTCATGGATGTGCAACTTTAGGAACCGCCAATAGTCCAAGCCGGCACGCTTTAGCTGCCGGTCGTCAATGGAAAAGCCAAGCGGTTCAACCAGATGAAGCTCTGTGCCGGTTACAGCACAGGTACGGGAAATATTGCCGGTGTTAGGCGGGATTTCCGGCTCCACCAAAACTACATGCACAATAAAAGCCTCCCTAAATGCCTAGTATGAACTTTTGTTACTGCCCGGCTTCGTTGCTGCCCAAATCTTGCAAAACTTTTTCTTGGCAGCAGGTCAGCACTGACTGCACACCGCTGCCGATGTCGCTTAAGTTTATAACGGCGAGGTAATCACCTTTCTTTTTGCGCGAGTCCCGGTAATAAAGGTCGTAATAATCTGTACAAAGCGTGCGAGCGACAGATCTATAATCGCCTTGGCTAATCTTGGCAGCTAACAGCTCACATTTTTCCCGGCCAAGCTTTTTCTGCAAAGCTAAAATGGCGTCAGCTAAAGCCTGGCGATTAGCCGACATCCCGGCATATTCTTCTAATATCCGTTCCACACGCAGATCTATGCCGGCCTCCAACAGAAGATGCGGTCCCTCCAACATCGCTTGGTAAAGAAAGTCGGGCAGAACAACAGGCCCGATTTTTTTGCCTTCTCCTTCCACAAGGAGATAGGGGGCTCCATGCAAATCATGTAAAGCAAGAAATAAAAGCGATTCAAAATCCTTCTGGCTGCGCGAGGCGCCCAAGCCAATGGCACCAAAAGCTGAGCCGCGATGGTTAGCCATTTCCTCCAGATTCAAAACAGGGGCACCACAATTTGCCAATTCTCTCAGCAGCAATGTTTTTCCTACCCCCGTAAGACCGTTTAAAACAAAGACAGGCACCTGAATTTTTGTGCTGCTAAGATAACTGACGACTTGGCGGCGAAACGCCTTATATCCTCCCTGTAACTGCCAAACAGGATACCCCATGGCTTCCATAACGGATAACAGGCTGCTGCTCCGCATTCCGCCCCGCCAACAGTAAAGCACGATCTCACGTCCGGCGGCGCAGGATAATATCTTTTCCACAAGTTGCGGCAAGCGCGGCGCAGCCAGAGAAAGACCGAGCATTTTAGCCTGTTCGGCTCCTTCCTGCCAATATGCGGCTCCCAGCTTTACCCGTTCCTCATCCTCAAAAAGAGGCAAATTAACCGCTCCAGGAATGCGGGCTTCAAAAAACTCTTCGGGCGAACGCACATCAACCACACAATAAGCATCCCTGTTTTGCAGCAACTTCTCTACCGTTAGTAACGATTTCAACCTGTCGATCCTTCCTTGTCTAATGGCACGCTCCGGGACAGCCGCTCTCACCCATACTTCTGCCACTATTTTTTTCCTCTTTATCCTGGCCAAGCAGGCTGTTATACTCCTCCAGCTTCCTCACGACGCGGCCATAAACAGAATCAGGAAGATACCGGCCGCTTGCATCGGTTTGCCCTGCCGGGACGCCTGTCAGGATTTCAATGCCTTCCTCAATTGTGGAAACCGGATAGATATGAAAATTGCCTTCTCTGACCGCGTCAACCACTTCATCGTTAAGGTTTAAATTTTTCACATTTTGTACCGGCAGCATCACGCCTTGACTCCCGCTCAGCCCTTTTAGTTTGCATGCCTTAAAGAAGCCCTCAATTTTATAAGTTGCCCCGCCGATAGGCTGAATTTCACCCAATTGGTTAACGGAGCCGGTAACTGCTAAATCTTGGCGGACAGGGAGATCTGCCAGGCTGGAGAGCAAGGCGTATAACTCTGTGCTGGACGCGCTATCGCCGTCTATTCCAGAATAGAGCTGCTCAAAAGTAAGGCTGGCGGAAAGAGAAAGTGGGATTTTCTGCGCGAACTTGGCGGCAAGGTAGCCCGAAAGTGTTAATAAGCCCTTATCGTGAATACGACCGCTCATCTTTGCTTCCCGCTCAATATTAATAATCCCTTGTCTGCCCAGATATGTTACGGCAGTTATGCGGGAAGGCCGCCCAAAAATGTAATCACCGCTGTTTAAAACGGACAGACCGTTAACTTGACCTATTTTTTCACCGGCTAAATCGAGCAGGATCGTTCCTTCTTCCAATAGCTCCTGCAGTTTCTGCTCGTAGGAATCAGAACGGTAGGCCTTTTCGGTAATTGCCCTTTTTACATGCATGCCGCTTACAGCTTCGGCACCCGCCATCTGCGCCCAGGCATCAGCCTCAAAGATAATTTCCACAATCTCGCTAAAACGCGTGCTCAACTTTTTCTGATGGTCTGCCAAACGAGAACTGTATTCTACCAGCCTTGCCACACCGCTACGGTCAAAAGGAAGAACCCCCTCGCGTTGAGAATGTGTAGCAATAAAACTGGCCATTTGCGTCATATTTTCTCTTGAGGCCGCCATTTCTGTATCAAAATCGGCTTTGACTTTAAACAGTTTACGAAAATCCTCATCATAGTGATAAAGAAGCTGATACAGATAGGGATTCCCTATCAAAACCACCTTCACATTAACGGGAATGGCCTGTGGACGCAGTGATGACATGGCAAGCAAACCAAACTGTTCTCCCAAATTTTCCAAGCAAGCTTCCCGTGTTTTCAGCACTCGCTTCAAGCCTTCCCACGCACCGGGGCTGGCGATCACATCACGCACCTGTAAAACCAGATACCCGCCGTTGGCTTTCAGTAAAGACCCTGCCTTAATCATCGTATAGTCTGTGGTAACCATGCCCATTTTGTTTTCATATTCTACCCGACCAACCAAATTGTAATAGGTGGGATTCGTCTCTACAATAACCGGCGCACCGGCAGCATCTTTATTGTCAACCACCAAATTGACGCGGTATTTATAACCGGGATCATTTTTGCGACGCATCCACGGAAACGGCATAGTTTCATCTTCGTCACTGCTGCGAAATTCATCCAGATTGTCTAGGATATCTTTTTGTACTGCTTCAAGATAGCGAACCACCGACTCCAGGCTGCTGTAATGCTCTTTTAACTCGTCAATCAGATAGCCCACCGCGAACAGACCGATACTGTTTTCCAGTTCTTTAGTCCTGGCTTTCATTTCCTTTTCGGCATGTTGAATTTTTCGCATCACCTGAATGGCTTTAAACTGCACATTGCTCGATTTCCGTTCAAACGCTTCCTTCTCTTCGGCAGGCAGCATCTCGAACTCCTCATTGGAAAGCTCCTTGCCGTCGATTAACGGCACACTGACAAAGCCGGTACTCGCCCGCTTTAAAACAAACCCCTCTTCCGTCGCCATTTTAGTTAGTTCATCAAAAGAATGCGCCCTTATCTCCTGAAACTCTTTAAAAATCTCTGCCTTTTGCCGCTCATAATCATCTGCGTCAAAGGCTTTGGGGATTTCCATTTTCAAAGACTCTACCAACTCCGCCATATCTTTACTGAAACGAGCTCCTAAACTGCAGGGCAAGTTTAGTGCCACCGGATGGCTGGGATTCTCAAAATTGTAGACATAGCACCAGTCTTCCGGCGCCTTCTCAGTAGCTGCAACTTCATTGATCAACGTCTGCGCGTAAGAAATTTTTCCCGTTCCTGTCATACCCGTCATAAAAATATTATAACTGTGCCTCTTAATCGCCAAGCCAAACTCCATGGCGCGGACAGCACGCTCCTGGCCGATAATTCCTTCAAGCGGCGGAACTGATTGCGTCGTCTCAAACTCGAACTGTGCCGGGTCGCAAGAATAACGCAACTCCTCCGGCTTTAGTCTTCTGAATGCCATCTGCCCTTCCCCCTTCTTCTCCGTTGACTGTCTTAATTTCCTTTTCCTGTTTGAAAATTCCTTCTTTCCAGTTAAAATGCCTTAATTCTTGTCATAAACTCTGGCTCCACTTTAGTTTACTCATATTTTTACTCTAAACCCACAATAATTTGCTTTGCAAACAAAAAGCCCGGCAAAATGCCGGGCTTTTTGTTTTTATGCTTATGACAAAGTATTAACTGACACGCTCAGAGATCAGCACATCAACAACGGCAGGATCTGCCAAAGTACTTGTATCCCCAATGTTTTCCGCCTCGTTATGGGCAATTTTACGCAAAATCCTTCTCATAATCTTACCACTACGAGTCTTTGGCAGACCAGGGGCAAACTGAAGACGATCCGGTGTGGCGATTGGCCCAATCACCTTACGCACATGCTGCACCAACTCTTTGCGCAATTCTTCGCTGGCAGAAAAACCTTGCCGCAAGATAACGTAGGAGTAAATCCCTTCTCCTTTAATATCATGCGGGAAACCAACCACAGCGGCTTCTGCCACTGCCGGATGAGAAACCAGGGCGCTTTCCACTTCTGCTGTCCCTAAGCGGTGGCCGGAAATATTGATTACATCATCCACACGCCCCATTAGCCAGAAGTAGCCGTCCGCATCCTTGCGGGCGCCGTCACCGGTGAAATAATTGCCGGGATACTGGGAGAAATACGTATTCTTAAAGCGTTCATGATCTCCGTAAACAGTGCGCATTATCCCGGGCCACGCCCTGCGAATCACAAGATAACCGCCTTCATCCACATCTGCTTCGCTGCCATCTTGACGGATGACAGCGGCATCCACGCCAAAAAACGGCCGTGTAGCTGCACCAGGCTTAGTGGGAATAGCACCGGGAAGGGGCGTGATCAGAATGCCGCCAGTCTCCGTCTGCCACCAAGTATCCACAATCGGGCAGCGCTCCTTGCCGACTACGCGATGATACCACATCCAAGCTTCCGGGTTAATCGGCTCACCCACAGAACCTAGCAAACGCAAACTGCTTAAGTCATGGCGGTTCGGCCATTCTTCACCGTCACGCATCATAGCACGAATGGCTGTGGGAGCGGTATAGAAGATATTTACTTTATATTTCTCCACCACATCCCAAAAACGATCGGGATTTGGATAATTGGGAATCCCCTCAAACATCAGAGTTGTGGCACCAAGAGAAAGAGGCCCGTAAACAATATAACTATGGCCTGTGACCCAGCCGATATCAGCTGTGCACCAATAAGTATCTTCCTCTTTCAGGTCAAAAATATATCTTGTCGTAGTATTTGCTTGTGTTAAATAGCCACCCGTGGTATGCAAAACGCCTTTTGGCTTGCCTGTACTGCCGCTGGTATAAAGGATGAAGAGTGGGTCCTCCGAGTCCATCTGTTCCGGCTCACAAAAGTTTTTAATATCGGCAGCCGCCATTTCATCATCCCACCAAGTGTCACGGCCTGCCACCATGGTCACTTCATTGCCGGCGCGGCAATGAACTATTACGCTTTCAATAGAAGGACAAGCCTGCAGCGCTTCGTCTGCTGTCTCTTTCAGCTTTACTATTTTCCCGCCGCGCATACCGGCATCTGCCGTAATTAAAAGCTTGCATGTGCTGTCATTAATTCTATCGCGCAATGAATCGGCGCTAAAGCCACCAAAGACGATACTGTGAATAGCACCGATTCTCGTGCAAGCCAGCATAGCCATAGCCAGCTGGGGAATCATCGGCATATAAATAGCTACTCTGTCGCCCTTCCGCACGCCTTTTTTCAGCAATACATTGGCAAAACGGTTTACCTCGCGATGCAGCTCATGATAGGTATAAGTCCTGCTCTCCCCCGGCTTGTCTCCTTCCCAGATAATAGCCGCTTTATTCTTGCGCCAGCCGTCTAGGTGCCTGTCAAGGCAGTTATAGGAAACATTCAATTTCCCGCCGATAAACCAAGCAATATTCGCATTTACAAAATCATACTCGACCACTTTCTCCCACGGCTTAAACCAGTGCAGCTGGCTAGCCATCTCTGACCAAAAGCCATCGGGATCATTTAAAGAGCGGCTATGCATTGCCTCATACTCTTCCATGCTTTTAATACGCGCTTTTTCCACAAATCCCTGAGGAGGTACAAACGCAGTACCATTATTTACAACTTTCTCCGACATTTTCCCACTCCTCCATTTTCTAAAATAAATATAAGGACAACCAAAAAATTTTTTGGCTCACACATATTATAGCACTCTTTTTTGCATAATGGCAAGTCATTTTTTTGAATCTTCAGAACTTAGACAATTTTTCTTTCAATTAGCCTTTTTCTGTCAATAATTAGCTCATTGCCTCTGCAAAAAAAAGTGTCTCAACTAGCTCATTGCCTCTGCTAAAAAAAAAATGCCTCAAATGTTTCTTTGAGACAACTCCAACAAATCTCCTCTCCATGCCCAACAAATCCCCTCTCCCTCTGGGAGAGGGTTAGGGTGAGGGCAACTTCCCTCTCCCTTCCCAACAACTTCCCTCTCCCTCTGGGAGAGGGTTAGGGTGAGGGCAAATCCCCTCTCCCGTCCTAACAACTTCCCTCTCCCTCTGGGAGAGGGTTAGGGTGAGGGCATCCATTAGGTATAACGAGAGGGCTAGGCTGAGGTCATCCGATGGGTATAGCGCGGCAAAAGAATGGGAGAGACACGCCCGCCGGTATCTGCGCCGACAGCCTCCAATTCCCGCTGAAAGGCTTGCAGATAGTTGAGGCTCAGTTTTTTAACTTTTATTTCCTTAGCGGCAGCCCCGGCATGAGCACCGGCACGACGGCCAAAAACAACAATATCCAGCAGGGAGTTGCCCATCAGTCGATTACCCCCATGGATACCGCCGGCAACCTCGCCTACTGCGTAAAGATTTTGCACGTTAGTCAAGCCATTTTCGTCGATCAACAGACCACCGTTTTGATAGTGCAGTGCCGGATAAACAAGCATCGGCTCATTAATAATATCTACGCCAAAGCGGGCAAACTGACGTACCATCGCAGGCAATTCTCTGGCCACAGTGCCTGCGCCGTAAAGCAGATCAATCATAGGCGAATCAAGCCAAACGCCTATCATCCCGCCGGGAACGGCAATCCCTTTGCGCCGCTCTTTTATTTCGCGAATAATGGCAGCCGCTGCCACGTCTCTGGTTTCCAGGTGATAGACAAACTGTTCGCCATCTATATTTACAGGTTCAGCGCCAAGACCTCGGACCTTCTCGGTAATTAAAAGTCCGATAATCTGCGGCGGGTAGGCGGCGCCTGTGGGGTGATACTGCATGGTGTGCATAAATGCCAATTCTGCGCCTGCACGGTAACCCATTACTAGTCCGTCTGCTGTGGCACCATAGTGATTGGTAGTAGGAAACCCCTGATATTCCAGGCGGCCGGAACCGCCCACCGCCAAAATCACACTTTTGGCCCGGACAATCTCGTATTCTCCCGTCTCCATGTTATAGAGAACGGCACCGCCGACTTTCCCCTCCTCATCGAGCAGCAGCTCCACGGCTGCGCAAAACTCAATCACCCGAATAGCTCGATTGCGGACTTCATCACGCAGAGTGCGCATGATTTCCGCCCCGGAGTAATCCCTGGCAGAATGCATCCGTTTGCGCGACGTTCCACCGCCGTGAATGCTTTTCATCGTGCCGTCCGGGAATTTATCAAACATGGCTCCTAAATCCTCAAGCCATTTTAACGCAAGCGGCGCATCTAATGTGAGGGCAGACACCAACTCCGGCACGTTTTCAAAACGTCCTCCCCCCATCACATCCAAATAATGCTTAGCGGGGGAATCTCCTTCCTTATCGGCAGCCTGTATGCCGCCTTGAGCCATTACTGTATTGGCATCACCGAAACGAAGCTTTGTCACTATCAGCACGTCAGCGCCTTGCTCCTGGGCTATAAGCGCTGCTGATGCGCCCGCACCCCCACCGCCTACAACCAGCACATCCACATCATAAGCAAAATTCTCCAAGTCAAAGCCTAAGCCCTCAATTCGGCTGCGGGCTTCAATCAGATCCGCAAATTCATGCGGAACCCTGTCCCCTTTATTTACACCGACTGACAACGGACGCATACTGGCTTCAATAAAGTCAGGGTGAAAATTTTTCAAAACTTCATCCCGTTCGTCCATGGTCATGCGCCGAAAAGGGCCTTTTTTAATGCGCTCAGCGCGACTCGCCTCTACCTGCTTAACTAATTCTCGCAACTGCGGAGTATAAGGCATTCGTTTCTCCTCCTACTTTAGCATCACCATCTCTGCTCAATCTTCTATCTCCCGCGAAGCATAAAGTTTTCTCAGCGTTTCCTTTGAAGCATTCACCAATTCAGTCATTTCGACAGCAAATTTGCCCGACTCAATCTCCGCCACTCTGCTCTGCAAGTGCCCGGCAGGCGGCAGCAAATGACGAGAGTAGAGGCGACGCGCCAGAATCCCCACATTAAAATGGACAATCTGTGCCGGGCAACGGGAGGCACACAGACCACACATAACACAATCAAAGGACTCATCGGCACAGCGGTCAATCTGCCCTCGCTGGGCATAAGCAATATACTGCATGACTTTAAGATCCTGGGGGCAAATTTTAGTACAGGCATTACAGCCGATACAGCGGTAAATTTCAGGGTAAAACTGGGCAATCTGAGCGGCTGTGGGCTTGAGCTCCCCCAGCTTGTATTCCGACTTCTGCGCCGGGAAAAAAGGAATTTGAGTCAGATACATCTCCGGCTCCACTTTTGTCTGGCAGGCCAGCCCTACTTTTAAGTCATAATCACCATGGATCCGAAAAACTGTGGCACAGGCACCGCAAAAACCGGCTCTGCAGCCGCAGCCGCGAACCAACTGGTAGCCTGCGTATTCCATGGCGTGCATAATAGTTAACGAGTCAGGCACCAGGTACTTTTTGCCCATGACATAGATGTTGACCATCTTAAGATCGCTCTCCACAATCTTCTCCCCCTTTTACTCAGCGGGCGGCTCAGGAATGTAGCCGTTATCCATCAGCATTTTAGTAATTTTGCGAGCACGGTAAATGGCTTCTTCTGCCTTAGCACGCAGTTCTTCTTTGGAGAGGCGCTTTTTGGCAATACCAAGCTCAATCGCTTTTAGCCCGACATTTACCGCCTGGCGGATAAATACTTCCACGTTGTCCATGTTAGGCAGGATATTTTCCGGGTCGATCCCGTTTTCCGCCCCCAAGTCGGCAATCGTATAGGCAGCTACAAGACACATCTCGTCAGTGATGGTGGATGCTTGGACATCCAGTACGCCGCGAAAGATGCCCGGGAAGCAAACGGAGTTGTTAACTTGATTCGGGAAGTCCGAACGGCCGGTAGCGACGATGACTGCGCCGGCTTCCAAAGCATCCCAGGGCCACATTTCCGGGATGGGATTTGCACAAACAAAGACGATCGGGTCTTTGCCCATGGCAGAAACCCATTCTTTCTTAATCACATCAGGGCCGGGCTGGGATAGGCCGATGACTATATCTGCTCCCGCCATGGCTTCACCAATACCGCCCATACGACTTTCGGCATTCGTCTTTTGAGCCAGTTCATACTTCTCAGGATACTCATCTTTCAACTCGGCAAGCCGTCCTTTATGCAGGATTCCTTTGCTGTCAGTGATAAACAGCTTGCCGGGGTCGGCGCCCGCAAAAATCACCAGATTGGCAAAGCAGACGTTAGCAGAACCGGCGCCGATCAAGGCAATTTTCACATCTTTCAACTCTTTTTTAACGTAGCGCAAGGCGTTAATCACCCCGGCTAACGTTACGGTGGCAGTACCCTGTTGGTCATCATGCCAAACCGGAATATGACACTCTTTACGCAGGCGGTCTAAGACCTGAAAACATTTGGGCTGGGCAATATCCTCTAGGTTAATGCCGCCAAAAGATGGCTGCAGCATTTTCACAAATTCAATCAGCTTGTCGGGATCCTTAGTGTCAACGCAAATCGGAAAAGCGTCCACACCCCCCAGATATTTAAAGAGTAAGGCCTTTCCTTCCATCACAGGCAGAGAGGCCTCCGCTCCAATATCCCCTAGGCCCAGCACACGTGTGCCGTCAGAGACTACCGCCACAAAATTGCCTTTGTTTGTATGCTCATATACCAGTTCCTTATTTGCGGCAATAGCTTTGCATGGCTCTGCCACACCGGGCGAATACCAGATGGCAAAATCTTTAAAATCACGCACGCTGCACTTCAGGCCAACTTCAATTTTCCCTTTGTAGAAAGGGTGGAGACGCATGGCATCCAAAGCCGGCTTTTTAGCTTTGGCAATAAGCTCTTCTTTCGTAATCATTAACCCGACCACTCCCTGCCTTAAAATTTTTAGCCATCTTTTTCGGCCATTAATCATTAATGGCGTACTGTAGCCGCCCTTCTTCGTAAACATCATTACCGTATGCATCATTGATCACCGTTACCGGGAAATCCTCTACCACCAAACGGTAGATGGCTTCAGCGCCCAGCTCGGCATAAGCCACCACTTCCGCTTGGCGAACAGTCTTGGCAAGCAGCGCTGCCGCGCCGCCGGTGGCAGCCAAATAAACAGCCTTGTATTTAACTAAAGCATCCTTTACAGCTTGACTGCGGCTTCCTTTGCCGATGCAAGCCTTTAGTCCTTCTGCCAGCAAAGCGGGCGTATAAACATCCATCCGGCCGCTTGTTGTCGGCCCCGCAGAACCAATCACCCTGCCCGGCTTTGCCGGTGAGGGACCGACATAGTAAATCATCTGGCCGCCAAAATCCACGGGCAAACGCTCACCCGCTTCGATAAGCTTAAACAGCTTTTGATGAGCCGCATCACGGCCCGTATAAATTACGCCGCTGATCAGCACGTTATCGCCGGCGCGCAGCTTTAGCACGTCCTCATCCGAGAGCGGAGCCGAAATTTTTCTGACCGTCATTTAAAATGCCTCCCTTTTTATCAAGCGTGTTAAATGACTCTTTCTTTATGCCGGGCGGCATGACAGTTCAGGTTAACTGCAGCCGGCAAACTGGCAATATGGGCAGGATAAGTTTCGATGAAAGCGGCAAGCGCGGTAGTGCGGCCGCCGTAGCCTTGCGGGCCGATACCGAGTTTGTTAACCTTCGTGAGAATTTCTCTCTCCAGCTCGGCATAAAGCGGGTCGGCATTGATTGAACCGATTTCCCGCAGGAGAGCTTTTTTAGCAAGAAATGCAACCTTTTCAAAGGTGCCGCCGATTCCAATGCCAATCACAATAGGCGGACACGGGTTTGAGCCGGCCTTGCTGACCGCCTCCACCACAAAATCAACCACACCCTTGGCGCCATCAGCAGGATTAAGCATTTTAACGGCACTCATATTTTCACTGCCCCCACCCTTAGGCGCAATGGTCAGCTTCACGCGCTCGCCGGGCACCAGTTCAAGATGGATAACAGCCGGCGTATTATCCATCGTATTTAGGCGCCTCAGCGGGTCGCCGACTATGGATTTGCGCAGATAGCCTTCGCTATAGCCCTTCCGCACCCCTTCATTAATAGCCGCATAAAGATCACCGCCCACCAGACGCACATCCTGCCCCAATTCAACAAAAATGACGGCGTAGCCTGTGTCTTGACAGAGAGGAACCTGCTCTTCCTTCGCGATCTCTGCATTCTCAATCAACTGAGCCAGAACACTTTTACCCACAGGCGATGTTTCAAGCGACAAGGCCGCTTCAAAAGCCCCGTACACATCGGCCCCAAGGTTATAGTTCGCCTCCATGCTCAACTCGGCTATAACCGCCTCAATAGCCGCTACGTTTACTTCGCGCATCCTTTCCCCTCCTTTAAAAGACTTCGGCTGCAAAAACTTTTTCTCCTGTTTTTCAACAGCTTTGCGTTGCTCATCTATATTCTTACGGCAAAATGAAAATCCTGCTCTAAAACAAAAAAACCAGTAAGCTGGTTTATAATATTTAAAAATTTCTAATTTTCATCTTTGCAGCCTTAATATAAATTTTTGGCCAATTTTTCTCACACAGAACATCATTTTCTATTTGACAAACACACCTGTCCCATGGTAGAATTAATTTCGTCGGCGCGGGGTGGAGCAGTTGGTAGCTCGTCGGGCTCATAACCCGAAGGTCGCAGGTTCAAGTCCTGCCCCCGCAACCATAAAATCATGAACATCCTCTCGCGAGGATGTTTTTTGTTGCCTAGAAACCTTAAAAGTTCTCCTGCGTATCAGTCTGTTTCTCAAGCGCGAACAGCGCCAGCAGCAGACCGTCGATCAGTCTGCTCTGCTCCAGCACCTGCGGACTATCCAAACCGTACTCACGCACCAGCAGATAAAGCTTCTCCCTCTCCTTCTCCATCTTCTCCTTGATTTCCCTAATTTTCTCTTGATTCATCAGAACACACTCCGCAACAAATACTTTCCAGCAGCATAGCCGCAACAAGCACACAAGCATTAACATATCCAAATTACCCGTTTAATACAAGGGGAAATATGTAGAATTATAGTATTTGCAATATTTTATTTATCCACAAAGTATAAATTTTGCCAATGCAAACTTTTGCAAAGGAAATCGGTTAACCAGCCAGAATCTTATAGCAATATTCTCAACTTGCCGCTATCAGCTGCCAAACGGAAAGGAGCATATCATGGGACATCTTGGTATCCAAAAAGAAGAGGTTTATAAAGCACTTGCTAAACGGTTAAATGAAAATCCGGTGGGTGCAGTGCCAAATGAAACGTTAATGCAGATTCTCTCCATCATGTATACAGAAAAGGAAGCGGCGCTCGGCGCGGCTTTCCCAGCCGGATTTACTACAACTGATAAACTGTCGCAGACTACCGGTTTATCAGTTGCAGAACTGCTTCGTCTGCTCGAGCAAATGGCTGGCAAAGGACTGGTTTTAGATATCCCCCGTCACGATACCGTTTATTATCAGCTAAGTCCATTGGTGATCGGTTTTTTTGAGTATACTTTTATGCGGGCTTCAACTAACCTTCCGCTCAAGGAACTGGCAGAATTATTCGAGCGGTATCATCAGGAAAATGGTGTTGTCAACGAATTTTTTGGCGCCGAAACAAAAATGTTTCAAACCTGGGCGTACGAAAGCTTGCTGCCGACAGATCTGGAAACAGAAGTATTAACTTACGAAAAAGCGTCCGAGATGATCCGCGACGCCGGCGGCGGCTCTCTCACCATGTGCTACTGCCGCCATCAAGCTATGCATTTAGGCACTGCCTGCAAAGCTCCCATCGAGGATGTCTGCATGTCCCTCGGCAGCGCTTCTGAATGGCTTATCAGGCACGGATTCGCCCGTCCTGCATCCACAGACGAGCTGTTAGCCGTTCTTGAACAGACAGAGGAGCTTGGCCTTGTCCATCTGGCTGATAATGTGCAGAAAAAACCGGCTTATATCTGTCACTGCTGTGGCTGCTGTTGCGGTCTGCTCCGCTCCATCAACAAGCATGAAACCCCCTCCGTCCACCCAAGCAACTTCCTCCCCGTGATCAATCAAGCAGCTTGTACCGGCTGCGGCGCCTGCCTAGAGCGCTGTCATGTTAATGCGCTGCAACTGACAGAATCTGCGGGAGAAACACACGCCGAATTATTATCAGCTAATTGCCTGGGTTGCGGCGCCTGTATCGGCGGTTGCCGGCAGTCGGCAATCAAACTGACCAGAAGGAGCAGTCTCTATCTCCCGCCCAAAGACAAAAGGGAACAGATGGCAAATATCGCCCGGGAAAAAGGAAAACTAACAAAACCTAACATTTAGCGCAGCTTGCCGAATCGGCTGCACTGACACTCAAATCACTGGAATTTAAACTGTTTCAATTCGCTAATCAATCTTCCCGCATTGGCCCTCAGCTCCTCGGCAGAGGCATTTATCTCCTCCATTAAGGAAGCCTGCTCCTCTGTGGAAGCGGCAATTTCTTCGCTGCCGGCGCTAATCTCCTGCGCTCCGGACGATACCCTCTCAATCTTCTGCACAATCCGCTGGACATCCCGGACAATTTCTTGAAATGTCTCGCCGCTGCTTAAAACTGCCTCCGTTCCGGAGCGAACCTTTTTAACACCATCTTGCATACTGTCAACGGCATTGCCGCTTTCGGCCTGTGTTTCTCTGACTAATTTGCCGATTTCATCAGCCGCGTTTCTGCTTTGCTCCGCCAGTTTGCGCACCTCTTCGGCAACCACTGCAAAGCCGCGCCCCTGTTCCCCTACCCGAGCCGCTTCAATCGCGGCATTTAATGCAAGCAAATTTGTTTGTTACGCCACGTCTGTGATTAAATCTACGATGCTGCCGATCTCCTTAGAGCGCTGATCAAGACCGTTAATCACATTGCGCAGCTCTTCCACCATGTCATTAATCTCCTGCATCTGTCTTGCCGCATTATCTATGGCGGCACTGCCGGCCGCGGCACTGCTTGCCACTTCACTTAAAATCTCCGCCATTTCCTGCGCGCTGCCGCTTAATTCCTGCGCGTTGCTGGCAAACTGATTAGCGCTGGCAGCCCTTCCTCCAGAGTAGAGCTTGCTGACTCGACCGCCTGCGACAAAGCATCGCTTCCCTCATTGACGCCCGCAGCCGTCTGGCTGGCCTCTCTCATCAAATTACGCAACGAATCATTCATGGTGTTGAAAGCATTTGCTAATTCGCCAATTTCATCCTGCCGCTTAATTTCCGCATGGACGGTTAAATCACCGGCGGCCACCTTTTTCGCCTCCGCCGTTATCTGGAAAATAGGCTTCGCCATATTTGCCGCAGTCAAGAATCCAGCGGCTGCCACCAAGCCAATCGTCAAAAGCAGAATGGCAATCATTCGATATTGCATCCCGTCTAAGCCGGCAAAAGCTTCGCTTTCACTCTTTTCAATAACAAGGCCTGCATAGCCGCCGCACCTCTCTTTCCTTTTCCTGAAAATATGCTGACAGCGAGGCGCTCTTTAGCCCGACGACAGCACCGATCCCCTCAAAAATTTCAGTTTCGATATTCCTGCGAGCGTCAAAATAAACAAAAAAACTGACGATAATTACCGGCAGCATACCGATCAATAAAAATATAGCAGTAAACCGTTTTGAAAGGCTAAAATCTTCCTTTGCTTAACATAGGCAAAATCTTCTCATCTGCAAAAATCGCCAATAGTCATCAATTATCTACAATTCTTCAAACTGTGAAATTTTCCTGCCATAAGATTTAAATTTTACCTTAAAATTGCCATTTTTCGATTTTGCTTCTCCTGACATAAATTTTAGCTGCCAGCCGCTTTCCGTCGGAGACACCGGCGGCAAATAAAATATGTTACAAACAATTCCCCTCCTTTGGAGGGGTGCCCGTCAGGGCGGGGTGGTTTTTACCCCTTTCAGGGGGCGACGTTATCCCGTGTGAACCACGGGCGCGACGTTATTCCGTGTGAACCACCCCGGTGCTGCGCACCACCCCTCCAAGGGAGGGGAATTTTGACCGCAGTGATAAGCGCAGGACTGACAGCCGCAGCCTCTCATTACACCCCTGAGGGATCAGTAAACTACAGCCTTGCACAGAATGCGGAAGCGAGCGTTAAGTGTCAGCAGCGTTTAGCGAATGGGAATTCGCAGCGTTAAGACATGCCAATGGTTCACATGCAGTAAGCCCAGAGGTTTTGGCATGTTAGCGAGAATGACAGTTCGTAGCTGCGAAAACGTGCGAGCGTAGCAGCTGAGAAAGGCTACATTGCCCAGATTGTTTCGACTCTCATCCCGGCTGCGCTGGGCCTGGCGTCATCCTAGGCATTATGTAGGAAACTGTTATGGTTTTCCTAAATAAATCAATTAACAAAAAGGGAGCCCCAAAAACAAGGCTCTCTTTTTATTTAGCTTACTGCAATTTTTCCCGCAAAAGCTGGTTCGCCATTTCTGGATTTGCTCTCCCTTTAGAGATTTTCATAACCTGCCCCACCAGGAAACCAAGTGCCTTCTCCGTTCCTGCCTTAAAATCTTGCACCGATTTTGGGTTATCGGCGATAACTTGTGCGATGATGGCAGCAATCGCATCCTTGTCTGAAATTTGCACAAGCCCTTGCTCTTGCACAATTTCCGCCGCTTTTTTCCCGCTGCTAAACATTTCTTCAAAGACTGTTTTGGCAATCTTGCCGCTAATCGTGCCGTCAGCCTGAAGCATGAGCAGCTCCGCCAAGTGTGCTGGGGTCAGCTTTGTCTGGTGAATTTCTATGCCTTGCGCATTGAGGTACTTTAATATTTCCCCCAGCAAACTGTTTGCCACAGCTTTGGCATCGTGATATTCCGCAAGAGTTGCTTCAAAAAAATCAGCCATAGCTTTAGATGCTGTGATTACAGCGGCATCATACTCAGGCAATCCCCATTCACTCTGATAGCGTTTACGGCGAGCGTCCGGCATCTCCGGCAGACTCTGCCTGATTTCCTCAACCCAAGCAGGCTCCACCATAACTGGCACCAAATCGGGATCCGGAAAATAGCGGTAATCATGCGCTTCTTCTTTGGAGC
Source organism: Dethiobacter sp. (assembly GCA_018333635.1). Lineage (GTDB taxonomy): Bacteria > Bacillota > Dethiobacteria > Dethiobacterales > Dethiobacteraceae > GPS1B09. The sequence goes on from JAGXTL010000037.1 coordinate 94,125, forward strand.
GCATCGCATAAGTCACACCTTTATGCTCATCCCAGCGGCGCGTTTCCTGCACCACCTTGCCCCCCGCTTCCAACACTTCTTTTTGACGTTCAACCTCGTATGCCAGCCCGCGCTGAACAGCTTTAAAGGAGTTCATGTTTTTAATTTCGGATCTGGTGCCAAACTCCTTACTGCCTGCCGGCATAATGGAAACGTTGGCGTCACAGCGCAGAGAACCTTCTTCCATTTTTACGTCAGAAATACCGGTGTATTGAATCACGCTTTTCAGCTTTTCCAAATACGCCTTTGCTTCTTCCGGCGAACGGAGATCCGGTTCGGAAACAATCTCGATCAGCGGCACACCGGTTCTGTTATAATCCGCCAAAGAATAGTCGGCAAACTCAGCATGCACCAGTTTGCCCGCGTCTTCTTCGAGATGAACGCGTGTAATCCCCACGCGCTTTGTTTCCCCGTTTACTTCAAATTCTAAGTAGCCGCTAATTGCAAGCGGCAAATCGTACTGGGAAATCTGGTACGCTTTTGGCAAATCCGGATAAAAATAATTTTTACGGTCAAATTTGGCAAAGCGGGGAATTTGACAATTTAGAGCCAAACCTGCTTTGATGGCAAACTCCACCACCCGCTTATTAAGGACGGGAAGCGAGCCTGGCAAGCCTAAACATACAGGACAAACATGCGTATTTGGCTCTTTGCCGAATTCAGTAGGGCAGGAACAAAAAATTTTAGTTGCCGTGGCAAGCTCCACATGAACTTCCAAGCCAATTACTGTTTCATATTTACTCATCCCGCAGCGCTCCTTTCCCGCCTAAAGCCGGTTTTCTCTTAGCAAGACCGTTCTCTTGTTCGTAGGCGTAGGCAGCCTGCAGAATTGTCGCCTCGGCAAATGGCTTGCCAATTAATTGCAGCCCCACAGGCAAGTTATTTGCAAACCCGCACGGCATGGAAAGCGCGGGCAAACCAGCCAGATTGACTGGTATGGTGCAGATGTCATTCAAATACATAGTGAGCGGATCTTCCACTGTGCCTACCGGAAAGGCGGTAGAGGGTGTAGTCGGCGTCAGGATTAAATCAAATTTTTTGAATGCTTCATCGAAATCCTGCTTGATTAACGTCCGCACTTTTAACGCTTTAAGGTAATAAGCGTCATAGTAGCCGGAACTGAGGGCGTAAGTGCCCAGCATAATTCTGCGCTTTACTTCGCTGCCGAAACCGCGGCTGCGTGTTTTCTTATACATCTCTAGCAAATTGTCTGCTTCCGCCCTGTAGCCGTATTGCACGCCGTCATAGCGGGCAAGATTGCTGGATGCTTCCGCCGGTGCAATTAAGTAATAGACGGGAATACCATAATCGGTATGGGGTAATGAAATTTCCTCCGCTTCAGCCCCCAGCGCTACAAATACTGCCAATGCCTTCTCTACAGCATTTCGCACATCCCGGTCAATTCCCTCGGCAAAATATTCTTTCGGTACGCCGATTTTCAAACCCTTAACTCCGTCTGACAGTTGCGCAGTATAATCGGGTGATGCAAGCGGCACTGAAGTAGTATCACGTGAATCGTATCTTGCAATCGCGTTCATCACTATGGCGCAGTCCAAAATATCTTTTGTGAAAGGTCCTATCTGGTCAAGCGATGAGGCAAAAGCAATCAGGCCATAACGGGAGACACGACCATAGGTAGGCTTTAGCCCCACGACACCGCAAAAGGCAGCCGGCTGACGGATCGATCCGCCTGTGTCCGACCCCAAGGCAAAACACACTTCATCGGCAGCCACAGCCGCGGCTGAGCCGCCGCTGGATCCTCCCGGCACCCTTTCCACATCCCAGGGATTGCGCGTGGTAAAGAGCGCGGAGTTTTCCGTAGAGGAGCCCATCGCAAACTCGTCAAGATTGGTTTTTCCAATCAGCACAGTGCCTGCGTCGCGCAGCAGTTCAACTACTGCAGCATCATAAGGCGGCTTGAAATTGTTTAAAATCTTTGAGGAACAGGTGGTCAGCACGCCTTTTGTGCATAAATTATCTTTTAAAGCCATGGGAATACCGGCGAGAGGAGGCATTTTCTCTCCATTTAACCGTTTGGCATCAACAAGCGCTGCAGCTGCCAGTGCTTCAGCTCTTGTTACAGTCACAAAAGCTTTTACTCTCTCGTCGACAGCCTCAACGCGCTGCAGAGCAGCTTCTGCCAATTCTAAAGCGCTGATTTCTTTCTTTTCCAGCCGTTTTAAGGCTTCCGCAACTGTATATTCTGCCAGCAACTCGTTTCCCCCCTATTCAATGACACGCGGCACACGAAACATGCCTTCTTCCACTTCCGGCGCGTTAAGTAAAGCCTCTTTGCGCTCCAGTCCCGGAGATACCCGATCTTCTCGAAATACATTCTTTAACGGCAAAACGTGGGCTGTGGGCAGAATATCTTCAGTCTCAAGCCGATTCAGCTTGTCCGCAAATTCCAAAATCGCGCTTAGCTGACCGGCGAACTTTTCCATCTCACCCTCAGCCATCTCCAGCCTTGCCAGGCTGGCAACATAAGCCACTTCCTTAACTGTCAGCTTCACTTGTATGACCTCCCTTACCTGATTTAATTACTATACCGATTGCCAGACTGCTTCAGCCGCCAGCGGGTAAGCTCTGTCACCGTTGCCAGGGTAATGATCAGAAATAGCAACGGCAGCAGGCGGATAGCCGGTGAATCTGAGCTGCCAATGGGATTTACCGGATGCATTACAGTAACGACTGTCTGACGGATAGCCAGCATGGCGGCTGCAAAGACCATATTGGCAAACGCAAAGCTGCGAAGTTTACCGCCGCTGCTTCTTACCAGATATTCCTTTCCTGCCCCCAGCAAAGCCATGGTAAGAGCAGCCACAGAGTACGGCTCATTCCACAACATACCGCCCCAGGCCACACGCATCGAAACCAGAGAGAGGGCGGTACCGATAAACCAAAGCAAAATAGCATTATAACCAATTTCTCTTGACCAGAGCCCTGCACTCCTTTTCTTTGTTACAAGATAAATTGCGCCTAGGATTCCGGCGGCATAAATAGTGTATAAGCCTGTCAAGCTTAAAATCCCATGCAAAATAATCAGTCTAATCCAACCGCCAAGCTGTTCTTCCGGCGGAATAAAAGCAAAAATAACTGCGCTTACCACCAAAAACAAAATAATAATTTTTAACCCCCGATTCACCATGATTCCCCCCCTGACCCCTATTTTCTTACTGCCCTTTTGCCAGCAAAACGAGCAAAGCCTGCTCATCGAGAACAGAAACTCCAAGCTTCTCCGCTTTTTCCAGCTTGCTTCCCGGCTTCTCTCCTGCCACCAGGTAATGCGTATTTTTACTCACGCTGCTGCTCACCCGTCCGCCGGCCTCTTCAATCAACGCCGCTGCTTTCTCACGGCTATAAGCTGACAAAGTACCTGTCAGGACAAAGTTTTTGCCGGCCAACGGTTTTTCCGCACCATTTTCCTTCTCCTCGCTCATCTTCAAACCGGCGCCGCGCAATCTATACACCAGCTCTTTGCTTGAATCAAGCGCGAAAAACTCGCTGATACTTGCCGAAATTTTTGCCCCCACTTCCTCTACCGCTTCCAGCTCCGCAGGGGAGGCGGAAATCAGCTTGTCTATACTGCCGAAATGCGCCGCTAATAATCTGGCTGTACGCTCGCCGACAAAGCGGATACCAAGCCCATAGAGCAAGCGCCATAGCGGTTGCTCCTTGCTTTTCTCTATGGCTGACAATAAATTTTCCACCGACTTTTCCACTTTCCGTCCCAAGGCCAGCAGTTGCGCTTTTTTGCCTGACAATGTATAAATATCGGCTATATCCGAAATTAAACCTGCATCAAGCAGCTGTTCTACCAAAGCCGGCCCCAGATGCTTAATATCCATGGCGCTGCGGGAAGCAAAATGGATGATTCTCTCCGCCACCTGAGCCGGGCAAAACGGGTTAAAACAACGCAAAGCCACTTCCCCCGACAGACGGCCGGCTTCTGTTCCACAGACAGGGCAAAGCGCAGGCATAATAAAAGGTTCTTCCGCCCCGGTGCGCTTTTCTTTTACTACTGACACCACCTCGGGAATAATCTCGCCCGCTTTCCGGACAATCACATAATCTCCGCTGCGCACATCCTTTTCCCGCAGAATATCTTCATTGTGCAGGCTGGCCCGCTTTACCACCGTTCCCGCGAGCAGCACCGGCTCTAACTCCGCGATCGGCGTCAGCGTACCTGTCCTGCCTACCTGAACGGTTATGCCTAACACTTTCGTCTCCGCCTGTTCTGCCGGAAACTTATAGGCAATGGCCCAGCGAGGGCTTTTCGCCGTATTACCCAAACGCTTCTGCAATGACAAATCGTTAATTTTTATCACCAAGCCGTCAATTTCAAAGGGTAATGCAGCACGTTTGGCTCGCCAGCTTTCACAATAGGACACCACCTCTGCCAATTCCCGCAGCACAACTATCTGGGAACTTATCCGCAACCCCAGATCTTTCAGGGAATTAAGCGCGGCATAATGGGAATGAGGCTGCAGTGCGGGTGAGTAGCCTAACCCGTAAATTACCGCCTCCAGGTTTCGGGAAGACGCCACTTGAGGATCAAGCTGACGCAGGCTGCCGGCGGCAGCGTTTCTGGGATTAGCAAAGAGCGGCAAGTTCTGGCGGCTTCGTTCCTCGTTTAGCGCCAGAAATGAAGAACGGGGCAGATAAACTTCCCCTCTTACTTCCAACGTCAAAGGTTTTCTTAACCTCAAGGGAATACTTTTCACAGTGCGCAGGTTGTGGGTGATATCTTCCCCCACTTCACCGTCACCACGGGTGGCGCCGCGCACAAATAAGCCAGCTTCGTACTGCAAAGATACTGCTAAGCCGTCCACTTTCAGCTCCACCACAAATTCCAGTTGCGCTTCAGGCACAAGCTTCATGGCACGAGTGACGAAATTGCGCAAATCACCGCTATTTAAAGCGTTCTCCAAAGAGAGCATGGGAAGACGGTGAGCAACCGAGGCGAACCCCTCCTGCCGCTGGCCACCGACACGCTGCGTGGGAGAGTCCGGGCTGATTAAATCAGGGAATTCACGCTCAATTTCAGTTAACTCACGGACGAGAGCATCAAAATCGGCATCACTGATTAACGGTTCATCCATCACATGGTAATGATAATTATGTTCATCAATTTTCTCCCGTAGCTGCCTAAGCCGCTTGCGGGCAGCATCCTTCTCCATGCTTTGCACCTCACTCTACCCTGAAAATTACCGCCACAGTCCCCTCTCCATGCCCTACAAATCCCTTCTCCCTGCCCAACAAGTCCCCTCTCCCTCTGGGAGAGGGTTAGGGTGAGGGCAATGTCTTTGTGGGGTCATGGTGGTCTACTTTGCGAAGCGGCGCGTAACGCGCAATCAGTTTTTTCAAGCCTAATGCGGGAAAATGAATGGTTAGCGCCGTATCACCATCGCTTAAACTATCTACAGCCTGGACTACGCCCACGCCCCATTTGCCATGTTCTACCCTGTCACCTGCAAGCAAATTGCCAGCTTGACCGGGAATAACAGGCACTACCGGCACGCTAGCCTTTAAATCCTCCGCCAAGACAGTCACGGGGATCTCCGCTAAAAAACGTGACGGCAAATTCTGCATCGCCTGTCCGAAAATATTTCGCCTTTTTGCGTAAGTCAAGTAAAGGAGGCGCTCTGCCCGGGTAATTCCCACATAACAAAGACGTCTTTCTTCTTCTATACCATCCGCCGTTTCAGAAGAACGCGCATGAGGAAAAAGCTCTTCTTCCATGCCGGTCAGAAAGACTACCGGAAACTCCAACCCTTTGGCGGCATGCAGCGTCATCAGCACAACCTGCCGTCCAAACTCATCGCTAAATGCGTCCAAATCACTGATTAACGCCGTATGAGTTAAAAACGCAGTTAACGTCTTCTCAGCGGCGTCTTTCATGAATCCCTGCGCTACGGTGATAAATTCCCGCAGGTTTTCCACACGGCTCTGCGCCGCATCCGTCCCTTCCGCCTTCAACTCATCCAGGTAGCCGCTGCTGATTAGTACCTGCTCAACCAACTCATCCACACTAAAGTCTTCCCTGATTTGTATCAACTTTTCCATGAGCTGCGCAAAATCCCGCACTTTTTTCAGAGAGCCAGAGCTAAGCTCAGCATCTGCGGCAGATTTCAATGACTGAAAAATTGAAAGCTGCTTTTCTTGAGCCAGCAGGCGTAATCGTTCCAGTGTAGCCGTACCAATGCCGCGGCGTGGCACATTGATGATCCGTAGCAGACTCACATCATCAGCCGGATTGTCCAATAGCCGGAGATATGCCAAAATATCTTTTATTTCTTTCCTCTCCCAGAAACGGACGCCGCCTATCATCTGATAAGCAATATTTTCCCGCACCAAAACTTCTTCTATGGCGCGGGACTGGGCATTCGTGCGGTAAAGTACGGCAAACTGATCATAAGTGGCGGAAAGGCTGCGGATTTCCCCGGCAATAAAACGGGCTTCTTGGTACTCATCTTGGGCTGCGAAAACATTAAGCGGCTCACCCGCACCCTGCCGCGTCCAAAGATTTTTCTCTTTACGCCCCGCATTATTTTTTACCATCTGATTAGCTGCAGTCAAAATGTGTCCCGTGGAGCGATAGTTTTCCTCCAGCTTGACTACTGTTGCATCAGGCCACTCACGTTCAAAATCCAGGATATTGCGCAGATCGGCGCCGCGAAACTGGTAAATAGACTGGTCGTCATCGCCTACGACACATAGATTCCTGTGAGAACCGGCCAGCATGCAGACAATTTTATACTGTACACGGTTAGTATCTTGGTATTCATCCACCATAATATAGCGGAATTTTTTCTGGTAGTGAGCCAGCACATCAGGGTAATCACTCAAGAGTCTGACTAAATATAGCAATAAATCGTCAAAGTCCAGCGCATTGTTCAAGCGCAGCCGCTCCTGGTAATTCTTATAAATACGGGCAATGGTACGCGTATAGAAATTATCGGCTTCTTCTGCGTAGCGGTGCTGATCAATCATTTCATTTTTGGCTCTGCCGATGGCTGCCAGCACGCTTCGCGGCTTGAAGCGAGAGTCGTCTAACTGCAGCTCCTTCATCACATTCTTAACCACCGTTTGCTGGTCGCCATCGTCATAGATGGCAAAAGAGGAGGTAAGGCCGAGAAGTCTCGCGTTTTCCCGGATGAGGCGAACGGCGGCGGCGTGAAAAGTAGAAGCCCACATTCCCGGTATTTTTCCCACCAATTCTTCAATCCGGCTGCGCATTTCCGCGGCTGCTTTATTAGTAAAAGTTAACGCCAGAATCTCCCATGGAGCCGCCAGCTTTTCCTGAATCAGATAAGCAATGCGATGAGTAATTACCCGTGTTTTCCCGCTGCCGGCACCGGCTAAAATTAAAAGCGGCCCGTTTACACACTCCACAGCCTTACGTTGCGCCTCATTCAAATCATTCAATCGTATCATTGCGGCAGCCTCCTAGTGTCAAGCAGAAAAAAAGCAGCTGCACACTGCTCTTTTGCCTGCCATGCAAAGCCCCTCTCCCTCAACAACTTATCCTCTTCCCCCTAGACCCTCAACAACTTCTCCCCTCTCCCTCCACAACTTTTCCCCTCTCCCTCAACAACTTTTCCCCTCTCCCCCCGGGAGAGGGTTAGGGTGAGGGCTCTTTTCCCCTCTCCCTCAACAACTTCTCCCCTCTCCCCCCGGGAGAGGGTTAGGGTGAGGGCAAAGCTTAAGGGCTCTGCTTAAAACCAGAGTGAGGACAAGGCCAAGACGAGGTTATAAAATTCATCTTATCTTTTTTGGTCAAGCCGGGCAAGAACCAGACTATACCCGCCGGCACCATACTGTAAATATCGTTTGACCCGACTGATAGTAGCAGTACTGGCTCCCGTCTCCCCTTCAATCTGTTGATATGTCTTTCCGTTCTGCAGCATCATCGCAACCTGGAATCGTTGAGCCAACGCCTTCAGTTCACTAATAGTGGCAATATCTTCAAAAAAACGATAACACTCTTCCTCATTTTCCAAGAGTAAAATAGCACGAAACAAGACATCCATGCTCTCCCCTTGCAACATAGGGTTTGCCACAATCACACCTCCGATCGTTTGCTCACTCTACTATTCGCGAAGTGTCAGCTAAATCCTTCCTGTATTATTAATCATTGAGAGGCGCTTTCCCTATGGGAAAACGCCTCTCTCTTACATTTCAGTACCGGTTTGGAGTATTGTCTAATAAGTTTCCTTGTTACACCGTGCCTTTCCGGCTTCTTTTATGGCTTATAGTCGCCCTTTGGCGTAGTAAGCTTCATTTTTCTCGAAGAAACGCTGACCAACCTGACAAGCTGGGCAGACACGAGGTGCTTCCAGTGAAACGGTAACATAGCCGCAATTCAAGCATTTCCAGGGCATTTCTTCGTCCCTCTTAAAGGTTTTGCCCTCTTGCAGCTCGGCTAGCAAATCACGATAACGCTTTTCGTGCGCCTCTTCCGCCGCTGCCACAGCAGCAAAAAAATCAGCAATCTCGCCCAAACCTTCTTCCCGCGCTTCCGCTTCAAACTGCTTATACATACTCGTCCACTCGTAATTCTCCCCACCGGCGGCCGCTGCCAGATTCTCAGCAGTATTACCGATTAAGCCAAGATATTTCGCCGACCTGCGCGCATGGGCGACTTCATGGTGAGCCGTCTCCTCAAAAACGGTGGCGATTTTCTCATATCCCTCTTTGCGGGCAGCCTCCGCAAAGTAGATATACTTATTCCTGGCTTGCGATTCACCAGCAAAGGCGCTTTTTAAGTTTTGCTCTGTTTTAGTTCCTTTTAAATCCATTAACCATTCCCCTTCCCTTATTTTCACTTCATTATATATATTGCCCCAAAACAGGCTAATTCCTGCTTTATTAAGCAAATGTAAGTAATTTTTAATAACTCTGCCAACTCTACCGCCTTTTCTCCAGCCGCTCCCGCACAAGAGAGAAATCTGCCACCAGCAAGTCGGCTTTTACCGAGCCGCGCAACACAGCCGCCGGATGATAGGTGGGGCAAATCAGGTAACTGTCGCCGGCAAAAAAGTTGCCGCGCACATCAGTCATGCGAATCTTTGACCCTAAAAGATTCTGCACTGCCACCAACCCCAAACAGACAACAATTCGGGGCCGAATTAACGCCAGTTGATGCAGCAGAATAGGCTTGCAGGCCTCCAGCTCTTTTTTGTTGGGGTTACGGTTCCCGGGCGGACGGCATTTGCACGAGCCGGTAATAAACACCTCTCGCCGCTCGATGCCAGCCTTGACCAAAAGTTCATTTAACAACAATCCGGCTCTACCCACAAAAGGCCGACCAGTCTCATCTTCCGTTGCCCCCGGCGCTTCCCCCAACAAAAAGAGAGCAGCATCAGCCGGCCCCTCTCCAAAGACCACTTGCTGCCTTCCTTCACCCAGTTGGCACTCCCTGCATTCTGCGGCATAGCGCTGCAGACTCTCTAAATTGCTTTCCGCCGGCATCTTAATACCTCTTTCCTGCAACCGCTTTGCCTGCGCAGCTTAGAGCAGAACCCTTTCAGAATGACTGTAAATGTTAAAACGACTGCCGCGCACAAACCCTATCAGCGTAATTCCCAGCTTTTCAGCCAGTTCGACGCTAAGTGTCGTAGGTGCAGCTCTTGAAATAATCAGTGGGATGCCAAGTCTTGCCGTTTTAACAAGAATCTCGGAAGAAATCCTGCCGCTCGTTACCAGAACTTTTTCTCTAATCGCAACCATATTTTTTAAGCAGAGACCGACAATTTTGTCTACTGCGTTATGCCTGCCGATATCTTCGCAAAAATAGATAACTTCTGTAGGCGTACAGAGCGCAGCACTATGAACCCCTCCGGTCTGCTCAAAAAGAACGGCCTTTTCCTGTAGTATTCGGCTCAAATTAATCACTTGCAAATAAGTGATGCGCAGCGTTGATTGCACAGGAGTCGTCTTAAGTGAATCCAAGACACTAAAAAATACTGTTCCCTTGCCGCACCCTGAAGTAATTGTCCGCTTACCATACAGCTTCTCTGCGAGCGAACCTCCTTCAGTTTCAACGAAGACAAATCCCCCTCCCTCATCTACCCGGAGAGAAGAGATGTCGGCATAATCGCGAATTAAACCTTCCGAGCGCAGAAAGCCGACGGCTAACATATCGGCCAATTCCGGGGTAGAAAGCAAAGTCACTAACTCCTGCCCATTCAAATAGATAGTTAACGGGTTCTCCCGGATAACAGCATCGGCAATCTGCTTCATCCCTCCGGCATCTGTCCTCAAAATACTCTTTTGCTCCATTCTCTCGTCCATAAAATCCTCCACTAAACTCACTCCGTTTCCCTAATCCCGTCTCAGTAATTTCGGCATAAACTGTTCAGTTCCTTCCGATGCTTAACCTTAGAATGAGAAGAAGACCGCGGGAATAATCTCCCACGGTCCTCTTTTTCATTAATAAGTTAACATTTTAGCCAAGCAAACAACCCGAGTCTTTCTGCTGCTAAGCAGACGATACCGCTTTTGCAAACTCCTGACTGCGGCGCTGTTTTTCCTTGCCCTTTGCCGGGAAGATAACGGCTGACAAGACCGCCGAGGTAACGGCAAGGCCAGCAGCGAGGAGAAACGGTGTGTCATAGCTGCCTGTGGAAGTAAAGAGCATCCCGCCGACCCTTGGTCCAAAATAGCCGCCCCAGCCGAATCCCATAAAGAAAATCCAGCCATAGATACGGGCGATATATGACGGACCAAACATGAAAGTAGCAATGATCGGGTTCAACGCAAGCGCGCCGCCGAACGAAAAGCCAACCAGGGCTGCCCCCAAAGTTATCATTGCTCTGCTTTCAGAAATAGTGAGGATATACAGAGAAAGGGCCATGAAGAGAGCCACACCGATCAGGGCATTTTTAGGCCCTAACTTACCTGAGACCCAGCCCCAGGCAGGACGTCCGAGACCGTTGTTGACAGACATGGCTTGGATTACAGTCGCCGCGATCGCGGGAGCCAAGCCGATACCTACGGGCGGCGCAGCGCCGGCAAATGCCGCGAGCTGACTTACGGCCATCAGACCGCCAAAAATTGTCAGAAAAAAGGAAATGCCGGTAAACCAGAACAAGCCATTCTTTAATGCTTCAACCAAGGTCAAATCTTCTGGATTAACTGCGACTGCCTGTTTTTGCGCTACAGCACCGCCAGCCGTGGGCTGCCAGCCTTTTTCGGCGCTGAACTGATAATTTACGGGCGGGAACTGAATAATACTGGCAATAACGCCTAAGACGACGGCAAACACCCCGCCGGTGAGCAAATAAGTAGTACGCCAGCCGAATGCTGCTATTCCGGACGTCCAAAGCGGTGCGGCCACAAGCGCGCCAATGCCAAAACCTAAAACGGCGACGCCAATCATTAAGCCGCGCTTTTCACGCTCCGGATACCAGCGTGCTGTCAAGGCAATTGTAGCGGAGGTATAAGTTAAACCAATCCCGATCCCCAGAATAACTCCGTAGGTTAGCACCAGACCGGTCAAAGTTGTAATCTGGGAAGAAAGCACTTGCGAGGCAACCATTAAAACGGCGCCAAACGCAAAAGGTATTTTCGGCCCGTACTTATCGACAAAATAACCTCCCGCACCCATTACAATGCCGAAAACAAACATACACACGGAAAAGGCCAAAACTGTGTCTGCTCTTACCCAGCCAAACTCCGCCTCAAGCGGCCTGATAAATACACTAAAGGCATAGGCGGCACCGCCCATTAAAGACGTAAATAGTCCAAGAATCGAGAAAATCCAGCGGTTTTTCACCAAATCTACCCCTAACCAGCGGGGTGGCGAAGCAAAATTTTGACTGTTGCTCAATGCACTCATCTCCTCTTAAATAAAGTTTAATATACGACTGAAAGAATGTCACTAAAATCAGCGCCTCTCTTCACCTCCAAACTGTCTATTTTTTTCGGATTATTTCAAATTATAACTCAATTCTTACAACTAGTCAACATTTTTCATGAATTTTCTGAATTATCTGGCATAACCCCATATATAAAAGCATAACTGCTCGCAAACTCTCTGCAGGCGGCAACACGCAGGGGCGGGCTTCAGACCCGCCCCTGCCACTGAAAAAAACGCGTAGCAATCGCGTTTTTTGTTAAATCTGTCTGTGCGAGTACGTCTGAGCTCTGCCGCCTAAATCACAATTTGCAATCAACCCGGAACTCATGCGGCCGCAGCAAGTGATTGACTATCCGCAAGCAGAGATGATATAATCCCCCGTTTGACACTTGTTGCAAGTAAAAGAGCTTGAGAATCCTTTATTTATAAGGATCTTCAAGCTCTTTTTTGTATCTGATAAAATGAGTAATGCTTTTACTTTTTTGTCTCTTTAA
>JAGXTL010000080.1 GCA_018333635.1 Dethiobacter sp.
CATATATAGAGACACTTATCAATGAATTATTGGAATAAAAAGGGAGCAATTCATCTCCCGCCTACGCTCTCACTAGCGTGAGCAGGGTAGCTTAGAGGCGGGAGACTTCTTGCTTAAGATTGTTAAATTTTTCTGTAACTTCAGTGACCGTATGACAGAAATCACAGGAAATGCCTCTTCCGGAAATCTCATCAAATTCACTGCCGTCAAAAGGCGGCAGCTGACCGGTACGAAAAGCAACAGGCGCGTGACATTCACCGCAAAGAGCTCCGACTGCTCCATCAGTTTCAGCAAGTGCCTGTTGAAAATCGGCCTGAAAAAGCTCGCCGACCCAAGCGGAAGCATGCTTGGAACCGCTCCAAGCCTGATAAATTTCTGTATGACATGCACCGCAAACGGCAGGGTCCTGGAAATCACCCGGGGCAAACAAGACAGCTTGCGCCGGTTCTGGAGGGACAAGAACCGGCGGCGGCTCAGTCGCTACCCTAGGTCTACAGCCTGTCAGATTAACAGCTAAAAACAGAAGAATAAAATATGCGAGTAACATATGATATTGCTTTAATGACATGCCGCAACACCCCTGCAGTTGATTTCTCTAAAGTACATTCTAACATATTGACGGCTTAGGTACATTAATAAACCATAAACAGAATGACAACGCTCCAATCCGTGTATCTTAGCTCATCGAAAAAGGAAAGCCCCAAGGTTTTTTGGGGCTTTAGCCGTATTTTGTTATCTGCCTGATTGTTCTGACCGATTGGTAGCTTATATGCTTCCCCGTGTCTCTAAGTCGAATATCTTGCCGGGATTCATAATATTATTCGGATCCCAGGCTTTCTTTATCAGTTTCATTAAATCCAGTTCCACCGGGTCCATATTTTCCAACATGTATTTTTTGCGCTTGAGGCCGATACCATGTTCGCCGCTTATTTTGCCGCCTAATCTTTTTGTAACGGCGTAAAGCTCCCGGAGAGCTTGCGGTTCAATCTCACGCCAGTGTTCCATGCTGTGCTCCGGATTTTTGACGAGCGTAGCATGCAGATTGCCGTCACCCGCATGACCATAGCAGGGAATCTTAATATCATACTTTTCAGAGATTTGTTCCAACTCCGGAATTATATCTGGTATCGCCGCAATTGGTACTACTATATCTTCCAGACTTTGAACCGGTGAAACCACCTTAAAAGCTTCTGCTATATTTCTTCTGACATTCCAGATCCGCTCTTGAGTAGTATAATTGTCAGCCACATAAACCTCAATAGCTCCGTTTTCCATACACAAATCGCCTATGCCCTCTGCCGATAATTCCACTTGTTCCTGATTGATTCCGTCAACTTCAATCAGGAGCATAGCACCGGCTTCCTGATAAGGCAGACTTTCATTAAGATAATCACAAGATGTTTGCACAGACAATTTATCCATAAACTCAATACTTGTTGGTATTGTCCCTCGAGACATAATTACGGGTACCGTATCAATGGCATCCTTGGGAGTTTTATAAAGCACTAGCAGATTGGATTTGGCTGTTGGCAAACCGGTTAATTTGATAGTGGCACTGGTAACGATCCCGAGAGTTCCTTCAGAACCGACAATCAATTGCTTAAGATCATAACCTGTAACATCTTTAGTAAGCTTGCCGCCTAATTGAACTATCTCACCTTTTGGCGTAACAAGTTCCAAGCCCATAATATAGCGTCCCGTCACCCCATATTTGACTGCCTTGCCGCCACCCGCGTTTTCAGCAATATTTCCGCCTAAATAACATGTTTCCAGACTCATGGGATAACCTGCATAAAACAAGCCTTGATCTTTGATAAGCGCATTTATATCGTTTGTCACAATCCCTGCTTCGGCTGTCAACGTCATGTTACCGTAATCAATGTCTAAAACTTTGTTCATCTTTTCTATTGACAGTACGATTCCGCCAAAAATCGGAATAGCACCGCCGGAAAGACCACTGCCTGCTCCACGCGGCGTAATAGGAATCAATCTATTGTTTGCCAATTTTACAATCTGCGCAATCTCAGCAGTCGTGGTAGGCGTAACGACAACTTCCGGCATGTGACCATATTCTTGCTTATTTGTTTCATCATGCGAATATGCTTCCATTTTTTCTTCGTCGGAAAAGACATTTTTCTCACCCAAAATTTGCTTCAGCTCTTCAATGTTTACCGGAGTAACCGGATTATAACGCATTATTCCCCCTCCTTTTGCTTTCTTGCAGCTAATTTAGCGTTAATTAACGGAATAACTTCAAACAGGTTGCCGACAATACCAAAATCTGCCAACCTAAATATATTAGCATCCGGATCTTGATTAATTGCCACAATATACTCGGAAGTTTTGATGCCTGCTAAATGCTGAATGGAACCGGACACACCGGCGCAAATATACAATTTCGGCGAGATTGTCTTCCCACTCAAACCAACCTGATGTGGATAAGGCAGCCAGCCGCGATCTACTGCATCTCGCGAAGCGCCTAAAACACCATTAAAGTGGCTGGCCAATTCGCGCAGAAGCGTAAAATTCTCCGCTTTTTTCATTCCTTTTCCGCCGGCCACTACTACTTCAGCCTCTTCTATGTTGGCAAACTCTTCCGTATCCTCACGATAACCTATCACCTGTACACGAGGGTCGAGCAGCTCTTCCTTCAGGGCTAAACGCGTAATTTTCCCTTGCCTTGTACGCTCAAGCGCCAAAGGACGGCTTGACTTTGGCCTGACAGTAGCCATTTGCGGACTGTGATTTGGAGTTTTTATGGTTGCCATAATATTGCCGCCTATCGCCGGCCTTGTCTGTAAGAGGTGATTTGTCTCCTCCTCTATATCCAATTCAGTACAGTCAGCCGTCAATCCGGTTGTCACTTGAATAGCAACGTGGGGCATTAAAGTTCTGCCGCTTGACGTGGCAGCAGCTAAAATCGTGTGGGGTTTATATTGCCTAATCAGATCCGACAAAACATTACTGTAAGTTTCTACAACAAAATTTTCTAAGCGGTGATCGTCAACAAAATATACTTCATCAGCTCCTCGATAAATCAACTCTTGCAGTGATTCATCAGAAACATTTGCGCCCAGCAAAACAGCACAAAGCTTCGTGCCCATTTTATCAGCCAGTTTTCTTCCCCTACTTAGTAACTCAAAAGAAACTGCTCTTAACTTCCCCTTGCTTTGTTCGGCAATCGTCCATACATGGCTCATCGGCTACTCCTCCTATATCAGTTCTTTCTCTTCAAGGAACTGCAACAAGGCATCGACAGCATCATTCAGACCTGTATCGCCGGATGCCTTAACAATTTTTCCGCTGCGGGTAACTTTTGGATAGCCAATCTTGATAACTCTTGTCGGTGAACCCTTTAATCCAATACACGCCTCGTTAAGTTGCAGGTCTGCGGCATTCATCACCTGTATTTCATAAGCTCTCGCTTTTTTCTTGCCGCGCAGCGTAGGCAACCTTGGATTGCTAACCTCTTTTACTACTGTGAGAAGTGCGGGCAAAGGCATTTGCAAAATTTGGTACCCATCTTCCACAAGTCTTTCTACGATTATGCTCTCTTGCGTGACATCAGAAATCTTGCTGACATACGTGGCTAAAGGCAGTCCCAACCAAGCAGCAATTCCCGGCCCTACTTGTCCGGTATCGCCATCTGTTGCCCTCTCGCCGGTAATAATAAGATCGTAGCTGCCAAGCTGTTTAATTGCCTCTGATATTGTATAGGAAGTAGCCCAAGTATCTGCACCGGCAAATTTCCTATCAGAAATCAAGATTCCTTCGTCACAACCCATAGCAATCGCTTCCTTCAGAGCTTTGGCTGCCGACTGCGGTCCCATGGTGCAAACTGTCACCTTTCCTCCGAATTTTTCTTTTAATTGAATCCCTGTTTCAATCGCATAAAGATCCAAAGGGTTGATAACACTGACAACTCCCTCACGAATCATCGTCCCCGTTTCTTTATCCATTTTAACATTACTCGTTTCGGGCACTTGTTTAATCGGTATGATAATATCCAATTCTTCTTCCCCTCCCTTAGTTCTCTTAACTGGCACCTTTTAATTATCCTCAGATTGTCAGGTGGTCTGACCAGTTAAAGATTATTTCAACATTCCGTCAATTTATCCTGCTTTTTAAATAATATTTTAAGTTTTAGCAATTAATTTCTGCAAAAGTATCAACCCAAATCCCCTCTCCCTTGGGCAAAGGGTCTACCCAGAAAATCCTCTCTCCCTGGGCAAGAGGGTCTACCCAGAAAATCCCCTCTCCCTTGGGCAAAGGGTCTACCCCCAAAATCCCCTCTCCCTCTGGGAGAGGGTAGGGTGAGGGCGTGTGTCTGATTAAAAAATGATGCAAAATATTTGAGTCTGGGGTAATCTGGAAGTGTCACGTCTTAAACTCAAGGAAGATTATTCTATGCCAATGGTTTGAGTTCAGTCAGTTTAGAAGAAACTATGACAACAAACAACTAATAACGAAAGAGGAAACAGTATGACGAAGCAAAATGCAACTACATCAGAAGGATGGAATTTTAACAATAGTTACTCTCGTCTGCCGGAAACTTTCTTTACAAGACTCAACCCCACACCTGTACGTTTTCCGAAGCTCGTTATGCTCAATTATCCGCTCGCAAGAGACCTAGGATTAAATGATAAGTTTCTGGAAAGTGAAAATGGTGTCGCGGTTCTTGCCGGCAACCTGCTTCCCGAGGACGCTCTGCCCCTCGCGCAAGCATACGCGGGACACCAATTCGGACATTTTACCATGCTGGGCGATGGCCGGGCGCTACTGCTAGGCGAACAAATTACCCCGCGGGGCGAGCGCTTTGATATTCAGTTAAAAGGTGCGGGCAAGACGCCGTATTCCCGCGGAGGCGACGGACGGGCGGCGCTTGGACCGATGCTGCGCGAATACATAATCAGTGAGGCAATGCATGCGCTTGGTATTCCCACCACCCGCAGCCTGGCGGTTGTAACAACCGCTGAGCCGGTATTCCGCGAAACTGTACTGCCCGGTGCAATTCTAATCCGGGTGGCTGCAAGCCACTTGCGCGTAGGCACCTTTCAGTACGTCTCAAAATGGGGTACTGTTGAGGAACTCAGAATTCTGGCCGACTACACTTTGCAGCGACATTTTCCGGATGCTGAAACCGCAGTGAATAAGTACCTTTTTCTGTTACAAGAAATCGTTAGACGGCAGGCAAAGCTGATAGCTAAATGGCAATTAGTCGGCTTTATACACGGAGTGATGAACACAGATAATATGGCTCTCAGCGGGGAAACCATTGATTATGGTCCCTGCGCCTTCATGGATAGCTATGACCAAGCAACCGTCTTCAGTTCTATTGACAAATATGGCCGCTATGCTTACGGCAACCAACCGCGAATTGCGGCCTGGAATCTTGCAAGATTTGCGGAAACTCTTTTGCCGTTACTGGATAATAACGAGGATATGGCTATAAAGCTGGCCGAGAATGCACTTGCAAGTTTTGCCGAGATCTACCTAACTAATTGGCTTGCAGGGATGAGAGCAAAATTAGGAATCTTAAACGAGGAGCCGGAAGATGAATCTCTCATAAATAACCTTCTCAGCCTAATGAGTAAATACCATGCAGACTATACCAACACTTTCCTAGCATTGACTTTTGAAACGATAAAAGATACAGAGATGTTTTGCAGCGCTGAATTTAACGAATGGCACAAATTGTGGCAGACAAGACTCGGCAGGCAACAAGATACCCTGAAATCAAATTATCAGAAGCTGATGCGAAATAATAATCCTGCGCTCATTCCCCGCAACTACCGGGTGGAAGAAGCTCTGGAAGCCGCAATCAAGCATGAAGACTACAGTGTGATGCAGCGTCTTTTGCGTGTTCTCTCAAGCCCTTTCGCCCACTCTCCTGAGCAGAGCGAATTCTCTCTCCTGCCTAAGCCGCCAAGAACTCCTTACGTAACCTTTTGCGGCACCTGATATAAATATGAGAAAATATTCCTGCTTTTTGCAGGATTATTACAGTGCATGTGGAAAGAATGCAAGTGCTGCACCGGAGACAATAAATAAGCAGCGGCAAAATAAGTCAGTAGACAGGGAGAAGGATATACAGCATGCAACAAACAATCAGATTCAAGCTTATAGTTACTACAGTGATCATGGCAGTGATAATCTTGATAGTTACTTTTTTCCAACTGCAGCAAAGAACTCATCAAAGCAATTTAGCAAACGTGAAATTGGTTAAAATAGCAGCCAATATGGAGGCATTGCATCAGGCAACCTTGACATTTAAAAGCATACGCGTTGACCTAAGGGATTTTATTATTGATCTTGATGAAAGAAATGCTTATGCCGACAACGTGATTGCCTTAATCCCTCAACTTAATTCATATGTATTGCAGTTAGAAGAAAATACCCTTTCCCCTGAAATTTCTGGACAACTGCAAGAATTACAGCAAAATCTAGCCATCTTTTATGATGTAGGCGGCAGAATCCTGGCTGCAGGCAAAGCAGGAAACAACAGCGATGCGGTCAGCATTCTTCTGGCGGAGAGCCACCCGATTGCCGATGAAATCCTAGTAAATCTAAGCGTCTTACAGACAAGCTTTCAATCATTTTCCGAAGCGGCAGTGCAAGATTTTCAGGCTAATGCGCGGCGTGCCGCCGTAATGACGTTACTTACTGTGCTGATAGGCATATTATTGATCATCTCGTTTGTCGTATATGTAATAAAATTTCTGGTATCTCCGGTAGTGATAATCAAAGAGGAAATGACAAAGCTTGCTAAGGGAGATTTAACGTCTGATTATAAAGCTAAGAATGAGGCAGGTGAAATCGGCGACCTCTCACGCGCAGTGAGGGAAACGATTACTAATCTGCGTGCTCTGATTTCTCAAGCACAGGATTTTGCCTTTGGCGTTGCGGAGAAAGCTGACCTTATTAACGGCAGCGTTAAGGAAGTAGCTACAGGCAATGAAAACCAGGCTGCTATAACCCATGAAATTTCCCTTTCTTTAGAACAATTGGCTGCGGCTACAGAAGAGGTTGCCGTTAGCGCACAAAGTGCGGCTGCCGCCAGCACAAACGCGGGCACGGTAGCAAATCAGGGATCGAGTAAAGTGGGGAACTCCATCAGCTCCTTAAAAACGGTGCAGGAAAGTGTTCTGGGACTCTCGGCAGCCTCAAAGCAGATTGGAGATATAGTCTCTGTAATTGAAGACATCTCTGACCAAACTAATTTACTGGCGCTCAACGCTGCGATTGAAGCGGCAAGAGCAGGAGAACACGGTAGAGGCTTCGCTGTAGTTGCAAATGCGGTGAGAAGTTTAGCCGAACAGAGTATGCACTCAGCTAAAGAAATAACCAAGCTTGTTGCCGGTATCCAAAGGCAAATTGACAACACTGTCGGCATCAGCACTCAAGGCGCTGAAGGTGCAAAAAGTGCTCAGGAAGCTTTGGATGCCATAATTGGTGAAATTGATAGCATTGCCTCAATAATCGAAGGCATCTCCGCAGCTGGAGAGCAGCAGGCTGCTGCTGCCAACCAAGTCTCCGCCTCTATGCAAAATCTTAGCGCAATTACACAAGAGGTATCAGCCTCTTCACAGGAAAGCACGCTTGCCGGTCAGCAATTGAGCGAATTGGCTAACAGTCTACAAAGTGCTGCAACAAAATTCCGCGTGTAGCATTAACTTTTGCTCAGTTGTCTCTTGCCAGAAAATCGTTCTCAAAAACCTATAGCGCCTGCTATTTCTCTATGCATTCGCAGCTGAGTAATAGCAGGCGCTTTTTTGGGTTTATCGAAGAAAGAAGCGTAAGATTCTTCTCTCAAAATTTTAACAGGCAATTATTTAAGTTCTTCTAAGTTATATGGCGTTTCCTGATAAACAAAATAATTTAACCAATTTGAATAAAGCAAGTTTGCATGTCCTCTCCAGGTAACCAAGGGATAATTTTCTGGATTGTCGCCTGGAAAGTAATTTTTAGGCACACTGATAGCGTGACCCCTGGCAATATCTCTGTCATACTCCATTTTTAATGATAAAGGGTCATACTCGGGGTGACCGGTGACAAAAATCTGCCGTCCTTTATTTGTTTTCATGATATAAATACCTGCTTCATCAGACTCCGAAAGGACGTCAAGCGCTTTAACTCTTGCTATATCTTCTTTCCTTATTTCAGTATGCCTGGAATGAGGCACATAAAACAGATCGTCAAATCCACGTAACAACATGGTGTTTGCTTTGGAAATCTTATGGGGGAAAATGCCGAAAAGCTTCTCCTTCAAAGGATATTTTTTTATTCCATAGTGATAGTAAAGGCCGGCTTGAGCACCCCAACAGATATGAAATGTTGAGTAGACATTGCTAAGACTCCACTGCATAATCTCTACAAGCTCTTCCCAGTAATTTGCCTCTTCGAACTCCATTTCCTCCACAGGCGCTCCCGTGATAATTAACCCATCAAACTTTTGGCTTTTTACCTCGTCAAAGGTCTGATAGAAATTTACCAAATGTTCCTCAGGGGTATTCTTTACACTATGGGTTTTGGGATGCAAAAAGATAGCTTCAACTTGAATCGGAGTATTACCCAGTAGTCTTAACAACTGCGTTTCCGTCTGAATTTTTGTGGGCATGAGATTAAGAATAGCAATCTTTAACGGCCTGATATCTTGCTGCATTGCTCTATGCTCCGACATGACAAAAATGTTTTCGCTTGTCAACGTCTCCGCCGCAGGCAGATTATTTGGTATTTTGATAGGCATTTTTCTTCACCCCCAACATACTAAAGTTTCGTATTCCCTTTAATATAGTCGATATTGCCGGGCTAAGTCAAGATTACTGAAACAGCACTCTGCCGGTTTATGATTCCTTGACTCAATTTAGAAAACAATGAGACTGATTATCAGAAAATAACGGAATGAGCATAATAAAGCTTAAAAACTGAGGAAGAAGAGCATATTTTCCACAAATAGCGATATTTGGAGTTTGGCAAAGCCATGAGCGCCAGATATACTTATAATCACTCTCATATGATAACAGTTATCTATTGATATGGAATCTCATACGAGAGTGCTCGGCTACCGGCAAGTACACGTTATTATCAGCACACCGAAAAAATCGCAAAAACACACTACACAAGGAGGAAAAAAAATGAAAAAACCGCTAAACAACAGTTTCAGACGGCTCGGCCTACTTTTGGTGACCACCTTAATCTTAGTGGCCATCATCCATTCCGTTGCCCAAGCCGCCGCCGCTGCCAGACCAATCCGAGTGGTAGTTGACGGCACTGCTCTGACAATGGAAGCAACGCCGCAAATTATCAATGGACGCGTCATGGTACCCTTCCGGGCAGTGACGGAACGACTTGGCGCCCAAGTTAACTGGAACAGCCAGGAGCGAAGCGTGACAGTCACTAAAGGCGAGACGGCTCTGAGGCTGGTAGTTGGTCAAACTGCCGCCACAAACAGGGGCCGTACCGTAGCCTTAGATGCCGCACCTGTACAAGTTGCTGGTCACGTTTTAGTACCACTGCGCTTCCTCAGTACAGGATTAGGCTACCTCGTACACTGGGATAGCGCTACAAGAAGCGTCACTGTCAGACCGGCTGAAGAACCTCCTGCCGAACCAAGAGCGGGTGGAGTAGTCAACCTTTATACCTCACGCCACTACGGTGTAGAACCGGTCTTTACCGCCTTCACCAGAGCAACCGGTATTCAGGTAAGATTTACGACCGGAGCAGATGCCGTCCTGCGTGAGAGGATTAGAGCTGAAGGGCGCCACACCCCAGCAGATGTTTACTTAGCTGTGGATGCCGGCAACCTCTGGCTGGCAGCAAGAGATGGCTTACTTGATCCGGTAAACAGTGCTGCTTTAAACAGAAACATCCCCTCCAACCTGCGTGACCCAAATAACCGTTGGTTCGGCTTAACGCAGCGTGTCCGCACAATTCTCTATCATCCGGATCGGGTTCGTCCCGAAGAGCTTTCAACCTATGAAGATCTGGCCGATCCAAAATGGCGTGGCCGTTTAGTGATGAGACCGGCAACCCATTCCTATACCCAATCGCTGGTGGCCAGCATGATTGCGGCCCACGGCGAAGCTCGTGCCGAAGAGATTGTCAGAGGCTGGGTGGCAAACCAACCCACGCTGATTGACAGCGACACAAGGATTTTAGAGACGCTCGCCGCAGGTAGAGGTGATGTCGCAATCACCAACCATTATTACCTCGGACGTCTGCTGGAAGCTAACCCCGCTTTCCCTGTAAGAGTTTTCTGGGCTAACCAGAATAACCGCGGTGCCCACGTAAATGTCAGCGGAGCCGGTGTTACCGCACATGCTCCAAACCGGGAAAACGCAATCAGACTGTTAGAATGGCTCAGTGGTCCGGAAGGACAGAAACTTTTCGCCGACTCTAACCACGAATATCCAGCCAATCCCAACGTCGCTTCCCACCCGATTATAGCCAACTTCGGCAACTTTAGACGCGACCCTCTGAACATGGCTGAATACGGCCGCCTCCAGGAAGCTGCCGTCAGACTGCTGGATAGAGCCGGCTACCGTTAATCAACCCTTACTCCCCCAAAAGCGGGTGGGCCTATGGCTCCACCCGCTTTCACTTCTTCAGACAACCGCCCAAATATCACAGTTCGTTCACATACAAAAATCCGTTAGCACTTGCAATATCGCAAAAATTATAATATAATCTACAAGTGTCGGGGCGTGGCGCAGCTTGGTAGCGCGCTTGACTGGGGGTCAAGAGGTCGCAGGTTCAAATCCTGTCGCTCCGACCAATAAAATCAAGGGTTCCGGGGTTTTGGAACCGCCAAAATTTGGTCAAAAAACGGTTTTGACAACAGTTTTGGCAACAGTTTGCCCCAATTGAACACAATTAACTAAGCTTCTCGTTGGGCCCTTGCGATTTCGCTGGGCTTCTTTATTTGCTCTGCTCTCTTCAAAAATTTTTATACCTAAGCGCAGTTTTCTGGTCACTTAACACTTCGCTGCTTAACACTCTACTGCCATATTTCTAATTTCTAAACCCCTCCCCCATTTTTTGGCGGTGTCCTGACACGCATAAATGCCTGATACACCCTTACGCTGTCCTGCTCCCAGCCCATTGCCCTGTTGAAATACTCCTGAGACTTATCACCTTTCCCAAGATGCTTATATAGTGCTGCCAATGTCATGGCGGCACTGGCACGATCTCTGTCAAAAGCAAGTGCTGCTTGCAGATATTCTTCAGCCTGATTATCTCGACCAAGCATAAAATGGGTTTGCCCAAGCGAGAGAGCCAGAGCAAGGTTTCCCGGCGCATACTCTTGCAGTTTCGCCTCAAGCGGCTTAATCTTCTCTAAGTAGATTGCAGCTCTCTCTTTTTCCCCGGCAAAATATAGCTCTAACGCTTTGTCAAGGCAGTGTCTTGCATACAGAGCATATGCCCTGCCAAAGCGCGGGTTAAGCTGCAATGATTGCATCAGATAATTCAACCCCTCGTCAAATTGTCCGTTATTTATTAAAAAAGTACCGTACAGGTGGCTGGAACGTGGGTGATAACGATCCAAAAAAAGTACCCGTTCAAATTCAACTTTTGCTTTTTGGAGCATATCATTATCTGAACGTACTCTCCCGACCCCCTCATAGACACTCGCCAACTCAAGCCTGAATTCAGCGTTTAGCGGATCTAGCCGCACAGCCCGTTCTAGGTGAACAAGCGCTTCACCGACCCGTTGTTCCAGCAGCATTCGCCTGCCTGTCTGATGTTCAGTATGCCCCAGTAACAGAACTGTTGAAAGAATTAACATTAACATAACTGCAACCACATTCAAGCCAGGCGCCAGTAAGCTGCCGCCTTTTTTTACAAACGAAAGCGATGCGCCTAATCCCATTACCGCAGCCACATAAATGCCGATAGCACCTAGAGACAAGTTAAAGTCATACAAACTGTGCGTCACCACCGAGAGAAAAGCGAGCAAAAGCGCTGTTGCCAACATTTTCTGCTCATTGTCAGCGGAGAAGCGAATAAGCCTTACACATAACAAAGCAAATGAAACAATCATCCCCAGGAAAAATAAAACTGCGCCGATTCCCGCGTCTACCCACGTCTGCAGAAAATGATTGTGGACTTTCTTGCTCAAATAAGCAGAGGACTGATACTGAAAATTGCGCGACTGCCATCCCTGTCCGCCAAGGCCAAGCAGCGGGTAGTCCGGCAAGAGAGTAAGTGTACTCCACAACTGTGCCGCCATTTGTGATAGTTATCTGGTTAAAGTAAACCGCCTCGAAAACATCTTCACTGAAGGTGACTATGATGTCAGCACCGATTGCCACCCCAGTGGCGGCATTTGCCGGAACTGAGCTTGTCACTGTAGGCGAAATAACATCCGGAGCCGCTGCGGTAGTAAAGCTAAAGCTGTGAAGGGCTGACAGGTTGCTTGCCGCATCCTGAACAGCTTCGGCTGGTAACGTGACGGTATAAAGCGTGCTGTGTATCAAGTCTGCAATCGGATTTAAGGTAAGCGTGTTGCCGGCAAGAGAGTAAGTGTACTCCACCACTGTGCCGCCATTTGTGATAGTTATCTGGTTAAAGTAAACCGCCTCGGAAACATCTTCACTGAAGGTGACTATGATGTCAGCACCGATTGCCACCCCAGTGGCGGCATTTGCCGGAACTGAGCTTGTCACTGTAGGGGGATATGTGTCAGACGCAATTACCCCTGCCGGCAACATGCTAAACAACATCAAAACAATAAGCAGGGAAGAAACTGATTTTTTGTGTTACGCTTATTCCAATAATTAAGAACAGGCAATTTTGTCATCCTCCTCATTTTCGGTTTGAACTTTCGTGTTGCTCTACATAAAACTTCATTGCTAAGAGTACTTCACCTCCACAGTTAAAATTTACTTGATTACTTGAATAAAAGTCGTCTGGGTGAAAAGTTACAGGAAAATAGGTGAATTAACCCAGATTATAACATATTCTGCAAAAAATGGAGAATGTCCTGCCTAGAATTTCAGAGTTTTCACAAAAATGTAACGCTGTTGTCTAAATTATAGAAATTGATAAGTAATTATTGAAAGTTGACAACAATTTTGACAACAAATACGATGAAACTAAATAAAACTAGATGAAAAATTCGTCCATTATTTTTCATTTTAAAGGCAAAAAAATGTTTGCTCAGCTGTCTTCAAGAATTTTTATATCAAAGCGCAGAGGCTCAGCACTCTGCAATTATAGCCTTGACATCATCCTTATCATTGCCTTGCGCCGAAAGCGAAAATTACCAAAATGATCTTAGCTATTGCTTTTGGGCATGGGGACACAATCTGTGGGGACAACTTGGCGACGCGACGTATTATTCTAGGTTTGCGCCAGTTCGAGTTCAAGGCATAACAGATGTGGCCTCCATAGCAGCAGGTCAAAGTCATTCTCTTGCTGTAAGAAGAGATGGAACCCTATGGACATGGGGATCGAATTGGAATGGACGACTTGGCGACGGGACGAATACAGGTAGGCTTGCACCAGTTCAGATCCAGGGGTTAACAGATGTGGTCTACGTTACCGCAGGATGGAGCCATTCTTTCGAGGAACCCTATGGGCATGGGGATTGAATAAAGATGGACAGCTTGGCGACGGGACGCGTTATGCTAGGTTTGCGCCAATTCAAGTTCAGGGTATAACAGATGTGGTCTCCGTTGCCGCAGGATGGGGCCATTCTCTTGCTTTAAGAAGAGATGGAACCCTATGGGGATGGGGATCAAATTGGGAGGGACAGCTTGGCGACGGAACGCGCACAGGCAAGCTTGCTCCAGTTCAGGTCCAAGACATAACAGATGTGGCCTCTATAGCAGCGGGAGATGATTATTCGCTTGCCGTAAGAAGAGATGGAACATTCTGGGCATGGGGAGAAAATTGGGCTGGACAGCTTGGTGATGGGACTGTCGGACACAGGCTTGCACCAAGACAAGTTTGTGGAACTGCACCTACTCCAACTCCTACACCTACTCCAACTCCTACTCCAACTCCTACACCTACTCCAACTCCTACACCTACT
Source organism: Dethiobacter sp. (assembly GCA_018333635.1). Taxonomy (GTDB): domain Bacteria; phylum Bacillota; class Dethiobacteria; order Dethiobacterales; family Dethiobacteraceae; genus GPS1B09. The sequence continues at coordinate 14,036 of JAGXTL010000080.1, forward strand.
CCAGCGCCTCCAAATGTAGTTGAGCAGTCCATCCTTGCCGGGCAGGCTTCGGAAGTAAAGCTTGAAGGCATAGTAGCTGTTACCGTGACAGCGGGCGCCATTACTGGAACGGCGCCCATTATTACCGCACAGATTATGACTGAAGAGACAGCAGTGCCGTTAATTGCCGCAGCGACTGGAGTTGGCCTCACCGCTGCTAGTGAAGTTCTGGTGCTGACCATGACCGGCGGCGAGTTCACGGCGCCCGTGCAGTTAACACTGAACTTCGATGCTGCCAAGGTTGCTACAGGACAGGTGCCGGGCGTGTTCGTTTACAATGAGCGGACCGGACGCTGGATATTCCTTGGAGGACAAGTCGTAGGCGGCACAATTTCAGTTACTGTAGACAGGTTCTCGAAATTTGCGGTGTTTGCCACGAAGCCTTTGCCGCCGTTGACTGATATTGCTGACCACTGGGGTAGGGGTTCTATCAAAACTCTCACCGGTATGGGCATTCTCAGCGGTTTCCCTGATGGTAGTTTTAATCCAAACGCCAATGTTACCAGGGCAGAGTTTGTTAGCATGCTGACGCGTGCTCTGGGTCTTGAGGCGAAGCCAAAAGCAGCAACCAGATTTACTGATGCAACTGATTGGGCGCAAGGCGCAATTGGTGCGGCTGCGGAAGCAGGCTTAGTTGCCGGTTACGCTGATGGGACGTTTGCAGGCTCCCGCCTGATTACCAGGGCGGAGATGGCTGTAATTCTGCAACGTGTGATCCGCAAAGGCTTAGTGCCTGTTAATAGGAATGTGGGCACTGACTTTGCAGATGTGCAAGTGCTCCCGCCCTGGGCAGCGGATGGAATCAGTACGGCCAGCAGAGCCGGCTTGGTTCGTGGCTTCCATGATCGGACGTTCCGACCGGGAAGTGCGACTACCAGGGCAGAAGCGGCAACCATGCTGTATCGTCTGATAGCTGAAAGGTAATAACATTTTGTCAAAAGGCACCCCTGCTTTGGAGTTGGCAGGGGTGCCTTTTGAATCCGTTTATAAATATTTTTAGTTCGTCTAGCCTGATTGAGCCAACTGAGGCTTTTCATCACTGACAAGCAAGCCCCGGGCTTCCCGAGTAGGCTTTTCCTGAAGAGCACTTTTAACAGCATCTCGAACAGTCTCACTAACTCCCCACAACTCCTGCTTGTCCACCCGGAAAGCAGGAATAAGAGAGCGCAAAGAAGCAATCACCTCTTCCTTGTCCGCATACCAGCCAGGCTGTCTCAGTTTAATTAAAAGAGCCTCTAAAGCAGCGGTATCTACTCCTTTTAGTTTGCCTACATAGATACGCTGATGCCGAGTAGCACTGACTTCTTCTTCAGCAGTAAAAAGCTCTTCATATAGCTTCTCTCCGGAACGAATACCGGAATATACTATTTTAATATCCTCATCCGGCTCAAAGCCGGACAACCGGATCATGCTCCTGGCCAAATCCACAATCTTTACCGGTTCGCCCATATCAAGAGTAAAAACTTCACCTCCACAGGCCATAGCCCCCGCCTGGATAACCAGTTGAGCGGCCTCGGGGATAGTCATAAAATAGCGGATCATTTCCGCATGGGTAACAGTTACCGGTCCGCCTCGAGCAATTTGTTTCCTGAAAAGAGGCACCACACTGCCCTTGCTGTCAATAACATTACCAAAACGCACCGCCGCAAAGCGGGTCTGGCTGGTACACGATATTTCCTGCACCACCATTTCTGCCACCCGCTTACTTGCCCCCATAATACTAGTTGGATTCACGGCTTTATCAGTAGAAATAAGAATAAAGGCCTCCGCTCGATATTTATGAGCTATACGGGCAACACACCAAGAACCTAGGATGTTGTTATTCAAAGCCTCCGCAGGGTTAGTCTCCATCAACGGCACATGTTTGTGGGCTGCGGCGTGGAAAATCACCTGCGGCCGATACTTACGGAAAACTTCATCAATAGCAGTAGCATCTTTAATGTCCGCCACTACTGGAACCATGTCCAGTTTGTCGTTAATATCCTCTAGTTCCTGGTGGATATCATAAACATTATTCTCCGAATATTCCAACAAAATAAGCTTTACGGGCGCAAACCGCGCCACCTGCCGACACAACTCAGACCCGATTGAACCCCCAGCCCCAGTGATGAGAACGACCTTGCCTGCCAGATAACCGGCTATAGATTCCAGATCCACCTGAACCGGATCCCTGCCCAGGATGTCCTCCACATGGACATCACGGATTTGGTTCAGAGTCACCTTACCGTCAATCAGCTCATACATACCCGGCAAGGTCTTCAGCCGCACCCCGGTAGACTGACATATCTCCACGAGTTCGCGTACCACACGCCCCGACACCGAAGGCATAGCGATGATAATCTCTTCCACCGCGCAGTCATAAACCAAGCGCGGGATATCATCCCTCCCCCCCAACACTCTCAGCCCCATTAGCTGCATTCCTTGTTTCTGCGGGTCGTCATCAACAAATCCCACCGGCTGTCGGTGCTGTCCAAAGTGGTTTTTCATTTCCCTTGCCACAGCCACACCAGCATCCCCGGCGCCCACTATTAATACCGGCTTACCTTCAAGCAAAACTGTTGTCTTAAGTACATAATCACGGTACAACCGCCAACAAAACCGAATCCCGCCAACAAAAAAAACCTCTAACAACCATGCAAAAACAAAGACCGACCGCGGCAATGGAAAACCGTCTCTCTCCATTAAAAAGTAGGCAAGAGAGACGTTTAGCAGGCTCCCCAACGTCACAGCACGAACTATTGACAGGATCTCACCCGTACTTGCATATTGCCAAAGACGATTATAAAGACCGAAAGCATAAAAGCAGGAAATTCGCACCACCGTAAATGGAATAGCCAAGCGCAGCGCACCATCTATAACCTTTGGCGGCACTGCTCCCTCGAACCTTAGCCACATGGCTAACCCTAAGGCCAGGTTAACCAGGAATACATCCAACAAAACCAATATGTAAACACGACGCTGTGACCACCTCAAGCATTTTTACCCCCTTTAACCACCCCGGGTTGCAACCGCCATCACTTTATCCACCACCCGGCAGACATCATCCATGTCCTGTCCCGAAAGAGAAGGATGGACCAGAACACTGCACCGTTCCCCGCTCTGTGGACAGCTTAAACACAAGATAGCTTTGTCTCTCACAGTATTGCTTGTTATTTCAAAGCTTAGCTATTTGCCAGATTTTTTATGGGCTCTGTCCATATCCGCCCTCGCCGGGGGACAGCCCGCCATGCTTTGATGACGGGTAACAAAATAGGGTGTGGGTGAGGTGAGGCGACTTCTTCCCGGCTACGCCGCCTTTTGACTGCCAGTATGATAGTATTCATCCGGCGTAAGGTAACCGTTAGATTCATGCAGCCGATTTCGGTTATAAAATATTTGTACATATTCGAAGACGGCAGC
>JAGXTL010000048.1 GCA_018333635.1 Dethiobacter sp.
CGGGAACCGTCCCCGTGGCTTGTCCCCGTGGCTTAAAAGACACTCTCTTTTACCTGGAGGGGGCTTCTTTGGTGCGCGGCGTCTTGACCCAGGTAGCCGGTTGGCGGTGAAGGAGCTTCAAGACAAGTGAAGCGGTAAAGGGAACAATAAAGAAGAAGCCTGCAATAGGAATCAGCAGCAAATGTGAGATGGCTAAAACTCTCCTAAAACGGCCTTGCGGCGCTAGATCAAAGTCGATAAAGGGTAAAAAATGACGGAACCGTTCGAAGGTAAAAGCGTGGGACAAGGGGACAGGTGATTTGTCCCACTCGTCCACCTTCTTCCCCCAACATAGCCGAACAAATCAACATCCACACCAAAAATCTTCCTAACCACCTTCACTGACATCATCAGACGCTTTACCGGCGGTGAGCCTGTACGGCTAGCTGGCTTTCTGCACCTTCAACATCAGACACGTTGCAGCACATCAGGCCAGAACCCCCAAGACCGGCGAACCTGTCCAAATCCCTGCCAGACACTACCCCACATTCCGGGCAGGCAAGACACTAAAAGCCAAGACTCGTAATTATTTACTGCTCCGAAAAACCGGATGAGGAATAAGTATTATGTGGCTGGTAGGAACACACAGCCCCAATTTTAACTATCGCAAATTCCTGGCTGCCTGACAACTAGCCACTTGGGTAGGTTTAACAAAAATAAGACGTCTGCGCATATGTACTGCCAGAGGTCTCATTGTTTTAACCTTCGAGATTCTTACACCGGCTTTTTAACTCTGCTAAATATTCCTTTCGGTTTTCCGGTGAAATATAGGTCGTTTCCAAAATAAAGCCTTTGCCAATCTGTTTTATTTCTATCCTGTTTCTGGATAAAGCCATTGAGAAATAAAAGTTGTTTGTCAGCTTTAGCGACTTGATATTATCGCATCTTATCTTCTCCCGAAAAGGGCGCTTTTGCATGGCAGATAATCCTCGTGAAACTCATAATAGGTGCCGAATGATATCCTGCTGGTGCCTACTCGTGTTCAGAAATCCCAAACAAGGACTGCAACCAGTTTTGACGCCCATGGAGCACACGGGCAATAACTATTTTATCTTCCAACACCCGGTAAAATATGATATAGGGATTTTGCACAATTCGCCTGTAGCCGCGCTCGGCGCCGGGGGCGTCTTCTTCAGGCAAAACCGCGCCTTTCTCCGGGAAATCAGCAAGCTGCGAAATAGCGTTGTAAAGACGTGCACGCAGCATTTCTGCCGCTTTTTTATTATCCTGCGAGACATAAGAGAAGATGCTGTCCAGGTCATAGTAGGCAGCTTCAGAAAGTAGGATGTTATTACGCATCTTCAATTCTCTTCTTTAGCGTAGCAAAGGTTTCTTCAAAATCTCTCAGCTGCTTACCTTCGGATATTTCCCGGTCAACATCCGATAGCATCATCCCTAGCCGCTGCCTGGCAAGCATTTTTTGAAAAGCCTCATAACTCATCACTACGAGATCAGCCTCACCGTTCTTCGTGACAATTATCGGGGCTTGTGTTTCATGGCAGAGCTTGGAAAATGTGTTATAGTCATGGCGTATCGTGCTGGATGGCTTTATGTCCATAGCGAACGGTTCATATGATTTCATTTGACCCACATCCTTTGATATTATTATGACAATATTATACCATTCCTGCTTTACACGATTCAAGAGGGCGATACGGATTTATGGCATGCGAGGCACAAAAACTACTGTCCGCCGCATTAGCCTAGTAGAGTGAAAGACTGAAATAAAAATACTATTTCAGCCCCTCCTCATCAAACCGTACGTGAGGTTTTCCCTCATACGGCTTTCCGATGTTCGTCATTTATGAGCATTCAGTTAAGCAAGCTTCAGTAATTTCTGCTGTTTCAACATCTTATTAACTTGATGCCACACACTTGTGTGGCGTCTTTTTGTTTTCTTGGCGTACCATCGACAGAA
>JAGXTL010000098.1 GCA_018333635.1 Dethiobacter sp.
CGGACCCTGAGTGCCTTATCGGGTAGGGGCGGGTTTCAAACCCGCCCGAAAGGGATGCCAGCCCTGCGGCGGCTCTGCGGGCCCTGAGCACCCCGCCAGAGTAAGGGGGCACACCTCTTACAACTCCCACGCATAGGATATAATTTCCTATGCTATAAAAAAGGACGCGAAACCAAATGCGATTTCACACCCTTTTCAAAACTGTTAACTCATTTTTGCATCTCAAGAGGCAATCAGTGACGTGGTAACCGCTCATCACCTTCAGAGAATAATGGCAATCAGCCCGCCACTTCCTTCATTGATAATTTTCTCCAAAGTTTCCCGCAATTTATCCTGTGCATTTGGTGGCATGTTGCCAAGTTTTGCGCCGATACCTTCCTTGACCAAGGCATGCAGCGATTTGCCAAAGATATCAGATTTCCAGATTTTTTCCGGATTTTCCTCGAATTCACCCATGATGTAATTGACCAGTTCTTCGCTTTGCTTTTCAGTGCCAACGGTAGGGGCAAATTCTGACCTTACATCAACGCGGATAATGTGCAGCGAGGGAGCGCTTGCTTTCAGACGTACCCCGAAGCGTCCTCCTTGGCGAATGATTTCCGGCTCTTCTAATGTCATTTCTTCAAGCTGTGGCGGGACGATTCCATAACCACTCTCACGAACGTCCTCCAAGGCGCTAACAATCTTGTCGTACTCCCGCTTGGCAGCAACGCTTTCTTTGAGAATTTTAATCAGGTCTGCCTGGTCTTCGATCTGAATACCGCAAATTTCTGAAAGAACCTGCTCATAAAGTTCTTCCGGTGCTTGGATTTCTATGACGGCTTTTCCTGTACCCAGTTCCATTTCCTTGAGGATGATGTTTCCTACGATATCTTTGCTGCTTAGGTTTTCCACCATGCTGTCCACGTCGCGCAGCCGGGTCACGCCAGTAGCGCTCTCGCGAATTATTTCATTATACTTTGTCCTCAGCCAGTGGTCTGCCTCCATCACTTCCACCCAACTGGGCAGGTTTATGTTCACTTCCCGCACCGGGAATTCGTAGAGCACCTCTTGGAAAACAAGATTCACATCTTCTTCCATTAACTGCAGAGCATTAAAAGGAATCACAGGCACATTGTATGCGTCAGTCAGTTCTTCTTTCAATGCCAACGCTTCCTGCGAATATGGGCGTGCCGAGTTTAAGAGAATCACGAAGGGCTTACCCAACTCCTTTAATTCCTCAATCACCCGCTGTTCTGCCTGAAGATAATCCGGGCGGGGAATATCGGAAATAGAGCCGTCGGTGGTAATAACTATACCTATGGTAGAGTGGTCTGTAATAACCTTTCTTGTCCCTACTTCGGCCGCTTCTTCAAAGGGAATGTCATAGTCAAACCAGGGTGTGGTTACCATCCGCGGGGCTCCTTCATCTTCATAGCCGACAGCTCCTTGGACTGTATAACCAACGCAGTCGACAAGCCGCACACGCATAGCAATACTACCTCTGACTTTAATTTCAATAGCTTCATCCGGTATGAATTTCGGTTCTGTAGTCATGATTGTTTTACCGGTGCTGCTTTGCGGCAATTCGTCGCGTGCGCGCTCCTGGTCACTTGGGTCAAGGATATTTGGGATAACCACTAGCTCCATGAATTTCTTGATGAAAGTGGATTTGCCAGTGCGGACAGGACCTACAACACCTAGATATATATCCCCGCCAGTTCTTTCAATGATGTGCTGAATCAGATCAAACTTCACCAAAACAGTTTCCCTCCTTTTTACTCATATATATTGAAAGACGTACATGCCCCCTAAAAAACTGGGGCACCTTCAGAGGGATAGAAAATATCCCTCACCCTTCCCTCTCCCAAGGGGAGAGGGAATTTTCTGGGTAGATGCTACAAAAAAGTATCCCTCCCCTGTTAAACTTTTTATATTTTCCAAAGCGTATCGCAATATCAAAATTTATGTTACAAGTATTAGCATTAATATTTATATGAGGCAGTCCGGCGATTATTACTTTTGTGCAGGAAAAAAACGGTAAGCTATAAAAAAAGTAAGACAAGTTCTTACCCAATAAAAAAACACTCTTACACAGAGTGCTTAACTATACTTAATGATCTAGCGGGATGTTTTACCATTCCTGGCATTTTTCCGGAACAATTTCTTCCATTTCATGCCTGCGACCGCGTTTCATTAAATCTTCTACAGCTTGGCGGGGATTCTTGAGCTTAAAAAGGACTTCATAAACTTGCTGTGTAATCGGCATTTCCACACCATGCAGTTCGGCAAGCTGCCAGGCAGCCCGGGTGGTGCGAACCCCTTCAGCGACCATGTGCATTTCTGCAAGGATTTCTTGGAGCTTATGCCCCATACCCAATTCTATGCCAAGCTTACGGTTACGGCTATGCTTTGAAGTACAGGTCACCACCAGATCACCTATCCCTGCAAGCCCGGCAAATGTCAAAGGATTTGCTCCCATTTTCAGACCCAACCTGGCAATTTCGGTCAGCCCCCTAGTCATTAGGGCAGCCTTAGTATTGTCACCAAAGCCAAGACCATCGGAAATCCCTGCTCCCAGGGCAATCACATTTTTTAAAGCACCGCTTATTTCCACACCGAGAAAATCAGGATTTGTATAAACACGGAAAAATGATGTCATAAACAAATCTTGGACTATTTCCGCCACTTTACGGGTGTGAGCAGATACAACCGTAGCCGAGGGAATTAGTCGTCCAACTTCTTCTGCATGATTTGGCCCGGATAACACAGCCGGCCGACAGTGAGGCAATTCTTCCTGCAATATTTCTGAAATCCGTTGAAGAGTATCTTCTTCCAAACCTTTGGCGCAATTAATGATAATAGTATCTTTTTTAAGAAACGGCGCAATTTGCCGAGCCATGGTTCGCACGGTGTGAGAAGGTGCAACTAGCACGAGCGCATCTTTGCCATTTATGGCAGCTTCCAAATCAGAGGTAACCGTAACGTTTGCGGGCAGCTTCACTCCCGGGAGATAATCCTGGTTTATGCCAACATCCTGGATAAGGCGGCACAATTCAAGCCGTCGTACCCACAAATCAACTTGAGGGCAGTTTTCTGCCAAGGGTAGTGTCAGGGCCGTGCCCCAACTCCCTGCTCCGATAACGGCAACCTTTCTCATCGCCCATTCACCTTTTCTTCTCTCTTAACTGAATCTGCTTTGCCCCCCAGCTTGTTTTCCGTCCCAGCCAACAGACGCGAGATGTTCTGACGATGCCGCAAGACTACAAAAATGGCCAGCACTATGCCAAAGAGAATATGCGGTAACGGCAAACTAAAACCAATCATTAGCATGGGGACTAAAAGGATTCCAATGATCGATCCCAACGATACATAGCGTGTTACAGCTATGATGATTATGCCGATCGTTAGCGCAATTAAAAGCACCTGCCAAGCCAAGCCAATGAGGACGCCAATGCTTGTGGCAACACCACGTCCTCCCTTAAAGCGGTGAAACAAAGGCCAATTGTGTCCCAACACTGACAGCACTCCGGCCAGCATTTCCACGCCGGGAGCGTCAGTCAGCGCTCTTGCCAGGAGTACAGCAGCCAGACCTTTGCCAACATCCAAGAGCAAAACAATAATAGCAGGTACGGTACCAAGCGTGCGCTGTATGTTAGTGCTGCCGGTATTTCCGCTGCCATACTGACGGATATCAATGCCGCGAAGAAGCTTGCCTGCCATATAGCCAAATGAAAGAGAGCCGATTAAATAGGAAGCAAAAAGCGCCACGATTATATTCATCAGCCATCCTCCTTCTTGCTTTTCTTCCTCACCACAATCCTAATGGGTGTCCCTTCAAATCCATATGTCTCTCTAAGCTTATTTTCTAAAAAGCGCAGATAAGAAAAATGAGCAAGTTCCGGGTCGTTTACGATAACGGCAAAAGTAGGCGGCTTCACTCTTATCTGTGTCAGGTAGTATATTTTTAATTGTTTTCCTTTTTTTGTGGGCGGCGGTACGACAGCCGTAGCGTCTGCCAGCAGCTCGTTCAGGCGGGAGGTTTTTACGCGCATAGCATGCTGTTCTGCCACATAGTCAATCAATTCATAAAGTCGCTGAACCCGCTGACCTGTCAAAGCGGAAATAAAAAGAATGGGAGCATAAGTTAAGTAAGCCAGCTCTTTTCTGATTTTCTCCCGGAAAACATCCATTGTTTTTTCGTCTTTTTCTACTTTATCCCACTTGTTAACTACGAGAATCATGGCCCGTCCCGCTTCGTGAGCAATCCCCGCAATCCGTTTATCCTGTTCAGATATTTCCTCGGCAGCATCGAGCAGCATGAGTACGACATCGGCGCTTTCCGCAGCACGGATTGAACGCAGCACAGAGTAGTATTCAACCGCTTCTTCCACTCTGTTTTTCCGCCGGATGCCGGCGGTGTCAACAAAAAGATAGCGACGTTCATTCTGTTCAATCAACAAATCAATGGAGTCTCTCGTGGTACCGGGGATATCGGTAACAATAACACGTTCCGTACCGGCAATTTTATTGACAAGAGATGATTTTCCCACATTAGGCCGGCCAATGATAGCCACCCTGAGCAAATCTTCATTTCCTTCCGGCATTTCACCCGCAGGCAAAAACTTTTTAATTTCATCCAAAAGGTCTCCGGTTCCCAAGCCGTGCGAGGCAGATGTGGGATAGGGTTCACCTAAGCCGAGCGCATAAAATTCAGCTAGGCTGGCGGCTGGATCCGGCAACTCCGCCTTATTGGCAACCAGAATAACAGGTTTTTCATTTTTTCGCAACATGGCGGCAATTTCAAAATCTAAAAAGACCGGGCCGCTCCGCACATCTACTAGGAAAACAATAAGATTAGCCTCATCCAAGGCCAGTTTTACCTGACGGTAAATTTCCTGTGAGATCTTGTCTTCTTCAAAAGTCAGTCCTCCGGTGTCTATCAGCCAGAATTCGCTGCCTGTCCATTCCACACGGCCATAAATCCGGTCACGCGTTACACCGGGAGTGCTTTCTTCAATTGCCACTCTTTTCTGAATCAACCTGTTAAACATAGTTGATTTGCCTACATTTGGGCGCCCCACAATCGCTACTACAGGTAAAGGCATCTGATTACCTCATTTCAGTCTCAAACAGATCGGCAAGAAACTGGCTCAGGTTTTCAACAACCCGGATTTCAGTCTCAAGCGCCGAAGCGAGATCATTTATTGTATATCCGTCCAAAAAGTGCTCTCTGCCCTCTTTTAAGATCACTGCCGGGAGATAAAGCCGCTCCTTTACCTTCTCCCTGCTTAACTTTTTTATTATATCTTGGTAGGTCAACAAACCTGTTACAGTAACATGTCCGCCAAAAAAATGGTTTTCCACCGATACTAGTGTTAATTCCACCCCATCAATATTGTTGAGAGATTCAATCATCGGTTGCAGATACTTTGCTGCAGATTCACCGGTTATAACCGTGGCAGAAATCTGTTTGCCTGCCGTGATGGGCTGTCTATTAAGCCAAGTATGCCAATCGTTCAAAAGCAGCCGCACTAGCCCCACACCGTTTTCCAACTGAAGATAGTCTTCGTAATAGGCAGCAGCCGGGATATCTTTACCTGCTGTGACAAAGAGTTCATCAGCAGCAAAAACGAAGCGCGTTCCTTGTTCAGCCAGGCACTTTTGCTGCCAATGACTTATCTGCGCCAAGACAAAATCTGCTTGAGTCCGGTTGACGGGAACTAAGGGATACAAACCATTCCGGTGGCCGGTAAGCCCTACAGGAACTACTGCCAAGCTCTTTACTGCTGGATAGAGCGAGTAAAGATCTTCAATAGTTCTCTCTAATTCCTGCCCGTCATTTAATCCCGGGCAAAGCACCACCTGCGTCTGAAAAGTAATACCGGCTTGTGCTAAGCGCGTCAGCAGCGGCAGAATCTCTCCTGCTTCAGAATGGTTCATGATTTTTTTGCGCAAGCAAGGGTTTGTGGTATGGACAGAAACATATAGGGGAGCCAAGTTTAAAGCCGCAATCCGCTGAATATCTTCTTCTTGTAGATTTGTAAGCGTGATATAGCTGCCAGACAAAAAAGACAGTCGATAATCATCATCTTTAATATAAAGTGTTTCGCGCATCGCCTCCGGCATTTGGTCTATAAAACAAAAAATGCACCGGTTTTGGCAAGAGCGGAGGCAATCCAACGTCGGCAAGGAAAAAACAATCCCCAGTGGCTCATCATAATCTTTTTCTATCTCATAAACTGCAAGTTCACCGTCAGTATGCCTAACAGTCAGCATTAGCTCCTCGCCAGATTCCGCCAAACGCCAGTCCAGTATATCCAGCGGCTCCATGTCGTCTATGGCAATGATTTCGTCGCCAGGGCCAATCTTTAGTTCTGCGGCAATCGAACCTGCTTCCACCCTCTCCACCTGCTTGCCCCGCAACATACACACACCTACTTTTCCTTACTGTTATCATTATCCTACATCGCCGGAGGTTGTGTCAAATAATAACCGCGTCTTTCTTGCTAATTTATGGGTCGAGAAAAACACAATCAGCCAATTTCAAATTGTTTTGTAGAAATGCTTGAGGGCCGCAACCTCATAGATTTAAGAGGCTGCGGCCAAAATTTATCGTTTGCATACCGTTAGCTCTCTAAACTGCGAGCCATAAGGCTCCGGTTACCTGAGGCGTTTGATGGTACTAATACTTCAAAGGCTGTTTAGTAATCATCCTTAAAATCAGGTTAAGCACCACCAAAATTCCCGCCGTCTCTTCTGAGGTCAGTGCAATCCCGGCTTCACTCTTAAGCAATAGAGCAGCAAAAGCGATCAGGTTGACCCAGACTGTTCTGGACAGATACCATTTTTTGCCATCCATTTTTTCACCCCCTCAGCACAAATATATGCTGTGGGGTCTTAATTCCTGCCATATTTTTTTACAGGAGCAGCAGCTCCCGCATGACTATTATTTCACAGGTTCGAGCTTTTCTCTTTCCGGGCTTTGATATACTAGCAGACGCATCCCATTCATGGTAACGAGTAAAGAAACGCCCATATCTGCAAGGATTGCAAACCACAAACTCAGCCAGCCGGGAAATGCCAGCATGATTACAAGCCCTTTCATAAGTAGGGCAATCGCGATATTTTGGCGAACAACTTTCACAGTTTTTCGAGATAGGTCTATCAAGAAGGGAATCTTTCTAAGATCATCGCTCAATAAGGCAATATCGGCGCTTTCAAGCGCGGTAGGGCTGCCGGCAGCTCCCATGACTATGCCCACATTGGCAGAAGCCAGTGCCGGAGCATCATTGATGCCGTCGCCAACCATTGCTACCTTTCCGTAATCCTGACGTATTTTCCGCACTATTTCTTCCTTCTCTTCCGGCAAAAGACTGGTAAGAGTATCAACAATCCCCAGCTTTTCAGCGAGAGGCCTCGCAGCGGCATCACGGTCCCCCGTCAGCATGGCAATTTTTTCAATCCCCATGTCGCGCAAAGCGGAAATAACGGCAAAGCTTTCCTGGCGAATAGTATCGCTAACAAAGAGTGCTCCAAGAAGTTTACCCTCTGAAGCCAAAGCAAGCACTGTTTCTCCGCCTGCTGGCGTGCTGTCCAGCTCATCCATAGCAACTCCTTCAACAGCCAAAAAATCTGTTGACCCAAGCAGATAACGTTTATTAGCTATAGTGCCTGCCACTCCCTTGCCGGGAAAGGCTGTAAAAGCCTCAACATCCAAGATTACTGTCTCTCTTAGAGCAGCGTATTTGCGGACAGCATCGGCCAAAAGATGTTCAGAGTTAAACTCAAGACTGGCAGCAACTTGTACCAAACGGTCTGGCAGGAAATCTCCGTATGTAATTTGTCTGATAACGACCGGTTTGCCCTGGGTCAGCGTACCCGTTTTGTCAAAGAGCACAGCATTTACAGATTCCATTTCTTCCAAATATAACCCGCCTTTAATCAAAATACCCTTCCTGGCAGCATTTGTTAATGCTGCCACAATAGTGACAGGCGTAGAAACTACAAGCGCACAGGGGCAGGCCACAATCAGCAATGCCAGACTGCGGTAAAACCATAGCTCCCAGCCTCCCTGAGCGACAAGAGGGCCAAAGAGGGCGATGCTGACAGCAAAAAAAATAACTGCGGGAGTATAGAATCGCGCAAATCGATCTATAAACTGTTGGGAAGGTGGTCGGCGCTCCTGCGCGGCTTCCACCAGGCGCACAATTTTTGACAACGTTGAATCCTGGGCGCTGCCTGTTACCTTGACTTGCAATGAACCGTTGCCGTTTAATGTACCGGCATACACTTTTGTCCCCGGCTGCTTAGCGGCAGGCAAAGATTCCCCGGTGACAGCCGCTTCGTAAGCATAAGATAAACCAGACAGAACCATTCCGTCCAAAGGCACTGTCTCCCCTGGGCGAATCAGAATTTCTGCTCCAGTTTTTACTGTTGCCGCCAAAACTGTTTCCGGCACACCGTCAACTAAAAGATGGGCACTTTCCGGCAGCGTGTTCATCAGAACCCGAATTGAGTTTCTATTTTTTTCAGCCGTATAAGTTTCCAGTGCGTGACTGGCGGCAAAGAGAAAGGCTACAATAGCAGCTTCCCACCACTCGTCAATTATAAGTGCGCCGGTAACTGCTGTCGTCATAAGCACATTCATGTCCAGTCGGTGTTGTTTCAAAGCAACAAAACTTCGTTGAAATGTAAGGTGACCACCAATAAGTACGGTCATAAAAAGAAAAAACTTGGCAGCTTGCGGGTGAATTTGCCCTGCCGCAGCAGCCAGCAAGAGGGTCAGCGCAGATAAAAGTGCATGACGCACACGAACTTTCACCGTGTCTGCACCTGAAACGCTATTGTTTAACAGCTTGTACCCATGCGCTTCCACCAGCCTCCGGATGGGATCAAGTGATCCGCGAAAGCGTAAGTGGAGCTTGCCGGTGACAAAGGAAAGGACAGCTTCATCAACTTCCTCGATGCGGCGAATCCCCTCCTCTAGTTGCCTGGCACAATCCGCACAATCCAAGCCATCAATCTGACAAAAGCTCTCCTGCCAGCTTTCTGCCGGAATCCGACTGTTTCCCATGCTAATCTACCCTTTCGTTTTACTGCGAATGCGCTGAAACTTTGGCTGAAAAGGGGGAAAATGCCTTTGCACTATTTAGCATAAGTTGTGGCAGCCAGTTCCCTAAAGCGATTACGGGCAACCCGGCTGCCCAGCCGGGTTGCCGATTCCTTAAACCCCAACAATGTTATGATCCTGCAAAGTCGGCTGACTTGTGGGTTTTCTGCTATGCACGGGACAACCACAACCTCTTGTAATGGTATTTGGCAGACAGAAAGCAGGCTGCCGACTCCTCGGATAAAAACATCAGGATGTCCCTTTACAGACGTCACATAAACTTTATTTCCCTGCCGGTCTTCTCCCATAAAGCAGAGCATCCCTTCATCCTCTTTCCCTACAGTGCGAAAATGCGGCAGTTTTGCCAAATCCTCATAAGCGGGTAGAGATGTGCTCATTAATAAGCCTAACTGCAGAGAAGCGGCAGTAACCGGCAAACAAAGATCGTTTTGTCCCAGATAGAGATAAATCATCGCCTAACCTCATTTCTGATGCGGGAGACTAGGCCAACCAATTGGGGATAGGCTTCCTGAGTCCCCTGCAGCACAATAGGACGACCGATTTCTACTAACCCTAGTTGCCGAGAAATATATCCGCCAATCCTCATTTTCATTGTTACGCAGTGTAAAGTATCCACAAAAACCAACTGCTCTTTCTGAGCAAAGATGTCTGCCACCCCACGAAGTAGCCGCTCTATTGCTTTTCCTACATTTCTACAGCCAACCGAGTATATCTGATTCTGCCATTCATCAACACCGGCAAAGTGCAGTTCTCCATGCCCTTCCTTTGTCAGCCTGTCAAAAAGTTTGAGGCTCAGCAATTCGTCATTTGTCGGTGTATTTTCTCTTGGCAGCTTGCCCAGATGAATTGCGGCGGCAGTCACTGAAGAATGAGCGCCGCCGTAACAATGATAAATAATTTTTTTTTCTGCCATGACGCCTCCAGTTACGCTATCAAAAACAATTTTTAATGTCTTACCACAATATAAACACCATTTCCCATATCATGCACCACCGCTTCCAGCACGCGAGAAAGTATGGTAGCTATATTGGCTTGCTCCTCTTCATTTTGGGCGGAAAAAACCGGCACACCGCTTACTTTTTTCCCATCTATGGCTACTGCAGCCATGATAACTTTTCTTACCGATACATTCAACTTTATACCTCCTAATCAGCCGCGCACCGACCTGCACGAGAAGCTAAGGGCTTTGCTATAGCACTTTCTAAGACGGGCACATGCTGCACAGCCTGAAGCAGACATTCAATATCCGGCTCGAGAGGCAGGATAATCATCCCGATTCTGCCCGTATCTTTATTGCGCCGCAAGAGCGGTGTAAACTCCGCTGTATCCACGTCACGGTAAATTCCTAAAAGGGATGCCGCATCGTGGGCAATCGCCTGTCGCTGACCGACGTTGGCTAGTATCTCCCGCCCATTATCATTAAATGGTTCTAGGACAACAGCCTTAGCCCGCTCTTCATAGATTTTGCGTGTTCTTTCCAGACCTACATTCATGATGTGGATGTCTTCGACAAAAAGATTATATTCTTCGAAACGGAATTCACCAGCTCTCACCTTGGCAATGTCCATAATTACTTTCCCGCCAATAAGCTTTCGCACAACAGCAACTGCTGTAATCCCCGCAATAATACCCGGCAGAAAACCAAGCCAGAAGGTAATTCCAGATGTTAGCATTGCAATAAACAGAACGAGATAATTACGGGCCTCAAACGTTCTGGCGATGCCCTCAATAAAATCTTTGCCGCGCGGCACAAGTTTCGATGCTTCCAATGCTACCAGCATTTGGCGCTCCATACTGCGCACCTCACGAAACTGTGTGGCAGCCAACGCTAAAAAGGTGACAGCAGTGTATTCTTCAGCAGCCAAGGCGGGAATGGCTACAGCTCCCAGAGTTGCTGCCAAGAAACCTAGCGAGAGATGATTTACCACCGCATGAGGATAAGAAGGATACTGCCTCACGTCGCGGCGCATCATCAAGTATCTGGCAAGCGTACCGACTGTGATTCCGGTGGCAATCCCCCAAAAAACATTGCTCACCTCATCAGCCTCCGTTCTTTTCTGCGTCTTCAACTTTTCTGCCTATTTTTCTGCCTATATTAATCAACATAAACACACCAACAACAGCAAGCAGACCGTAGAAAACAAAGGCCACTCTGAGCAAAACTGAAGCATTTTTGTCGGGGATTGCCGTCTGGCCATATAAATTGTAAATTCCGTTTCTTCCGTTTGACGCCTCTCCTTCTTTATGTTGAACAGGAATAGCGTCGCGCAGCAGACGGTCCACACGCTGCAGGAAATTCTCTTCCTGAGGCTTATCAGGTGCAGTTTTCACAACATAATGACCTGAATCAGTGGATACTTTTTTCAACTTTGACAGCTCATTTGCCTCAATTAGAACGGGCATAGTGAATAATACTACGAACAATATCACCAGATTCAGGGAAAATGCTTTCACCTTCACGGTTAACAACCTCCTCATCCTTGCGACTCCTCATTCCGCAGCCCCCCCCTGAATCAGTTCCCGTGTTTCCCCAAACACTTCAGCTAAAAGCAGGGCTAAAATGCCGCCAACAACTATGGCATCAAAAACGCCGGCTCCGCCGATTGATAAGTGCCCGGCACCACCTCTGACAGCCACTTCGACCCTGGAAACAACGTCTGTGAGCAGCAGCCCCATTGAACCCGCAATAAAAGCTGAGCGGCGCGAGCGGCCGGCTAAATATCCAACCACCGCCGCTATAATTGCAAAAAGGTACATAGGGTCCAAGAAATAGTTGTAGGCAGGCTCGGGCGGCATGCCTTTCATGATGGCATAGACAGCAGCTGTGGTAATCAGCGCTGCCAGCACTGCTCTAATCTTTTCTTTCCTTTCACCTGCCTTAGTAATCAGGTAACCTGCCAGGAATAGCGGTACAATGCCGCCGCCTATATTTATGGAGACATTATCAGATAGAGGAATATCGGGCAGAAACCCTCCGACAACCACGGCACCCACAAAGGCTAAGGCCGCTCTGTCAGTCAACCGCAGTCTGTCCAGCACGCGCTGAACTGCCCCTAGGTAAATCAAAATTGCCACTGCCACCAGCAGAAAGATCCCCGCTGACATTTAGCTTTCCACCTCCGTTTTTGCATTCATATCGTACATAGCCTAACCGAAACGGTTGGATTTATCCATCTTCAGGCCGCAACCGGCTGTAGAGAAAAGCCTGAGATTATTTATTTAATTTAAAATAAGAGAAGCAACTGCTCTCGCAGTGGCTTCTCTTAAACTTGCTTTCTATAAAATATTATTCATTTAGCAGGCTGAAGCATTTTAAGGTTTAAGCTTACGCAATGCCTCTGACTTTTATGGCTTGGGCAACACGGCTGATTGAAACAATATAGGCTGCCGTACGCATATCAACCTGGAACTGCTTGCTGGATTCATAAACCTTTTCAAAAGCGTTAAACATAATAACTTGCAGTTTATCTAAAACTTCCTGCTCGGACCAGTAATAGTTCATTAAGTTTTGCACCCACTCAAAATAGGAGACTGTCACGCCGCCAGCATTAGCAAGAATATCAGGCAAAACCATAGTGCCGTTGGCGTAAAGAATTTTGTCCGCATCCGGCGTAGTGGGACCGTTTGCTGCTTCTGCCACAATCTTTGCTTTAATTCTCGCTGCATTGGCAGAAGTAATCTGATTTTCCAGCGCGGCCGGCACCAAGATATCAACAGGTAATTCCAGCAGCTCTTCGTTGGTGATCCGCTTGTAATTCAGGTAGTTAATGCAAGAACCGGTAGTTCGCTTATGATCATAAAGAAGGTGGGGATCAATACCATCTTCGTTAAAAACGGCACCGCATGAGTCACTAACGGCCACGATTTTGCAACCCAGTTCATGCAGTAGCCGAGCAGAGATAAAGCCGGCGTTGCCGTAACCTTGAACAGCGACAGTCGCACCTGCGAGCGTAAGGTTCAATTTTTCAGCAGCTTTAATAATGGTGTAGATGCAACCTTGCGCAGTAGCTTCATTTCGACCGAGAGATCCGCCCAAAATCAAAGGCTTTCCGGTAATAACGCCAAATTGATTACTGCCTTTCAGGCGGCTGAAAGTATCCATCATCCACGCCATAGTTTGAGCATTTGTATAGACATCGGGTGCCGGAATATCTTTATCAGGTCCAATAATGGCGGAAATTGCTTCGATAAAACCTCTGCTAACACGTTCCAATTCACCTTGCGACATTTCTTTCGGATTGCAGATGACTCCTCCCTTACCGCCTCCATAAGGCAGTCCCACAACGCCGCACTTAAAAGTCATCCACATAGAAAGAGCTTTAACTTCATCAATTGTCACATCAGGGTGGAAACGGATGCCCCCTTTGCAGGGACCGATGGCATCGTTATGCTGCGACCGCAGACCCTTAAAGACTTTAGTCGTACCATCATCCATTTTAACAGGAAAAGAAACAATAAGTACGCGCTTTGGTTCTTTGAGTATCGCCTCAATGGCCGGATCCAGGACTAAGCATTTTCCCGCTTCGCAAATCTGCTGTTGGACAATTTCGAACGGATTTAGGCTTTCATGCATAAACTGTCTCCACTCCTTCATCAATAACTTCCCAGGAAACTAGTAAAAATTTATTGCTAATTCAGCACCCGTTTCCCTTGATTACTGATTATAATTAAAGCATTACGAATTTGCAATACCTTTATTCACATACACTTTATCATGATTTCTGTCAATCCAAATAGACCGCTCCTGCAACCACTCACGCGTCCTGCCGGTAATGACTAAAGGGGTACGATGCAATTCCTCGATCGAACTGCATCCCAACATAACCATAACCATTTTTAACTCTTTCAGGCAGTTTTTTAAGCGCAGCACCAAAGCCTCCCTGCCCTCGGAAAGAAGAATCTTGGCGGCCATGCCGGCCACAGCAACAGCATTGGCGCCTAATGCCAGCGACTTAACAGCAAGTAAACCACTGTTGATGCCCCCGGAGGCCACAATGTCCAAGCCGGGAGCGCCTGCTCTTGCTTCTAAAATCGAAATGGCGGTGGGAACTCCCCAATCGATCAGGTCCATGTTTGTTTTAATATGGCCACGCCTGCGCTCAATCTCCATAAAATTAGTGCCGCCTTTGCCGCCGACATCAATGGCAAGCACGCCGATTTCTTTGAAAATGGCGGCTTGCTCCTTGGCGATGCCAAAACCGACTTCTTTAATAATCACAGGCACATCAACTGCACGCACAATTTTTTCAATCTTACGCCGATAGCCGCGAAAATCGGTATCACCTTCAGCCATCATCAGTTCCTGAGGAATATTCAAATGGACTTGCAAGGCGTCGGCACTAATCATCTCCACTGCTTTTTGTGCCATCTCCGGCTCTGCATACGCACCGATATTAGCAAAGATAATGCCTTCGGGGTAAATTTCACGCACTACCTGGAAGGTTTTTGCATAATGTGGAATTTCTACAGCAGCCATCTGTGAACCGACGGCTAAAGCCAGCCCGCACTCCTTTGCCGTAAGCGCCAGTTCACGGTTGACGTTTTCGGCATCTTCCACTCCACCGGTAATGGCATTGATAAAAAACGGCCTCTTAAGCCGGATTCCGAGCAATTCAGTAGATAAATCAACGGTAGCTAAACTAGCCTCTGGCAGGCAGTTATGCACAAGGTTTACATCACTAAAGTCGGCGCTTGTCAGATCTGTACGGACAGCATGCCAGAGATGTTCCAGTTTTCTTTCTTGTCGTGACATTTGACGTGACATCACAATCTTCCCTTACTCATTTTCTTTATCTTTTTTTAAAGCAAACAGATTACCAAAAACGTCTCCGAAAGTAAGGCCCGTACCGGTATCTTGAGGCTGTTGCACTTCTTTTACATGTTCTTTTTTAGGGCGGGGCGCTGCTTCACGCATACTAAGACTTACTCGCTTCGCATCAGTATTTATATCTAAAATCTTAACTTTCACCAGCTGGCCTTGCTGCACTATCTCAGAGGCTTGTTTCACGTGATGGCTGGCCAACTGGGAAATATGAACCAACCCTTCTACGCCGGGAGCCAATTCTACAAAGACGCCAAAATCTACGATCCGAGTCACTTTCCCTTCCGCAACATCGCCAGGCTTGAACTGTCTGGCAATTCTAATCCAGGGGTCAGGCTGCGCTTGCCGCAGGGACAAGCCTATCCGATCCTTTTCCGGTATTACGTCAATTACCTTAACATCGATTTCTTCACCTACGCTCAATACCTCTCCGGGATTATCGATGCGGCTCCAAGACATCTCGGAAATATGGACTAAACCATCTATTCCTCCCACATCGACAAAGGCGCCAAAGTTAGTAAGACGCTTTACTGTGCCGCGAATCACTTGTCCCGGCTTTAAGGCGTTAAGAATTCTATCTTTCAGAACGGCAGCTTCCTCTTCCAAAACTTGTTTGCGGGACAAAATCAGCTTTTCCTTTTCGCGGCGTATCTCAATAACCTTAAAGAATACTTTTTCGTCAAGAAATACGTTGAAATCGGGAACAAAAGTAACATCCACCAAAGAACCTGGCATAAACCCTTCGTATCCACCGCCTAGGTCCACCACCATGCCTGCTTGGACGACTTCCTTTACGCGACCGCTCATGACAGTTCCATTTTCAAAGGCGTGCTCCAATTCAGCCCATTTTTGTTTCCGTTCTATGGTTTTGCGGGAAAGAATAATCTTTCCTTCCTGCTCATCTGCTGCTATTACTGCAACTTCTACTTCCTGTCCGAGGCGGATAACGGAGGAGAGTTCCTGGTCGGCAGCTAATATCATTTCTTGGCGCGGGAGAACCCCCTCGCTCTTGTACCCGATATCCACAAGAACTTCATCTTCAGAGATCTGAACGACGATGCCCTTCACCACATCACCCACAGAGAATTCCCTGACAGCCTGATTCATCGTAATTTCCTCCACTGACACCTGCTCCTGCTGGCTTTCTTCAGTTACCTGCTCATCTTGGATCTCTTCATTAACTTTTTCGTTCTCCATCTTAGCAATGACCTCCTTTATCGTCCAGTGGGGTGTTGAAGTGCCGGCGGTGACCCCTACTGTCCTTACATCTTGCAACTGACTCATGTCTAACCCGGCTGCTTCCGTAACGGCGATTATCCTGACTCCGGCAGCTTTGCAGACGTCTGCCAGTTTTTTTGTGTTGGCACTGTTCTTACCGCCCACCACCACCATCACATCGACAATACGCGCCAGACTACGGACATTTTCCTGCCGCAAAGCCGTTGCCTTACAAATAGTATTATATCTTTCAACCACTGGAACTTGCGCTGCTAGTTTTTCGCCAAAATCATCCAGCAATGACTGGTCTTGCGTGGTTTGCGCCACCAAAGCCACCGGCTTATCCGGATCAAGGTTCCCCAAAACTGCCAACTGGCTTGGGTCAGCAAGCACATCAGGCTTCTGGCGCCCCCAACCCATTACTCCTATAATTTCAGGGTGATGCCTGTCTCCTAGAATAATAACCTGTTTACCTTCATCAACAAGTCTTGCCACCAAAACTTGCAGGTTCCTAACAAAAGCACATGTGGCATCGATTACAGCCAGATTCTTTCTTGCCGCTTTTTCAAGGATTTCCGGACTGACGCCGTGTGAACGGATAAGTATAGTGGCGTTGTCCGGCACTTCTGACAGGTCTTCCACGAAGATGACGCCCTGCCTGCTCAGTTCTGTCAGCAAACGCTCATTATGAGCCAAGTCTCCTAGGCAGTACACGGTACCGCTTTGAACCGCCTTTTCAGCCAGTTCCACCGCTTTTGCTACTCCACTGCAAAGGCCAACGTGTTCTGCTAGAATAATTTTCAGCTAACTCACCTCAACCATTTTATCCTCTCTTCCGTAAACGGTCAATCTCCTGCATTATTTTTCCTGCAACTTCTTCCAGCTGTTCTGCCTTATTTTTCAAACCATAATACTCCGGGAAAGAAATTGGCGCTCCGATACGCACTTTAATTTGGCGTAATATCTTAAAAGAACCAATAATTGCGATAGGAACTACAGGCACCTCACTTTTAATGGCAATCAGTGCTACGCCGGAATGAGGCACCAACAATTCTTCGGTGCGACTGCGTGTTCCTTCCGGGAAAATTCCCAGCACCTCACCGCTCTTTAAGATCTCCAGCGCTCTTCTTATCGCCCTGCGATCTGCGCTGTTCCTTCTTACGGGAAAGGCGTGGAGCAAAGGCATAACCTTGCTAAATACAGGAATTTGAAACATTTCTTCTTTTGACATAAAATGGACAATTCGTTCTGTCAAACAACCGACGAGAGGCGGGTCCCACCAAGAAATATGGTTTGAGCAGAGAATACAGCCACCTTCCCGCGGCAAATGCTCCCGTCCCGCAATCTCCCAACGAAATAGGAACTTAAAAATCAAGACGAAAATCTGACGTACAACCCAGTAAAACACGCGACCACTCCCCGTTCTACTCTTCTCCGCGCACCGCCCCTACAATGGCATCCACCACAGCTTCAATCGTCATTAAAGTGGTGTCCAGATAAACAGCATCTTCGGCAGGCCGCAACGGTGCCACTTCCCGCTCTGAATCTATTTTGTCCCGCGCGGCTATTTCCTTCATCATCTGTTCCAGGCCTAGCTCTTCCCCTTTTGCTGACAACTCTGCCAGGCGGCGGCGGGAACGCTCTGCCAATGAAGCGCTCAGAAAGAATTTGAATTCGGCAGTCGGCATGACAATAGTGCCGATATCTCTCCCGTCCATTACCACACCGCCGCGGCTAGCGATTTGCCGCTGTTTATCAACCAAAATCTCCCGCACCTGCGGACAACGGGCGACAAATGAAACATTACGATTAACAATCGGTAAACGGATCTCTGCAGTAACATTCTCGCCGTCCAAAAAGATAATATTTTGGCCGGTGCTGTCATTTTTTATATCCAGCTCCACTGTCTTTGTTAAGGCTTCCAAAGCTTTCGCGTCATGGATGTCAGTCCCTTTGCGCAGACCTGCCAGTGTTATAGCTCTATACATTGCGCCAGTATCCAGGTAAGTTAAGCCAAGGCGCGCTGCCGCTTCCCGAGCCACAGTGCTTTTACCGGCGCCGGCAGGTCCGTCGATGGCGATGCTCGGTTTCATAAGCCAGCCCCTTCCGCAAAAATTAATAGCAACGACAACACGCTAGGTGTTGTCGTTAACGAGATCAACCCTGAGCGAGCGGGCTTCCCTCAAATATATATGTTTAATCTCATTTTGACTCAAATCTGTGTTAACCAACACTAAAACACGAATACAAAAAGCCAGTGCTTCGGGCACGTCAACTTCCACGGCTCCTAGCAGTGGCACATCATTCCAACCTAATTCTCTTGCGGCGGCCGCAGGAAAAGCAGCATTCAAATCCGGAGTCAGAGTAAAAAAAATGCTGGCAATAGCTTCTTCTTTTAGATTGTTTTCCTCCGCCATCTTGGTGAGCAGTTCTGTTGTAGCCTGAATAATTTCTGATTTACTATTTTGCGAGACATTAATAGCCCCCCGAATCCCCCTGACCACACTACCACCCACGCAAACGTCCTCCCACAAACTGCCGCTTCTGCATCTTTTAGCTTTAAGATAAATATTAGCCGAAAATCAACTTTTTAGCAAGCTTTTTCAGCGTCTCTCCCCTGCAACAACCCAGCTGATAGTCTCCGGTCGTCCAAAATATGTTACGGTTTTGCCCCGCGCCGGCGAAATCAGGCCCGCTGAAACTTCTGTGACCTTTATTTCCACAATTTGGCTGACATCTGTCCCGTAAACTTCCAAATCATCTCCATCTTGCACTTCAAGCATTACAGAACCGCTTTGCGAGAACACGGCAGCCGTTTTACCGTTCACCCGAACCTGCAAGCCTGAAGCATCTCCGGAGATTACTTTTAAAATCAGCTGATGCGACAGCTGCGCGGGGACTGCCGGCAGCTTGATCGGTGCTGCCGGAGTATACGCATTCCCTTCAAGGCGCTCGACCAAACTAAAGATCTGCCTGAAAACCGGTTGAGTCAATAGTGCTTGGCTCACCAACAAGACCACAAGCATTGCCCCCACCGAAACCAGTAAAAGACGTTCAAAGCGACTTGTCCGTTCTTTGAACCATTGCTCAAAATTCATAGGCTCGCCCCCCCTTTACAGATGAGTATGCCAGAGCCTAGTAATTTTATTCCTTGCTGGCAGCTGAGCTTCCGGCTAAAAATCCGGTTGAAAATGCGGCTTGCAGATTGTAGCCGCCGGTATTGCCGTCAACATCTAGCAACTCCCCGGCAAAATAAAGTCCTTTGATCAGTTTTGATTCCATGGTAGCCGGATTTACTTCTTTGACAGACACCCCGCCGGCAGTGACAATCGCCTCCCGGAGCGGCCGCTTTCCCGTTACAGTCAGCGGCAAGCAGGTCAACACCTCCAGCAGTGCAGTGCGCTGTATTTTGCTGACCTGGTGAACTGGCAACTCAGGCGGAATTCCAGATAGCAGCATTACTGGAGCAATCAACCTCTGCGGGAGCAAATCAAGCAAACTGTTCTTAAACTGCTTACGCGCATACTTTTCAAAATCCCGCAACAAGCGTGCATCTAGTTGTTCCGGTGTCAGGGCCGGCTTGAGATTTAACAGGATAAGCGGTTGTTGTTTTTGTTCCAAAGCTTGCACAACCACGCGGCTCAAAGTAAGAATAATTGGTCCGCTCAGTCCGTAATGGGTAAATAGCATTTCCCCGAACTCTTCCGCGATGAGCTTGCCGTTTACCTTGACACGAGCAGTAACATTCTTTAAAGATAAACCCACCAGCTCTCTGCTCCACGCTTCCGCAGTCTCCAAAGGCACGAGAGCAGGGTGAGGCGTAATAACAGTATGACCTTGCGTTTTTGCGAGAAGATAACCGTCACCGCTGGAACCAGTGGCCGGATATGACGCCCCGCCAGTCGCCAGCACCACCGCATCGGCCTGAAGTTGCTCTTCGCCGCAACTTATGCCGCAGACTTGGTTTCCGCTAGTCAAAATAGCGGTGACGCGCCGACCAAACTGTACCCGAACTTTCTGCCGCCTCAAGAAGCTCTCCATGGCGGCCACCAAGTCTGCCGCTCTTTGCGACTCGGGGAATACCCTGCCTCCTCTCTCCAAAACTGTAGGGACTCCCTCTGCCAAAAAAAAGTTCCGTACATCCTCATTAGTGAAACGGTAAAATGCAGTGTATAAAAAAGAACCGTTACCAGGAAACTGCTGAATGAAATCGCCTATGTCGGCAGCGTTTGTCACATTGCCGCGACCCTTGCCAGTAATGGCTAATTTTTTTCCCAGACGATCATTGCGTTCCAACAAGAGCACCGAAGCACCTGCCGCAGCCGCCTGTCCAGCGGCCATCATTCCGGCGGGCCCACCGCCAATCACAATTACATGCAGAATAACTCCCCCTTTTATTTTCAACATAGACTTCCCAAAAATTCCCCTCCCTTGGAGGGGTGCCCGCAAGGGCGGGGTGGTCGCATACCGCCTCAACAAACTCACAGAACACAAGCCTCAAAAAGGCAGAAACTCTACCGGAGGAAACCACCCCGGCGCTTTGCGCCACCCCTCCACCGGAGGGGAATAATCCCCTCTCCCTCTGGGAGAGGGTTAGGGTGAGGATGCAATACCTAAAAAAGACGCTCCGTGTTTTGATATAATTTCCAGAACAAAAGAAGCGGCTTGCGCCGCCAGTTAGTCTTGGTATTTTCTTGCCTTTAGCATGACCTGTGTTTTTGCCTGATCATGGACTTCAAAAAAGACTTGCTCCATATCCTGCATAGATAAAGAAATTTGTGCAGGTTCCATAATCTTTAATCGGCGAAATTCTTCCCTAACGGCAAAACGCACCAGATAACAAAGTGAATCCGCCCATACTTCCAACTCCAGGGGAGCATAGGCCACTTCAGCACCCACGTCGTCATCAAAAACAAAATATATTTCACCCATCTCCAGGTCCTCAATCAGGATACCCTGCACAGGGACATTACGCCATAACGCCGCCTGCTGCTGTCGCAATTCAGTGGCAGCTTCCTCTGTACTTTTTTTGCCGAAGAAAAAACGGGAAGGCCGTGCTCTTCCTTGATAGTCGAAACGGATTTTAGCACGTATTTTACGAGCAGGAGACTCCCTTTCTTCAGATCGTCTGCATTCTTCCAGATTGATTTGCTTTTCAAACCCTGGCTTCAGCATTCTTTTCTCCCTCCGGTAAAACGAATCGGCGCTTTTGTCAAAATGTAATAAATCAGCTAATTTCCGGCACAATAGAGGGATACAGGCGGGACTCCCTCCCCTGTTCCTGTTTTTCCCGTTTTCTTTAAAAATAATTCGCGCCCTTGGAAGAAATTCCTGCATAGTTCAACAATCTTCTGTTTTTATATGACAAATGTCGTTTAGGCGAACAAGCCGCCACTGACCGGACAGATATTCTAAAACGGTGACCGAAGCGGTGTCAATCTGAAGGCAGGCTGCCGCAGCCGGTGGCATACCCATCAACATAGCAACCGCTACACGAATGACACCGCCGTGGGTAACCAGTAAGGCCGTTCCAGTCGCGGCCGTATCCGCCATAATAATATTTACAGCCTTTTGCACCCTTTGCGCAAAGCTTGTCCCTTCTTCCCCGCCCGGAGGGCAAGTGTTGACCGGATCAGCGCACCATCTCTCAAATAAAGCCTGCATTTCGTCGTCCATATCTGCGTAACGCATTCCTTCCCAGCGCCCAAAAGAGATTTCCCGGAGTTCAGGCAAGACGGTCGGCTCAAGAGCAAAACGACTAGCAAGCGGTGCAGAAAACGTTTGAGCGCGCCTTAAAGACGAAGTAAAGATTTTATCAGGCCTTTCGGATAAGCGGGCAGCGAGGCAATCTGCCTGTCGCCTTCCTTCAGCGCTCAATTCGACATCGCTGCTTCCCTGCAGTCTGAACTCACGGTTCCAGACGGTTTCCCCATGTCGTATCCAAATAAATTTCATTTTTCCTCCGCTAAAATAAGAATTCTCCTGAAAGCAGCCACAAGCAGCTCATTTTCGGCTTCTGTCCGCACCGCTACACGGATAAAACGAGGCGATAAACCGTGAAAGTTAGCGCAGTCGCGCACAAGGACCTTTTCTGCAAGAAGCTCTTTCTGCAAGACAAACGAAGGCATAGCTAAAACTTCCATAAAGAGATAGTTGGCAGCCGGCGGCCAGACGCGTACATCTGGAAAACTGCTCAGCTGACAAGTCAATTTTTGCGCCAATCGACTCACCAAAGCTACAGTTTGATTGATAAATTCATGGTTACGCAGCACATACTCTCCTGCCAACTGCGCCAATGTGTTTACGCTCCATGGATCGCGTAACTTCTTAATTGAGTCAGCAAATTCAACAGGAGCGGCTAAGAAACCCAAACGCAAGCCTGGAATGGCATACATTTTGGTCATGGAACAGAGCACCAGCACATTAGGCGGTGTGTTTACCAGCAGGGTACGATGCTGCCAGTCCGGGCAAAACTCTAAAAAGGCCTCATCCAGCAAAAGATATCCTCCATGCTCTGCGCAGGCAGCAGCTACTGTCAGAATATCTTCGCGGCTAAGTAAAGTGCCGGTAGGATTGTTGGGATTACATAGCACTGTCAAGACAGGACGCTCCCGACTGACTGCAGCACAAAAAGCCGGCATATCCAATGCGAAACTTTTGTCTTGTTGCAATATGTGGTATGAAATTTCCCTGCTGACCGCCTGAGCAGCCTGCTCATACAAAGCGAAGGTAGGTACAGGAATCAGCACTTTACCCGCAGGAAGCGCACGCATCACCAGATAGATCAGCTCTCCTGCACCATTACCGGCTACTAAGCTGTGATTAGTCTGATAGCGGCTAGCTATGGCAGACAACAACTTGCGGCACTCCGGATCCGGATAGGCCGCAATCTTTGGCAGTTGCGCTCCCAAGAAATCATACAAACCGACTGGAGGTCCAAGCGGATTTATACTGGCGCTAAAATCCAAAAGTTCTTCTGCGGCCATACCTGCCTGCTCAGCTGCCGTCTGCAGATCACCGCCGTGCCCAAACGGGTGCAGCTTGCTTTTTTGCTTTTCCATTCGTTTCACCTGCCGGCAACATAAAGAATTATTCCGAGAGGTTCTGATTGCTCTCCTAAAATCACAGCAAGATTAGCGGCGTTAGAATCAAAACTGATAACTCGTGCATTTCACAAACTGCCCCCAGCAGATCCCCGGTAGCACCGCCAAAGTTTTTCAAGAGAAAGCTCCGCAGCAGGAAGAGGATTATCGCCTGCAAGAAAAAGAGCAGAAAGATCGAACTGCCGACAATCAGCAGTCCAAAAAATAAGAAAAAAAGAACTGCTGCCCCCAAATGCCAACGACCTGTTCCCTCTACAAAAATACGACCGAGACCTTCCCCCGCTCGCGCGTAGCTGCAGCTGGACATAAAAGCAACCATTGCCGTCCGCCCCGCCAGCGGCGCGAGAATCAGCACCGGATAGTGAGCCGGATTAGCGGCTAGGGCAGATACAGCAGCAATCTTGAGGAAAATCATTAATACGGCGCTTTGCACACCGAAGGCACCTACCCGACTGTCACGCATAACCGCCAAACGGCGTTCCATGTCTCCCCTCACACCAAGTCCGTCAAATGTGTCCATCAAACCATCAAGGTGCAGCCCGGCCGTCAACCCCAGCCATAAAGTCACCGTCAGTGCAGAAGCAAGGAAAATAGGCCAAGCAGTGCGACTCCACTGCCAACAGACAAACAGCAGCAGTCCGATCAATACACCCACGACCGGGTAGTAAATGGTTGAGGCGGTTAAGTCGTCGGCTGTTAAATCTTCATCTTTGCCCAGCGGGAACACCGTAAGAAAGCGGAGCGCTTGGAAGAAGTGTTTCACAGTACCACACCTTTACGAGAGAGTTAGAATCAGAGCCTGCAACAGTAATCCAACTGCCAGAAAAATCGCAGAGGTAACCATCATTAAAGCTGTTGCTTGTCTAATATCATTCGCTTCCGGCGGACGCCCTTCCTGCCAAAGGCGCATTCTTTGGCAAATTATGCCGCCATAACGATTCTCGCCGCCCAAAGTTACACCAAGCGCCCCGGCCGCCAACGCTTCCGTCAAACCGCTGTTAGGGCTGGGGTGTTTTTTCCCATCCCGGCGGAGCGCCGTCCACGCCGACCTCACATGCAAGCGAAGTACTGCGGCAGCCAACAGCATCACCGGCACAGTCAAGCGTGCCGGCAGCCAGTTGGCGGCATCGTCTAACTTGGCCGCCGCTCTGCCAAACCAGAAATAACGGTCATTTTTATAGCCCAGCATGGAATCCATCGTGTTTATTGCTTTATAGAGCAAGGCTAACGGAGCACCGCCCAGCAGCGCATAAAATAATGGCGCAGTCACCCCGTCCACAGTATTTTCCGCTACAGTCTCCACCGCTGCTCTGGAAACCTCCCGCTCATCAAGCTGTGCGCTGTCCCTTCCTACAACCATCGATACCGCCTCACGCGCCTGTATTATATTCCCCTTCCGTAAAGGAAGATAAATATCTTCCGCCGCTTGCCGGAGAGAACGCGTTGCCAAAGTAGTGGCTAGCAGTACCACAGTAAGGGCTGCTTCCGCGAGCGGATGAATAATCGAGAAAATGCTGATCAATCCAAATGAAAAACTATAAACCGTAAACAAGACCACAAAGACCAACAGAGCTCCTTTTAGCAGCAGACTGCGCTCCGAGTGATTAGCATTATAGAGCCTTTTTTCCAAAAGGGAAATCAACTTGCCGAAGCAGACGACTGGGTGGGGAAGCCAGCGAGGATCCCCCATTACGCCATCCAGCAAAAACGCCAAAAAAATGAGCATCTAGGCTTCTCCCTTGACACGCAGCAGATACCCGGCAACCGCGAGAAATACTTCATCCGCCTCTTTGGCAACCAACTGGTTAGCCCTGCCCGCCAAGTCACGAAAAAATCTGCCAAGCTGTGTCTCCGGCACAATGCCGCAGCCCACTTCGTTGGCGACTAAAATGGTTTTGAAC
>JAGXTL010000043.1 GCA_018333635.1 Dethiobacter sp.
CGACCAAACAAGTTCTGTCACCAGGGCTTGTTTTTTACTATCTTCAGGCAACTGTCGGTGAACAACACTATTTACAACCGACATTTTCGGTGCAAAAACTACCGTCAAACAGCGTGATTAACAACACATAGCGCTCAGACACAAATATGTCTCGGCTCTCATATATATGCAGTGTGAAATAACTGTGGCCAGGGTTAGCAGGAAGGCAGGTGCTAAAATGTGAGCTTTTCCGTGGGTGATATTGTGGGACGCAAGTCGTATGGGATGGACATCATGTTTAAAATTATTGCGATTGATGAAAAAAAACAGGAAGCAGTCCTAAAAGGTTTAAATATGAGATTGCTGGCAGATGCTAAACTCTCTGACCTAAAATCTCCCGAGCCTTTGGCTCTGCAAAGTTATCGCTCCCGTTCGGACCATGCGCAAAAAGAATGTATTACAAAAATTTATAGGCGGCGCGGCTTGGAGAGGGAACAAACCCGTAGTGTCAGCGGCAGGGCAGCAGATGAGTTCTTCGAATTGCCTGGAAAAATTTTGCATTTAGACGGCGACGAAGATTATCTGGCGGAGTGTCTTAAAGCATATCACTCCCTTCAATTGGAGGCAGCAGGTTTTTTCATTCCTGAAAAAGAGCAGCCTCATAAAATTTGGAGCCTTCTGCATAAGCACAGGCCGGATATTTTAATTATGACCGGGCATGATGCCTATATCAAAACCAAAAAAAACTTTCAGGACCTTAAGAGTTACCGCAATTCACAGTACTTTGTCGCTGCCACTTTAAAGGCAAGGCAATATGAACCGGGAAAAGATGAGTTAGTAATTTTTGCAGGAGCCTGCCAATCGCATTATGAGGCTATTCTGGCTGCAGGTGCCAATTTTGCAAGTTCACCGCAGCGCGTCTTGATCCACGCCCTGGACCCTGTCTTTATTATGGAAAATGTGGCCTATACCTCCATTAATAGTTCAGTCAATATTTATGAAGTTATTAGGCATACAATAACAGGGTTAGATGGTATAGGAGGAGTGGAAACACGGGGGAAATTCCGTTTGGGACTGCCCAAATCCCCATATTAGACCTCCTTGCCCCCTCACCCTAACCCTCTCCCAAAGGGAGAGGGGATTTTCAGGGTATATGTCTCTTAAAAAGTTGGTTCATCAGTTCTTTTTTAGTTGGTTTTGGCAGAATATTTATGGCAAGGAGTGCAGCTTTCGGACGGAAAAACATCTTGACATAAGCTAAAATCTGTTGATATAATTAAGTTTCATAATTTGACAATATTCTTGCTGTATGATAGAATAGCAGTGTAAACAACGTCTGGGGTGATAAGCATTGGCAGCCAGCACTTCCCTACTGCAAATCAGGCGTAGCCTGGAATCCCATGTCGGACAAAAAATTCGTTTGCGTGCCCATCGTGGGCGTCGGAAAACTCTCGAGAAGGTAGGCGTTCTGGAAAATACGTACCCATCAATTTTTGTCGTAAGAATTGATGAGCCGAATTATAACCAGCGTCTTTCCTTCTCATACGCCGATGTCCTGACAGAGACAGTAGAACTGACCCTTGTACACAAAGACGAAAAAACAAAGCATCCTGCCTAAGTCTAGTATTTATTAAAGAAGCGCAGCTAAATGGCTGCGCTTCTTTAATTGGTGATGAATAAAATATGTCCAAACAGTCTCTGCAAGCGCATTATCTGCAAAAAATACTTCAGTTTTCTCAAGCTGCCGGTAGACTGCGTTGGTTTCGTGCAGAGGATAACAAAAAATTATTGTCTGCCACCAATAAAAAAAGAACGCTAAGCGTTTTCTTACCAGCTGACGCTGTTTCATATAGACCAGCTCCTTACAGCAACGACACTGCCACAGTTTTCTGGAGATAGCTATCAGAATAAGCACAAAAAAGTGATATTTAATTTATTTGCGCGATTAGAAATGTTTTTAAAGCATCTACTGTGATATAATTGTAAAAAATATGCTCAGACTAATGTATTGAGGTGAATGGCGTGGCGGTAAGTTATAACAAGCTTTGGAAGCTGCTTATCGACAAGAAAATGAAAAAGAAAGAGTTACAGGCTGCCGCAGGCATCAGTTCAAGCCTGATTACAAAGCTTGGACATGATGAGCCTGTAACTACGACCGTACTTATGAAAATATGCGCAGCTCTGCAGTGCGATATTGGCGATATTATGGAAATCATTCCTGACGGACAGAAAAAATCATGAGCACTGTAAAGATAATCACTCAGGCTTAAGAAATCTCTACGTCAGTCGTGAGCCATCGGGCTGTATATCAAAGCGCCGAAAGAAAGGTATGCCAGCACACAAACTCGAACGACAGTGGCGATCAAAGATTTCCGGGGTTGAGGGGTGGTTGTGGTCTGGAACGGCGGCTTATGCGTAAAGCGGAGGGAGCGAAATCTACCTAAGTGATATCGACATAGAAACATCATTCTACAGAAAGGAGCGTTGTGAATGCGAAAAGCATACGATACATTTCTCTTATCAGAAGTGTCCGCAGGCTTAGCTGCCAAAGCTGGAAGCTTTGAACCGTATCGTTATGAGTGCGCAGAGCTGAATTCTATTTCGACAATAATACAAAGATGTTTTATCTTGGCTTGAGGTTTAGCGAAGACGAGATATCTGCCTATGAACAACTTTCTACCATTCTCGAGTTGAGAGTTGCGTCTCAGGCTCAGCCGTTCTACACATTGCGAATTAACGGGAAAAACTTTTCCGTTGATACTCGGAGATTGATTTCTCTCGATAAATTCTCTTACAGCTATTTTTTGTCAAATACACTAAATGGTGTCAAGAGAAAATATGAGGTGTTCAATAACGTCGCAAACAACGCAGCGACTTTCTTTAAGATGCAAGTGGGTAATAGTGGTTATCGAGCTAAATTAGTTCGTAGTTCAATTCTTTATACAAACACTCCTTACTTCATAGCTGTTCAGAGCCAGTATCGGTCGCCAGTAACTGTTAGTCTACCAAGCGAAATCAAGGTTGAAAACACTTTTGAATTTGTGACTATGGGGAGAAATTTCTTAGGAAAGGTTCTGACCCCCATTGGAGGATTAGAGCAAACAGGGACGTACAAAGTTGACTGCCGTTTCAACAAGGCAGATGTCAGTAGCAAAATAGAAACTGTCGCCAAATGCAAGGGTAAAATTAAGCTGTACAACGAAGACACCGGGTATTTAATCAGAATGCACCTGATGAAAATGAAAGCCCCGATGTTCCTGAATATAGACCCTCCCTATGTGATAAAGGGTAGCAAACTTTACACGAATTTCTTTACCGAAGGAGACCATCTAAATCTTCAACGAGTGATTATTAAGTACTTAGATGCAAAGTTCCCGTGGATAATCACCTATGACGATTGTCTTTTGGTGCGGGATTTATACCACCGTTTCCATATGGAGGAATACGGGATTACCCATAGCGCTGGCGGTAGTGTGCAAGGCAAAGAGATAGTGATAACGAATCTGACGGTTGATAGATTCAAGTGGTAGGAGGATATCAATTATGACAACACTAAATCAGCTTCTCATAGCAGAAGCAACCGAATACGAATTCAAGTCTGCTGTTGAGTCTAATAAGCCACGTGGTTGGCTGAAGACCGTAAGCGCATTCGCCAATGGCGTGGGTGGTAGTATATACTTCGGCGTGTCCGACGACGGTGTTGCAATCGGATTGGATAACGCCCAGAAAGCCGCAGAACAAATCAGCGAACTTATAAAGGTAAGAATCGAGCCTGCCGTCAAAAATATTGTGCTTGAACCGCATTGTGTCGACGGCAAGGAAATTCTCCGAGTACAGATTTCTGGCGGAGCAAACACGCCATATTACTACACTGGCGATGGCACAAAGATTGCCTATTATCGCATCGGAAACGAATCCGCACAAGCGCCTGCCGCTGTTCTTAACGAATTGCTCCTGAAAGGGCTTCACCAGACCTTTGACGCCCTTGAAACGAAGTATCGGTTATCAGATTACAGTTATACGTTATTTGAGGCTACGTACAAGCAAAAGACGGGATTTGCCATTGATAAGCCGCGGGACTACCGCTCTTTCGGAATGTTGATAGGCGACGACACGCTGACTTATGTCGGTGCGCTTTTTGCCGACCAATGTCCGATTTACCAGTCGAGGGTATTCTGCACCCGTTGGAACGGACTGAAAAAGGGCGGGCTTTATGTTGATGCTCTCGACAATGATGAATTTCAGAGTAATGTTATTTCCCTGCTCACGGACGCGCTGAAATTCGTGCGTCACAACTCGTCCGTCAAATGGAAAAAGACCGGCACCGGAAGAATTGAAATGCCCGACTATCCGTCTGAGGCTGTTCACGAGGCTCTGGTTAACGCACTCGTCCACCGCGACTACATGATTCAGGGTAGCGAAATCCACGTCGATATGTACGACGACCGCCTTGAGATAGCTTCGCCCGGCGGGATGCCTGACGGCAAACGAATTCAAGACTTGAACATTGACAATATTCCGTCAATCCGCAGAAACCCTATCATCTGCGACCTTTTCAGCCGTCTGAAACTAATGGAGCGTCGTGGAAGCGGTCTGCGTAAAATCATTGACCAGTACCCTGAAGATGCCGTGCCTTTGTTCCGTTCCACAGAACAGTCGTTTGTCGTAACTTTGAAAAATTTGAATTACGCCAAACTATCTACGCCACATGGCGATAAAGTTGGCGTAGATAACGGCGACGAAAATAATGTAACTTTGATTTTGAATGCAATATCTGAAGACCCAAAAATCACGCAAAAGAATATCGCTATCAAAACCGGCTTATCGACACGCACGGTATCGAGAGAAATCAGAGAACTCCGTGATACAGGCGTCATTCGGCGCATTGGGTCGGATAGGTCAGGATATTGGGAAATTGTTAAATAGAAAATCGGCTCTCTCCTGCATTTCCATATCGGTTTGGAGTATGGCTCAACAAGTTTCTCTATTGATCCGCGCCATTTTGCTGCGCTTCTTTAATTGAAGGACATATCTTATTCATCACTGCATAGATATTTAAAGATTTCAGTGTCATCTAGACACACTTTGGCAGGTTAAAACATATAATTAAGCGGGTGATGCCTTGTGAAAGGAGCGTGGGACACTTTTCCGTTATTTGCATATAGTGTAGGAAATTAACTGAAGGGAGGATGAAGCATGGGTAAAGATGATCACGTTAAGCCACTCGAATGCATAACCGATCTACTGAAAGTGGAGCAGGTTGTGGGTGAAAATGCTACGCAGACCTCTGTAATCCGCGATATTACCCTGCCGGGGAGAGTAAGAAAAATCACCGAAGTAGATACTACTCTTCGTGATGTGCGGGGGCGCGTGATTGAAAACAAAGTTGTTGTAGAAGGGATCGTCCATAAACAGATTTTCTACGTAGATGATGATACCGGCCAGTTGAAGGAGTTTACCGTGCCGGATGAGCGCTTCGTGCAATTTGTGGACGTTCCCGGTGCACTGCCTGGCATGAATGTGCAAATACATTCCAGGGTAGAATTTGTGGGTCACGATTTTATTCGTGAAATTTGCTTCGGCCACAAGAAGCCTCATAAAGATAAAAATGGCCACCACGACAAAGATGACGACAATGAGTATGATAACATTGGCAAAGATCACGATGAGCATCATGACAAAAATCATCACGGCAAAGATCACGATGAGCATCATGATAAAAATCATCATGGCAAAGACTGCCACAAGGGCCATCACTACGATAAAGTTGAGTCGCTTTATCGTCAGACGGTTATACTGGAAATTTTTGCGAAAGTGACTGAGTCAATCCAGTTGAACGTTGTCGTCGATGTGGTGGGAATCGATGAAAACAGAATTCTGACTGAGCTTTTAAAAGTGGAAAGTGTGATCGGAGAAGGTGCATCCCAGGTAGCTGTAATTGCAGACATTAGGTTTAAGAGGCCCGCAAGAAAGATTAAAAATATAGATACTGAAATTCGCAACTTGGTCTCGAGGGTAATCGAGGGCAAAGTAGTTGTAGAGGGCGTACTGCATAAGCAGATCTTCTTTGTGGGCTTAGATAACGACATTGTTTTTGAAGTGTCCGTCGATGAAAAGTTCACTCACTTTGTTGATATCCCTGGTGCATTTCCGGGCGCCAATGTGCAAGTCTATCCACGGGTTGAATTTGTTAATGTGCAAATAGATGCTTACGACCCTGCTTTCGGCAAACAGACTGCCATCATTGACATCTTTGTCAAGGTGACGGAGACTGTGCAGGTTGATGTAGTCACCGACATCAAGGATGTAAAAGTCACAAAAGAGCTGCTAAAAGTGTCCCAGGTTGTCGGCGAAGGAGTTCGTCAGCAAACTATTGTGGCAGATCTTACGGCTCCGGCTCCAGCCAGAAAAATTGCCGGCCCGCCAGACACTCGTTTTGATAACATCGTGACTAGGGTCATAGAGAATAAAGTTGTTATCGAAGGAGATTTAGTCAAACAAGTATACTTCGTTCGTGAAGGTGATTTTCCTGAAGTGCTGGAGTTTGAAGTCCGCGAACACTTCACCAGTTTTATAGATATACCTGGAGCTTTGCCGGGGCAGGTTGTCCAGGTTTATCCGCGGGTAGAGTTTACGGATTTTGAAATTGATCCCTACGACCGCACGCAGATTCGCCAGACTTCTGTGATTGAAATCTTTGTAAAAGTTACGGAGTTTGTGCAGATTGAAGTAGTTACTGATTGTGATGTGAAGCCGGTTCCTGCCGTGACCGTCTATGTCGTACAGAAAGGCGACACGCTCTTTAAAATTGCCATACGCTTTAATACCACAGTAGCAGCCATCCTAGCGGCAAATCCAGAAATTAAAGACCCGAACCTGATTTTCCCGGGACAGAAGATTCTTATCCCCGCACCACCAAAGGGATAATGTAGCATCATTGATGCTACATTTTTTTATGCAGAGAAAACTATTTGCTTTTCCTTCAAGACAGAACAGTAAACTTTTGTCTGTCCTTAGCATACGATAGCAACGGAAGGCAGGGGAATTTATGATGAACAAAGAGCCGGAACAAATGAATCGCGTACTGCCGCTGATTTTGGCTGAGGGAAACACTACCGTAACCGTGCCCCTAACATGGTCGCTGCCGGGCAATGCGCCGCAGTTTGATGAACCGGAACTAACGGTGCTTGATGTAAAAGCAGTTGCTTTGTCCGGGGAAGTAGTGGCAGAAGTAGTTATCGAACAGCTTACGTATTATCTTAACGAAGATACCGGGTTGGTAGAAAAACAGACCACAACATACCTGTTAACTGAGCTGGTGCAAGTGCCTGTCGTAAAACCGGGCAATCGGGTGACTGCACAGGTGGACGTAGGGGTGCTTGGCGGCTGGCGAACGGAACGAGATAATCTGCGTGGGCAAAGAGCAACGATACTTAAAGGTGAATGCAAGCTGTTTGTCAGTTATACAGTGTTTGGTGACCAGGAAGTTTATGTTTATAAGGCATCCGGCTTTGACGGTGAAGCGCTTTCGGAAACAGTAGACGTGGAATCTCTGCAGAGCTGCTTTACGGAAGTCATTGATTTATCATTTCCACTGGAAATGGCCGCTACTCCTAAAAGTATGGGCGAATTAAGCGGGCATTTCAAAAATGCTAAGGTTACATCAATGTGTGGTTGGGTCAAGATTGAAGGTGAAATTGCTGCCACAGTCCCATACTTGACAGAAAAGGAGCAGATAATTAGCGAGGTATTTGTCTTTCCGGTCAAATATTTTCTTGAGGTGAATTCAGCCACAGGTGAAATGGCTGCGGAAGTGACGGGGGAGGCAAAAATTTTTACCTGTCTTCGTGAGCATGGTGAGAGGACGGGGATACTGCGAGGCTTGCTTTATCTGGAAGGACGGCTCAGCTTGCTGGAGCATCTGGGAGTGGCAGTCAAAAGCCGGAGTCATCCTGCCGGTTTTCAGCATAAGTTGCCCCATCACCATAAGAAGCCGTTTCTGCTGGAAGAAGTTATTGCCATGGGTTCATCGCAGACGCTGGTACAGCGTGAAATATTTTTCCCCCGTCGGGTGCGCAGCGTGCGGGAGCCGGTCGATGCCCAAGTTCGAAATCTTCAGCATGAAGTAATCCCAAACAAAGTTATTGTAAAGGGCATCTTGCGCAAGCAGCTTTTTGCCGTTGATGCGGAGACAGGGACAGTCTTTGCTGTAGACGTCAATGAGAACTTTGTCCATTTTGTTGATGTTCCAGGCGCTTCACCCGGAATGCGTGCCCATGTCAAGGCGCGTGTGGAATTTGTGAAGGTGGATATTAATCCTGGAGGTGAATCAGCGCGGCAGGTAACAATTATTGAAATTAGTGTTAAAGTTACCCGGTTTGTGAAAAAGGAAATAGCGGAAGACAATGTCTGGCCGGTTCTGCCTTGGCCGCCCATGAAACCCAAGCCGCCGCATCCTGCGGCAAAAACATATATTGTTCGCTCAGGTGATACAATCTGGAAAATTGCAAATATGTTTGGCGTTTCCATGGAGGCGATTATTGCTGCCAACAACCTTACAAACCCGAATTTAATCTTCCCCGGGCAACAGTTGATAATCCCGAGCTAACTGGTAACTTTCACCATGCGAAGGCATTTTTCTGACAGCGGCGCTAATAGCCGCTGTCTTGTTGTTATTTGCTCAAACTCAGTCAGTTTCTTGCAAGACGGCTTTTGTCAGAGGTTGCCGGATAGTCTATAATGGAAATTGTGAAGTTATGTTAACAATTTAGCAAAAGGAGTGTGCTTGTGTGCGTAAAAAAAGGACGAGCTTTCTTTCACTGGTGCTGCTGATCACCGTTTTATTGATGACCAACTCATCCGCCGCCAATGCCTTGACGTTTGCAAATACTTTGACTGTCAGCCAGATTTTCCGGTGGACACCCAGCGGATGGCAGCGGGTTTCCGCACCGCTGATGCTTTCCAGAAATACAAGTCAAACTGCTTTCTACCGGGTGCAGTCAGGTGACACGTTGCATCGTATCAGCCTGCGTTTCAACACAACGGTTGCAGAACTGATGCGGCTGAATCGTTTGACAGGCACAACTATTTTTGTGAATCAGTGGTTGCTGGTGCCTCGCCCTCAAGCGCAACCGGCGCCCCAACCACAGCCGACTCCTCAGCCTCAACCGGCTCCCCAACCTCAACCGGCTCCTCAGCCGCAACCGGCGCCGTCTAATCAACTGAATCAGTTTGAGCAAAGAGTTTTTGAACTGACCAATTTGGAACGGCAAAAACATGGAATAGCCCCGCTGCAAATCGACTTGGCACTTTCTGGCGTGGCTAGACTAAAGTCGCAGGATATGCACGACACCGGCTACTTCGCGCATAATTCCCCGCTGTATGGTTCACCCTTTGATATGATGAGACGCTTTGGCATAGCGTTTCAAACCGCAGGGGAAAACATCGCCGGTGGGCAGAGAACGCCGGAAGATGTGGTAAGAGCTTGGATGAACAGCCCGGGTCATAGGGCAAATATTTTAAATGCCAGATTTACTCATCTTGGCAGCGGGTATTTCTCCGGCCCCAATGGTTTTGGTCACTTCTGGACTCAAATGTTTGTCGGCCGCTAAACAAAAGAAAATATAGAGCGTCAGGCTACTGTGCCGGACGCTCTTTGAATTTTGGAATAAGAAGCATTTTGCCGGGATGCAGATAGCGGGGGTGTTTAATTTTATTGAACTGAATTAATTGTTGCGGTGTTATTTCGAAGCGTCGGGCGATCGTTTCCACAGTATCGCCGGGTCGGACATAATAGATGTCTTTGCCGATGTGTTCCGGGACTTTTACGGCATCCTCCCGGTCAAAAATAATGACAGAGGTGCCGATGGGTACGAGCGGATAGATTTCTTCTACATCCTCGTTATACATCCGGATGCATCCTGCGGTAGCAGCAGTGTTGATGGTCCAGGGATTAAATGTGCCATGAATGCCATGGCGCTGGTAAGTAAACGCCAACCAACGTGTGCCTAACCCGGGATGAGGGCGGGGGTTTTTTTCATAGACTTTATATTCACCCAACGGTGTAGGCGTAGCTGGTTTGCCAATGGCAATAGGAAATGTTTTGTAGTACTGTCCTTGCTGGTAAAAGGTCAGTTTTTTCATTAACCGATTAACTTCTATTCTGGTCATGCTCTGCTCTCCCGTCTGCGTGGTTTTTGTTATATCCTATGTAGCAACTGACCGTTCTGACAATAACAATAGTAAAAGTTGGAATAAGCTAAAGTTAATCTCTGCTCCAGAAAAGGGATTTTGGCCAGGATGTGGAATATTAAAGGTCTGTTTACGGTTTTATCCTTATATTCATTTGGAGAGAATAGTTTCTAGCGATGTGTCTGGCAGATGGAGGGAAAAATTGTGAAAGAATTGTCTGGTTTGCAGGATGTTCAAGATTTTAAGATAGAGAATAACCGGCTAGTGCATTCGGCGACACATGAAGAAATTCTTGCCGGTTCCACCACAGACATTTATTTTATTCGTACACTGGAGATTTTGAGGAGTACCGGAAAGAGCGAGACAGAGGTGACTGCCGAAATCTTTGCTAGTCAGCCCGGTGTATTATGCGGCGCAGAGGAAGCAGTTCAGCTTCTAAAGAGTAAAGACGTAAAGATATGGGCGTTGGGGGAAGGGGAAGAATTTGAGCAAAAAGAAGTAGTCATGCGGATTCAAGGTCAATATAGTCGCTTTGGCATTTATGAGACAGCAATCCTTGGTATGCTGGCCAGCGCCAGCGGTTGGGCTACGGCAGCGCGGCGGTGTAAAGCGATAGCCGGAGAGAAAAAAGTCTTTTGTTTTGGCGCAAGACATGTCCATCCTGCCGTGGCACCAGTTATGGAACGTGCGGCTATAGTGGGCGGGGCAGACGGCTGCAGTTGTATTCTTGGTGCCAAGTTGGTTGGTCAAAAACCAATCGGTACTGTGCCTCATGCGGTAATGTTGATTGTGGGCGATACTGTCGAAGTTGCGCTAACCTATGATAGCGTGATGCCAAAGGAAGATCCGCGGATTATCTTGGTAGATACTTTTAAAGACGAGGCGGAGGAGACTTTACGTGTCGCTGAGGCCTTAGGCAAAAAGCTGGCGGGAGTAAGGTTAGACACACCAAGAGAGCGGGGTGGCGTTACCCCCGGATTAGTGAGGGAAATCCGCGCCCGCCTAGATCAAGCTGGCTTTAACCAGGTAAAAATATTTGCCTCTGGAGGTTTAAACGAAGAAAGAATACCTCGTTTAAGTGAAGCGGGTGTGGATGCGTTTGGAGTAGGCAGTTTTATTTCTCGTGCTCCGGCCATTGACATGACCATGGATATTAAAGAGGTGGAAGGCAAGCCCATGGCCAAACGTGGTCGCATACCGGGAATTACTGAGTCACCCCGTTTAAAAAAGATTTGTTAAGATTCTGGATTCGGGGGGTCGATGCCATGATACAGGATTCACGGGAAGATTTTTTTCTGCAGTTGTTGGCTGACTACGTGCTTTTAAACGAGCTTTTGGGCGGAAATAATACTGAACAGTTCTTGCATAAAATTGGGATTAAATACGGGCTGCGGCTGGAAGACCGCTACCGCTCTGCTTCTGATTGTTCCAAAAATTTAACCGTTGAGCAATTTAGCAATTTGATTTCCCGCTTTGCACAGAGCATTGGCGGAGAGTATGTCCTGCAGGCAGCTGATGAAGAAAAAGTGGTTATTTACTGTTACAGATGTCCTTTTGGCCATGTGGTGTTAAAGACACCTGTTTTGTGCGCTGCGTTGACAGCCATGTTAGGGGGGATTGCCTCCCGCAATTTCCCTTATAGCAAGGTAAGCAGGGAACATTCCATAGCTAAAAAAGCTGCCAATTGCCAGATAGTGATTTATCTGCAAGAAACGGAGACGGCGTTAGCTGCGGCGGGGAATGTTTACGCGGACAGAGTTGTAAATTATGTGCTTACACCTTCTGAAATAGAATTGATGAACAATGAAGTTCTAGCCGGTAACAATATTTATCATAAATATGTGGCTAGCTTTGAGAGCTTGAAAAGTAAGCACCAGTTTTTGGAAACGGAATATAACCAACTACGCAATGAAATATTTTCAGATTTAGGGTTGGGTGTGTTGACCGTGAATGAAGCAGGTAAAATTACGTATATGAATAAAGAGGCTCAGGAATTACTGCCGGTGGGAGAAAACTGGGATGTCGGCAGTACAAAAATCTTTCAGTCTCTTTTGCATGAGACGTTGACTAAGCATACGCATTTTAAACAGCATCAGGTTCAAATTCCATTTCCCGCTGAAGTTCGCGTATATTCGGTAAACACCGCTCCTCTTTTCCATGAAGAAGGAGGGCTGAGTGGCGCAGTCTGTGTTTTTCAAGATGAAACAAAAATAAGGGCGTTGGAGAATGAGCTTTTACAGATGGAAAAGTTTTCTCTGGTAGCAGAGTTGGCTGCCGGCATTGCGCACGAAATTCGCAACCCTATTACAACGCTGCGTGGATTTCTGCAGATTTTAAGTAAGGAATTTAGGCATGAAACAAAAGGGGCCGAATACTGTGCCATGATGATTGAGGAGATTGATCGTGCTAATAGTATTCTTAAAGAATTTTTACTCCTGACAAAGCCGACTGCTCCAAAAGTTCGGGAAGTAGATTTGCATGTGGTATTGGAAGAGATATTTCTATTAATCGAGAGCAAGTCTTTGTTGGAAAATGTGGAGATTAGCAAGTGCTACGCGAAAAAGCTACCTCTTGTCAAGGTTGACCCAGCGCATATGAAACAAGTTTTTCTGAATTTAGCCACCAACGCTATCCAAGCTATGCCTGACGGCGGCCGTTTGACTATTTCCACCTCGGAGGAGAAGGGAAAAGCGGTGGTTAGGTTTAGTGATACAGGTTTCGGCATGGAAGAAAGTCAACTGAAAAAAATCTTTGATCCGTTTTTTTCTACTAAAGAGCAGGGAACAGGCTTAGGCTTGACAGTTTCTTATCGGCTAATTGAAGCTCATAACGGCAAGCTTTATGCGGAAAGCACTCCAGGTAGAGGCTCTGTCTTTACGCTAGAACTGCCAGTATTTCGTAACGAGGAATAGCGCGTAAAGTGCTTTTTTTTTACCCCAACCAAGGGGACAACCAAGGGGACGGTTCTGGTGGTTGCAGCCACCAGAACCGTCCCCTTGATTGGGGGCATAGGATGCCAAAGCAGTGGTAATTCTATCAAGTGTGGGATTTTCTCCGGAGGTGCTTGAACGTGACGCGGCAAAAACAAGGTAGCCTAGTAGTGATAGGCGGTGCGGAAGATAAGGAAGGGGACTGTAAAATTTTACACCGTTTCCTGCGGCTGTGCGGTGGGCGAGAGGCCAGAGTTTTAATCTTGTCAACGGCCAGCACAGACCCGAGCGCCGGAGAACAATACGGCGCTATATTCACTGATTTTGGCGCTCATGATGTGCGAATCCTGGCTGTTCCAAGCAGAAAGGAAGCAAATCAAGGTGAATTTAAACAA
This sequence comes from Dethiobacter sp., assembly GCA_018333635.1. GTDB lineage: Bacteria > Bacillota > Dethiobacteria > Dethiobacterales > Dethiobacteraceae > GPS1B09. The sequence goes on from JAGXTL010000043.1 coordinate 13,496, forward strand.
GTTTTTGCCGAGTGCAGCGGCATTTTTTTTACCGGCGGCGACCAGCTACGGATTACAGGAATTCTTGGTGGCAGCAGATTGGGTGACGCCCTGCGCCAGGCCCACTGCCGAGGAGCAGTGGTGGCCGGGACGAGTGCCGGTGCGTCAGTTATGAGCGAGACAATGCTGGTAGGGGGAGTGGATGATGCTACGCCAAAAAAGGAGATTATCAGGATGGCGCCCGGCCTGGGGTTATTGCGCCAGGTGGTGGTTGACCAGCATTTTGCCCAGCGGGGACGTATTGGACGGTTGCTTGCTGCGGTAGCATATAATCCTGAGATGCTTGGTGCCGGCATTGATGAGGACACAGCGCTTGTAATTAATGAAGACGGGGTGTGTGAGGTGATAGGCTCCGGCACTGTGACGATTATTGACGGTCGGAATGTGGCTCATTCGAATATTTCGGAGTCACGCCCCGGCCAACCGCTGGCACTGACAAATATATGTTTGCACATCCTTGCCGAACAATACTGTTTTCATTTGAATAAACGCAATGTTTTTTTGCCCGCAGCTAAGGAGGAAACAAGCAGATGAACATCAGGGAGATTCAGTTTTTTACAGGGCGAAATATTTACAGTCATCGTCCTGTTATGAAGATACTTCTTGATTTGGGAGAGAGAAGACTATACCGAACGGACAGTATTTTTGCAGGCCGCTTACTTGCTATGCTGCCGCGTCTGGCGGAGCATTTCTGTTCTCGCCGTTATCCCGGAGGGTTCGTGGAGCGACTTGAGGAAGGAACATATCTTGGTCATGTGATTGAACATGTCTTTCTGGAGCTGCAGAGTTTGGCTGGGATGGAAGCGGAGTACGGCAAGACTACTAACAGGGAAGACGAGTTAACGGAAATTATCTGTGAATACCGCTGTCGTCAAGCTGTAAAGGGGTTGGCTCTCGCTGCTATGCGTGTGGTTGTCGCGGCGTTGGACGGTGACACTGTCAATCTTACTAATATGATAACCAAGGCGAGAAAGACAGCTCTCCGTTTTTTACCGGGACCCAGCACGGAAGCTATTTTGCAGGCGGCGCGCAAGCGCGACATTCCGGTTCAGCAACTGGCAGAGGGCAGCAGTCTTTATCGTCTCGGAACCGGAAAATATCAAAAAAGAATTTTTGCCAGTATAAGTGAGGGAACAGGCTGTATTGCCGTAGAGATTGCCGGTAATAAGCCGTTGACGAAGAATATTTTGGAACAGCATGGCTTACCCGTGCCGCGCGGCATGGTGGTTCGCAGCAAAAAAGAAGCTTGCCGGGCGGCAAGACTATTAGGTTTTCCTGTGGTGGTAAAGCCGGACAACGGAAATAAAGGCAAAGGGGTTTCATTGGAAATTTGCTCCAGCCATGAAGTTGAGCAGGCTTTTGAGGCCGCAGCCGCTTTTAGCTCCTCCATTCTAATTGAAAAGTATATTTCCGGCAGACACTATAGATTATTAGTAGTGGGCGGAGAGTTGGCCGCAGCCGCAGAACGCATTCCAGCCCATGTGCTAGGTGATGGGCTGCACAATATTTTTCAACTGGTGCAGCAGGAAAACAACAATCCGCGACGTGGCAACGGGCATGAAAAGCCGCTCACCAAGCTTAAGCTGGATTCAGCCGCCTTAGCTTTGCTGGCAAAACAAGGATTATCACCTGCGAGCGTGCCAAAGCCGGGACAACAGATCTGGCTGCGAAAAAATGACAATCTTTCTACGGGCGGGACGGCTAGCGACGTTACAGCGATAGTTCATCCGCTCCAGGCGCAGTTGGCAGTACGCGCAGCCTTGGCAGTTGGTCTTGAAATTGCAGGGGTTGACCTGATTATGCAGGATATTGGTGCAGCCCCTGATAAGCAACACGGGGCAATTATTGAAGTTAATGCAGCGCCTGGTCTGCGGATGCACCTTTTCCCAAGCAAAGGGGAGAGGCGGGATATCGGTCAAAAGATTGTGGAACTGCTCTTCCCTCCGGGCACTCCCTGTCGGGTGCCTGTGTTTAGCGTTACGGGGACAAACGGCAAAACTACCACGGCACGGATGCTCGACTTTGCCTTGCGCCGCCATGGGCTTTACCCGGGGTTGTGTTGCACTGATGGGATATATTTTAACGGAGAGTTGCAGCAAAAAGGCGATCTTACCGGTCCTGCCAGCGCCAGAATGGTTTTGGCTAACCCTACCGTTGATGTGGCGGTGCTGGAAACGGCCCGTGGCGGAATTATTCGCCGCGGCCTTGGTTATGACCGAGCTGACGTGGCTGTGATCTGTAATCTTCGGGAAGATCACTTAGGTCAGGATGGGATTGAGAACATGGACGAGTTGGTTCATGTGAAGAGCCTGGTGGCAGAAGCAGTTTATTCTTCCGGTACAGTAATTCTCAATGCTGATGACGGCTATGTAAACGACTTTGCCGCAGCCTGCTGGACAGAGATTATTTTCTTTAGTATGCAGGCAGACAACATGCTGATGCGGCGTCATTTGAGTAACGGAGGGAGGGCCGTTTTGGTGCGGCAGGGTGTTATCCTTGCCGCAGAAGGCGGGCGCGTTTTACTGATGGGGCGAGTTCGTGATTTTGCCGTAACTTTAGGAGGCAGGGCTGTTCACCAGGTTGAAAATTTACTGGCCGCGTTAGCCGCGTTATGGGCTTATGGTCTCGCGCCCAGAAAGGCAGGACAGTATTTGCGGGATTTTGCCAACGCCCTTAGTGACAACCCGGGAAGAGCCAATATCTATGATGTTGATGGTATCCGGGTGCTAGTTGATTATGGTCATAATGCGGACGGAATATTGAAGCTGGGGCAGTTGGCGAAAAAGTTAAAAGCCAATCGGTTAATTGGGGTGGTGGGCGTACCGGGGGATCGCTGTGATGCGCTAATCGTACTGGCAGGGAAAGCAGCAGGACATCGCTTTGACTATCTGATTATTAAAGAGGACCAGGATTTGCGCGGCCGCCAGCCGGGTGAGGCAGAAAAACTCTTGTTGCGTGGGGCCTTAGCAGCAGGAATGGCCAGAGAGAGCATCTATGTGCAACGTGAAGAGCGGCTGGCTGTTAGAAAGGCGCTTTCCATGGCCAGCCCCGGAGATTTGGTGGTAATATTTTATGAAAAACTAGAGCAGGTGCTGGCAGAGGTGGTGCCACCGGCTGCTGATGCAGCGCTGCAATTGCCGCAGAACCAAGATTCTCCTCAGGAGATAGGCCTGCCCGGATCGTTGCCGTAGAAGGAATTGGCAGATTTAGAGCGAATCTAATAAATTGTTGCCATATTAAAGATGTGCAGGTATAAGATGATTGTGACGGAAAAGGCGCATGCCAAAATTAACTTAATTTTGGATGTAGCGCAAAAGCGGCCAGATGGCTATCATGAGATTAGGACGGTTATGCAAAGCCTTTCCCTGTGTGATACCATAACCTTATCCCAGAATAGTAATGGGCAGATTTCTCTGGACTGCAATATGACGGAGTTGCCAGCAGGAGACGGGAACTTGGCTTGGCAGGCGGCTAGCTTGATTCAGGCTGAATACGGAGTGTCTCAAGGAGTCCACATTAATCTTGAAAAGAGGATTCCTGTAGCAGCGGGATTGGGTGGCGGCAGCTCAGATGCCGCCGCCGTATTGCGAGGGTTGGTGCGTCTGTGGGAACTAACTCCTAAAGAGGGAGAGCTCTCTCGTTTAGCGGCAAAGTTAGGCTCGGATGTTCCGTTTTGCCTTTCCGGCGGCACTGCGCTTGGGACCGGCCGAGGGGAAATAATAACCGCGCTGCCTTCGTGTCCTCATTTTTATGTTGTCTTGGCAAACCCTGGCTTTCCTGTGTCTACAGCTAGTGTCTATCAAAATTTTCGCTTTGAGGGCAACAAAGAAAGACCGGATATTGAAGGGATGATTGCAGCCATCGGCAGCGCTGAGCAGAGCGGTATTTTAGCGCGCCTGGCCAATGCTTTGGAGCCTTCAACTTTTTCCCTCTACCCGCTTGTGCAAGAATTAAGAGATAAAATGGGACAAATGGGATCAGCTTTAATGTGCGGAAGCGGAGCCACAGTCTTTGCCCTGTTCACGGCTACTGTGGCAGCGAGGAGGCTGCAGCAAACGCTGCGCGCTGCCGGAACAACAGCTTGGCTGACAGAGACGATTTAGAACTGACAGGAGGGGACCAGGATGTTTGATGTCGTAATTTTGGCTGGAGGCGGAAAAGAAAGAGAATTGATTGAATATACCGGCTTGGCAAACAAAGCTTTTATTCCGATTCATGGCAAGCCGATGTTGGCATACGTTTTGGAGGCACTAAAAAAAACGGGAGAAGTGGGTAGAATTGTGGTGGTAGGGCCGATAAACGAGCTGGCGCCTCTTATTGAGCCTTATGGGATCATCGCTGTGCCTGAAGCCCACAATGTCCCTGAAAACTTGCGCAATGGCGTCGATGTCCTTCAACCCAGAGCCCATTTTCTGATTGTTGCCGCCGATCTTCCGTTTCTGAAAGCGGAGGCTGTTAGTAGTTTTCTCAAGCAATGCAAGCCCTACGATTGGGATTTCTATTACCCGATTGTGAGCAAGGAAGATAACGAGCAGCGTTTCCCTGGAGTGAAGCGGACATATGTGAAGCTTCGTGATGGCACTTTTACCGGAGGCAATCTGTTTTTATTGAACCCGGCCAGCTTAAATAATACTCTCTCTCGCCTTGAGCAGGTTTTTTCTCTCCGGAAAAGCCCGATAAAACTGGCTGGACTGTTGGGGAGCAGGTTTATTTTGCGCTTTATACTTAGGCGGCTTACTCTCTCTGAATTGGAGGCGCGCTTTTCTGTCTTGTTTGCATTAAGCGGGAAAGCAGTAATTACCCGCTTTCCTGAAATCGGTACCGATGTAGATAAGCCTTCTGATTTGGAATTAGCAAAAAGGGAGTTATTGTAGTTATCGATTTGTTAAATATTTCCTAGCTGAAGCAGGAATTTTTCACTTCTTGTGGAAATAGCACTGGGAAGCAGACTGAGGCTGGGAAAGGCGGTGATATCATGAGGGTTACCGATGTTAGGATTAGGAAAATGAATAGTGACGGAAAGATGAAAGCTATTGTTTCAATTACTTTGGAGCATCAATTTGTTGTTCATGACGTACGGGTAATCGAAGGTAACAACGGGTTGTTTGTGGCCATGCCCAGTAAACGGACACCTGACGGAGAATTTAAAGATATTGCTCATCCGATTACGTCAGAGACGCGTGAGATTATCCAGTCAGCCGTTCTTGTGGCGTACGGCTCAGAACTGGAGAGGGAATTAGTCGGAGCGTAATTCCGGAGCAGAAAGCTCCTTTTTTTTGTCTTTTGACAAATATTAAGCGGCGGTTTAAATGTTTTTTCCGAGAAACTGCAATACTGGCAAGGAGGAGAAGTAAGTGACTGATGTGACAGCCGTGATTCTTGCAGCAGGCGAAGGCAAAAGGATGAAATCAAAACGTCCGAAAGTACTCCATGAAATCTGTGGCCGTACATTGCTGGGCCATGTGCTTGCTGCTCTGGAAAATCTCTGTACAGATAAAATTGTGGTGATTGGCCACGGCGCAGCGGAAGTAGAAGCTGCCTTTGGCCGGTCAGTCCGATACGCGCGCCAGGAAGAACAATTGGGAACGGGACATGCGGTGATGCAGGCAGTGCCACAGCTTTCCGGCAGAGGGGAGGTAATGGTGCTCTGTGGTGACACGCCACTGCTTTCCTCTGAGACACTGGCCGGACTGCTTAAAGAGCAGAGGCGAACCGGGGCTGCTGCCACCGTACTTACAGCCATTGTGCCAAATCCATTTGGGTACGGTAAAATTATCCGTTCTGCCTCAGGTGCGCTAGAGAAGATCGTGGAAGAAAAAGATGCTGATGACCAGGAAAAGAAAGTTGCGGAAATAAATACAGGGACGTATGTCTTTGCGGCAGAGGCGCTGCTTGATGTGCTAAAGCGCTTGAGTAACGATAATTCACAGGGGGAATATTATCTGACCGATTGCATTGCCCTCTTGATCGGCAAGGGTCTGAGTGTTTCCTCGTTCTGTCTGGAGGATTATCGCCATGCTCTTGGTGTTAACGACCGCAGCCAGCTTGCCCAAGCAGCGTCCTTGCTTAGAGAGCAGATAAATCAACGCCTGATGATTTCCGGAGTAACCATGGTAGATCCGGCTACTACTTACGTAGATGTTGATGTCCGTGTCGGGCCCGATACCATCCTTTTTCCTAATACCGCATTACTAGGCTCGGCAGCAGTAGGTACGGGGTGTGTCATTGGCCCTAACACAGAGATTAAAGATAGCCTTATTGGCGACTATGTGACTGTGAGGCACTCGGTGCTTGGCGGCTGTATATTAGCAGACAATGTTACGGTAGGTCCGTTTGCTCAGCTGCGACCAGAGACGGTGCTGCGTCAAGGAGTAAAAGTGGGCAATTTTGTAGAGATTAAAAAGTCAGATATTGGTAAAAACTGCAAAATACCGCATCTCTCTTATGTGGGTGACGCTCAAGTTGGCAGCCAAGCCAATCTCGGAGCGGGAACTATCGTAGTTAATTATGACGGTCAGGAAAAACACTGTACAGTAATAGGCGAGCAAGCATTTGTCGGTTGCAATAGTAACTTGGTGGCGCCGGTCACTATAGGCAAAGGAGCATTTGTGGCTGCCGGCTCAACCATTACTAAAGATGTGCCGCCCGGAGCTCTTTCGCTGGCAAGAGCTAAGCAAGTAAATAAAGATGGCATGGCAGCCCGTTTTATTGAAAGCGGAAAGAGTGACGATTTTTGACGAACAAAGCAGGAAATGGCGTATGAAAAGCGAACATTCAATCTTTGTAAGTTAAAGAGTCGGGAGGGTAAGGCGTGTATCGAGGGCGAAAACTCCAGATATTTAGCGGTACGGCGAACATGCAGCTGACGGAAGAAATTGCCGAACATGTGGGTGTACCCTTAGGACAGGTGGAAGTAAAACGCTTTAGTGATGGTGAAATTAGTATTTATATCGGGGAAAGCGTGCGTGGCTCCGATGTTTTTATTGTCCAGCCCATTAGCTGTCCGGCTAATGAAAACTTAATGGAACTTCTGATTATGATGGATGGAATGAAAAGGGCTTCGGCCAAAAGTATTAATACTGTTTTGCCTTATTATGGTTATGCGCGGCAGGATCGAAAAACAAGGGCACGGGACCCTATTACGGCAAAGTTAGTGGCAGATTTGCTTACAACTGCGGGCGCAGACCGTGTTATTGCCATGGATTTGCATGCCGGCCAGATTCAGGGTTTCTTTAATATCCCTGTAGATCATTTGAAGAGCCTGCCAATTCTGGCAAAATATTTCCAGCAAAAGGTATTTGCCGATGCCGTCGTCGTATCGCCTGATGTGGGCGGAGTGACAAGAGCCCGTGAATTGGCAGAGCGGCTGCAGTTGCCGATTGCCATTATTGATAAACGGCGACCGGAACCAAACGTGGCAGAAGTGATGAATATTATCGGCAAAGTAAAGGGAAAAACTGTGATCATGATTGATGACATTATCGATACCGCCGGAACTATCTCGCTTGGCGCGCACGCTCTCTTGGAGCAGGGGGCAAAAGAAGTGTATGTTTGTTGTACGCACCCGATACTATCCGGCCCGGCATTGGAGCGCTTGGCAACGGCACCGGTTAAAGAGATTATTGTGACTAACACCATTCCTCTCGGGGGAAAGAAGTTGGACAAGATTCGCGTTTTGTCTGTGGCATCGCTTATTGGTGATGCCATTATTAGGATTCATGAAGAACTTTCTGTTTCTAAGCTGTTTGACTGAGTGTTAAATTAAGCCGGCTTAGGTAGTTGGAGGATAATTAAGAGGATATGAATAGAAAGAACAAAGCGGAGATGGTAGTTGTTCTCGGTTTGGGCAATCCCGGCCCAAAATATTCGCTTGCACGGCATAATGCGGGATTTCGTATGGTGGACTGTATTAGCATTGCTGCAAAAATCCCGCTTTACAAAATGAGCCACCAAGCATATTGGGGCAAAGGTCAATTTGCGGGGAGTGATGTGGTGCTGGCTAAGCCCATGACTTATATGAATAACAGCGGTCTGGCAGCCGCTGCTCTCTGCAATAATTTTGGCGTATCTCCGGAGAGGGTCTTGGTCGTTTATGACGACATGGATTTACCGTTGGGCACATTGCGTCTGCGACCCCAGGGGGGAAGCGGCGGACATAATGGACTTAAATCGATTATCTATCATTTGCAGACCGAATCGTTCCCACGTATGCGGATAGGCATCGGTCGCTCTCCGTCAGCCGAAGTAGCAGATTATGTGCTGGAAAGCTTCTCTAAAGCTGAGGAGGAAGTTTTGGCCGGCATGTTAGATCACGCTGTCAGAGCAGCCGCCTTGTTTATTGAAGAAGGAATCATGGCGGCTATGAACCGTTTTAATGTTCACACGAAAAAAAAGCCTTTACAAGCGGCTGAAGACATGCTAGAGTAGATTTCAACATCAAATCCTATAGACAGTGATGGAGAAAAGTAAGGCATTTACGGTCTCACAGGGAGGGAGCGCCATAGATTGAGAGCGTCCCGGATACGTTTTGCCCCAAGTTCCCTCCGGAGTCGCAGGCTGAACTGCAGAGTAGGCCGAGCCGGGAAGCCCTCCCGTTATCCTGGGACAGGTCTCGGAAAACGTGATGTTTTCCCGCATCTGCGATTGAGTGAGCGCATCTGTGCGCTAAATTGGGTGGTACCGCGGAAGATACCCCGTCCCTTTTCTGGGTCGGGTTTTTTATTTTAGCATAGGAAATTATATCGTTGGGAGAGGGATAGGGTGAGGGTATAAAAAGTATGAAAATGGGAGGTGTGTTGTCATGTCAGTCAGTATAGCCTATCTAGGGCCGGTTGGCACTTTCTCCGAGGAGGCCGCCAAGCGTTTCGCCGGCATTTTAGGGGGAGAATTTGTGCTTACAGCATGTGCCACTATTACCGCTTGCGCCGATGCAGTTGAAGATGGGGTGGTACAATATGCCGTAGTGCCGCTGGAAAACTCTTTGGAAGGTTCTGTCCATGAAACATTAGATGTCTTGACGACCGGGCTGCAACTAATGATTGTGGCAGAACTTGTTCTGATTATTAACCATGCGTTGTTAGTTTTTCCGGAGCATACAGGAGACATTAGTAAAGTTTATTCCCATCCCCAGGCTTTAGCCCAATGCAGGAATTATTTGCGCCGTCAATGGCCCGCTGCACAGTTGCTGCCTTTGTTAAGCACTGCGGATGCTGCGGCGTTTGTAGCACGTGAAGGGGCGGGTATTGCCGCCATCGGCAGCATCAATGCCGCAAAAAAATATGGCCTGCGGGTATTGGCGCAGGAAATTCAGGACAGCGAAAATCAGACACGTTTTGTGGTTTTGGGAAAGGGGTCGGCAGTGCCAGGTCAAGTGCTGAAAACTTCTTTGTTATTTTCTGTGAAGAATGTGGCCGGCAGCCTGTTCGACGTGCTTCAAGCCTTTGCCGCAAATGAGGTAAACTTGACACGGATTGAATCACGGCCGGCAAAGCGACAATTGGGGGATTATATCTTCTTTGTGGATTTGGACGGTTCTCCCGATGATACTCGTGTAAAAGCAGCGCTCAGGCAAGTTGCTGCCAACGCGGTGATGATGAAGTTATTAGGCTCTTATCCGGTTCTTGCTTGACGTTGGCATAAATCCAGGCAATCTGGTTAATAATAGGGGGTAGTGATGTACGGAGGCTGTCACCGTTCACTAAAGAGGTGAAAAATGCTGATTGTCTGGATCTGCCGAAACTGTGGGCGCAGGATGGCGAGTGTGGAAGCTTGTCAAGATAGCCCCCGTGTCGCTGCGTTGACGGCGCAAGCGGAAGACGATATAATAGAAATTGACAGTTCGGGGAAGATGACTATTCACCTTTTGTGTGAGGACTGTCTGGAAACCATTGGCCCGGAGGAAGAAAGTGAGACTATCTTTTTGCGCGGACCGGAAATTCATTAACCAACCGGTCAGAGATTACAGAGACCTTGTGAAAAACAAGGTCTATTTTATGTTTTCCCGCGGATTTAACCTCTGGGCTAAAACTACGGGAGGGCGTTGAATGCTTAAAAAACTTGCCTTAGAGCTATTGTCCATCCCGCAACTTGCACCGCTTTTTGAGGGTTTGGAAGGCACAACCCGAGCCCAATTGCTTTATGGTCTGGATGATAGTGCCAGGAATCTTATGATGGCAGCCGTTCGCCTTCGGACAGGCAGGCCCGTGCTTTTAGTGGCGCACGATTCGCTTCAAGCTATAAAAATTTATGAAGACTTGCTTGCTATCTTTAAAGAGGAAGAAGTTTTTTACTTCCCCTCACGTGACTTGCTTTATGGTTATACTTTGCTTTCCGCCAGCGGAGATGCGGCGGCGCAGAGAATCGCCGTACTGAAGGCGCTGGCAGCCGGGAAAAACATTGTTGTGGTGGCAACTATTTCAGCATTATTGACAAAAATGGCTCCTTTTGCACCCTGGCAGAGTGCCTGTTTCTCCATTTCCACGGGCCAGCAACTTCCTTTAGATGCCTTGCTTTTGGCGCTGACGGCTGCAGGCTATGAACGCGTGGAGATTGTGGACGTTCAAGGTCAAATTTCGCTCAGGGGAGGCATTTTGGATATTTTCCCGGTAGGGGAACATTACCCCTATAGGCTAGAATTTTTTGGGGATGTGGTAGATTCAATTCGCTGTTTTGATTTGTCGTCGCAGCGCTCACATCAGATTGTCTCTGTGTTGGAAATCACTCCTTCCAGAGAGATGATAGTGGGAAATGCAGAGCGGGCGGAAGCGGTTATTGCTCTGCAAGCAGAAATGAGCCTAATTGCTGAACAGGCAGGCAAACGGGTCAATCCCGAGTCGGGAGGGCGTCTGCGCGAAATAGTGGCTGAGCATCTTGAGCTGATTAGGGAGGGAGTCTATTTCCCCGGCATCGAGCAGTATCTGCCTTATTTCTACTCTAAAGCTGTATCACTGCCGGACTATTTTCCCAAAGAAACTTTGCTTTTTGTGGATGACCCGCCTCGCTGCCAGCAGGCGGCCGAACAACTTCTTAGCCAGCTAGGCGAAATGCAAAGCACTCTGTTGGCCCAGGGAGACATTCTGCCTCAGCAGGCAGAACCGGCATGGACGTATGGCGAAGTTCTGGCCAGTCCAGTTCAACAGCTCGTTGCTTTTTCACTGTTTATCCATAGCAGTATTTATCACTCCTATCGACGGAATATCTCGCTTAGCGCAAAGCCTGTTCCGCGCTTTCTTGGTCAATGGGATCTTTTTGCTGAGGAAGTGGGACATTGGCGCAGGCAGGGTTATCGGACGGTGATCCTTACCTCGTCACGAGAACGCAGCACAGGTATAGCCGATGTGCTGGCAGATAAAAATATTCCTGCTCATTACACTCTTTCTGAGCCGGAGTTTCTCCCCCGTACTGTTACTCTTTTACACGGCACCCTTGAGGCTGGCTTTGTGATTCCGGCAGTGAAATTAGCTGTGTTGGCAGAGCAGGATATTTTGCCGCAAAGAAAAAAGCGCCGCCGGATTAAAGGTAAAGAGGGCTTGCTAGTCGGCGATTATCAAGAATTGCAGATTGGCGACTATGTGGTGCATGAACAGCACGGCATCGGGCAATACCTGGGGTTGCGCACTCTGGCTGTGGGGGGTACACAGCGGGACTACCTGCATATTCAGTACGCCGGTAATGACAAGCTCTACATCCCTATAGAGCAAATTGACCTTGTTCGTAAATATATCGGGGTGGAAGGGAAGAAGCCAAAACTGCATGCTTTGGGCGGCGGCGAGTGGAGCAGAGCGAAAGCCCGCGTTCAGGCTTCTGTACAGGAATTGGCTAAAGAATTATTAGCCCTTTATGCTGCCAGAGAAAGCGAGCCCGGCTACCAGTTTTCCCCGGATCATCCCTGGCAAAAAGATTTTGAAGCTGCTTTTCCATATGAAGAAACGCCGGATCAACTGCAGACAATTAAGGAAGTAAAGGAGGCGATGGAAAAAATGCAGCCTATGGATCGCCTTCTCTGCGGCGATGTGGGCTATGGCAAGACAGAAGTCGCTCTGCGAGCGGCCTTCAAAGCGGTAATGGATGGGATGCAGGCGGCATTTTTAGTCCCCACCACCGTTTTAGCGCAGCAACATTATCGCAATTTTATAGAAAGATTGGCAGGCTTTCCTGTAACGGTAGGCGTGTTAAGCCGCTTTCAAAGCGCCGCAGAACAGAAAGCCACCCTTTGCGGATTGCGCGAAGGGCAGATTGACCTAGTCGTCGGTACTCATCGCTTGCTTTCCCGGGATGTGCGCTTTAAGAATTTGGGAATCCTGGTGGTCGATGAGGAACAGCGCTTTGGCGTCCGTCACAAAGAACGGATAAAGATGCTGAAGAAAAATTTGGATGTGCTGACTATGACGGCTACGCCTATTCCCAGGACGCTCCATATGTCCATGGTGGGTGTCCGAGAAATATCTGTGATTGAAACGCCTCCGGAGGATCGTTATCCGATTCAAACCTATGTATTGGAATACGCCGATACATTAATTCGGGAAGCAATAGGACGGGAGTTGAGCCGGGGAGGCCAGGTATATTTTGTGCATAACAGAGTGCAATCTATTGATCGCTGGGCTGTCCGACTGAAAGAGTTGTTGCCTGGTGTGCGCCTGGCGGTGGCGCATGGGCAGATGGCAGAGGACAGATTGGAAGAGGTGATGCTTGGTTTTTTGCACGGAGAATACGATGTGCTGCTCTCCACAACCATCATTGAAGCGGGGTTGGATATTCCAAATGTTAACACTATTATTATTCATGACGCCGACAAATTCGGGTTGGCGCAGCTCTATCAGTTGCGAGGTCGTGTAGGCCGCTCCAACCGGATTGCTTATTGCTATCTTACATATCAAAAGGACAAGGTGCTGACGGAAGTGGCCGAAAAAAGGCTGCAGGCGATCAAAGAGTTTACTGAGCTTGGTTCTGGATTTAAGATTGCGCTGCGTGATTTGGAAATCCGTGGCGCCGGCAATATCCTGGGGCCGGAGCAGCACGGTTTTATGATGACGGTTGGTTTTGATTTATACGTTAAATTGTTGGACGAAGCCATTCGCACCTACCAGGGCGAAGCGCGAGTAAAGAAGGTACCTGCCAGAGTTGAGGTGCAGGCTGACGCCTACCTTCCCGCCAGTTATATAGCAGACGCAAGGCAGAAAGTCGCTTTTTATCAAAAGGTGGCCGCGCTCGAGGAAATCCAAGAGATTGACGAAGCAAGAGAAGAGCTTTCTGACCGCTATGGTCCTTTGCCTCCCGCAGCGCAAAATCTGCTAAACGTAGCGCACATCAGGCTGTTGGCGGAGCAAATGCACGTTTCTGTCGTCAGCGAAGAAAAGGGCGAATTGCAGATCCGCTTTACAGCGCAGGCGTCTTTTGCCGCAAATGAATTGCGGATCATTTCCCAAAAATATGCCGGTCGGCTGATAGCGAGCACTGGCAAGCAGTTTTTGCTGTCCCTGCGTCACAATTCCAAGTCGGGAGCAGAGCGTCTCCTCCTTATTTTAGCAGTTCTCAACGACTTAAAAAAACTTGCAAGAAATCAGAATCCTCAAGTATAATGAAATTATGTTTAAAATCAGAAGGGAAGTGCACTCATGTTTTTTAAACAAAAAAGTGTAATAGCTCTTGTTGCAGCTTTAGTGCTTGGAGCAGTTATTTTTGCCGTAGTGGGTTACGGCGGCCAAGGCGCCAGGGCTGTAGTTGCTGAGGTGAACGGAGAAAGTATTACGCGGAAAGAACTAGATTCGTATATTAATGTTTTGCGTTTGTTTATGCCGAACTTGGAGCCCATGCTGGGTGATGAGGCCCGCCGTCCCATGTTGGAAGGCCAGATTCTTGAAGCCATGGTCGAAAACCTGTTGCTTAAGCAAGCGGCGGCACAGTTGAATATTACTGTGACTGAGGCGGAGATGCAAGGATTCTATGAAATGGCGCGGGCACAGATGATTGGTCAAACCTTTGCATCTGAAGAAGAAATGATGACAAGGCTGCAAGAACTGCAAATCAGCGAGGAAGCTTTAATTGATTTTATTGGTAGTGGAATCTATACTGAAAAATTGGAGGCTCATTTCATCAGCGCTGCGACAGACGAGGAGATTCAGCAGTTTCTGACTGAAAATCCTGATTTCGGTAAAAATCCGGCGATGCTGGAGTTAAGTCATATCCTGCTTGCAACAGAAGATGAAGCGCTGGCAGCCCGGGAGAGAATCATAGCAGGTGAAGATTTTGGTGATCTTGCGGTGGAACTGTCAACCGATCCTTTGGCTAAAAATGAAGGTCAGCGGGGTTACCGCGGTTATTTGGGTGCCGAAATTCCGGAAGTTAACCAGCTGTTTGTGGAAGAATTTATGGTGGGCGCCAACAAGATTGAAAATGACGGAGAAATTTCACCGCCTGTGGAAACTGAGTTTGGCTGGCATTTGATTAAGTTGCATAAGCGTGTGCCCAGTACTGAACTCAGTCCAGAAGAAGGTCGGCAGAACGCGGCACAAGCCCTCGGCACACAGCGGGCCGCTGAATATATGCAAACATTTAAAACAGAGGCTCAGATAGAGAGAAAACTATAAAGCAAGAACCTTCCTTTTTACTTCAAGTGAATAAAATATTTCCCCTCGATATATACTATCACTAGAGGTTAAGAATGTAATTATGTGAAGAAAAAGGAGGGGAAGTCTGCTTGAAGGCAACAGGGATTGTGCGCAGGATCGATGACTTGGGGCGTGTCGTTATTCCCAAGGAGATTCGCAGGACGCTAAGGATTCGCGAGGGCGACCCTTTAGAAATTTTTGTCGACCGAGACGGCGAAGTGATTTTAAAGAAATATTCGCCTATTGGTGAATTGGGTGATTTTGCTCAGGAATATGCCGACTCACTTTACGAAGCCATGGGACATATTGCGCTTATCGCCGACAGGGATACGATTATTGCTGTCGCAGGTGCGCCTAAAAAGGAGTTTATGGGCAAACCGCTTTCTCCAGCTGTGGAAAAAGTAATGGAAACCCGTAAAAGTATTCTCATCAGTTCTACTGCGGAACACAAGTTTTATAAAGATGTGGATGAGGAAAATGCTCCAAAATTTACTGCGGAAGTGATTGCTCCGATTGTTTCCGGAGGTGACCCCATCGGCGTTGTCCTTTTTGGTACGAAGGAAAAGGATGCGAAAATGAGCGACCTTGAGCTAAAGCTTGTGGAAACGGCGGCAGGATTTTTGGCTAAGCAGATGGAGCCGTAATGTTATCAATGCGAGTAATTAAACTTATTTAGAGAGGAAGCAGTAACTATGGTTGCTGCTTCTCTGTTTTTCCCGCCCCTTGCGGCTATGCATTTTTTGCTGCCGCAAATTTTTTTTAACCTAGCTGGGATATTTAAGCTTGAATAACTCTGCTTATAGTAATATAATTAGGATACAATTGTGCTACAATATTGCTATTATCGTGAGGGAGTGAACAATGATGAATATACGGCCTTCCGCAGCAATCCGTAAGAACTACAATGAAATCTCTGAACTCTGCAAACGTACAGGAGAACCGGTTTATCTGACCAAAAACGGCAGCGGCGACCTTGTGGTGATGGATGTAGAGGTGTTTGCCCGGCGCGAAAGTATGTTGAAACTAAAGGAAAAGCTGATGCAATCAGAAATTGATATCCTAAAAGGACGAACCTATTCCGTTGAGGAAACAATATCAGCCATGCGCAAGACTGTCTTGGAGTTTTCCAATGCCGGAAAAGAATAAGCCTTATACGGTAAAAATTACGGAAACCGCATGGGAAATGATCATTTCTCATGCGCGTTTTCTTGCAAGTGTCAGTGTGCCTGCCGCAAACAGGCTGATAGATAACTTTTTTGAAATAACCAACAGTCTTGCTGCGATGCCAGAGCGCAACCCATGGCTGGAAGATGATGCGATTCCTTTTCAAAAATATCGCAAGCTGCTGGTTGGCAAGCACTATATAGCGCTTTATCAGATACAGGAAAGCACTGTCTATGTGGCAGCTGTCATGGATTGCCGGCGGGATTACGTTTGGTTGCTGTAATTTTCGGGACATGCAGCCTGTTCATAATGCGAAGAATTTGGGAAATATTTTTACCGGTTGGCCGTTCTGTTCATTCAAATTAAATATATGCTATAATGTAGTGAAATTGCTGAATATAAGTTTGCCGACGTGAGGTGAGAGCTTGACGAAACAGTCTTTTGTTAAAGGTGCGGCGATCTTGGCGCTTGCCGGTGCTTCCGCGCGTATTGTGGGAGCCTTTTTTAGAATTTTTCTGGCGATACTGATTGGAGACGAGGGGATGGGCCTTTTTCAGATGGCTTATCCGGTTTACGTTTCATTGTTGGCCATTTCTACTGCCGGAGTTCCCATCGCCATTTCCAAGTTGGTGGCCGAGAATCTGGCTTACGGAAATTACCGGGGAGCCTATAAAATTTTTCGTGTGGCCTTAACTTTACTGGGCATATCGGGATTGGTCGTTTCTCTTGGCCTTTATTTTGGCGCCGACTTTATTGCCAGAGTGATTACACAGGATTCACGTGCTTATTATTCGTTGATTAGTATTTCACCAGCGATTTTCCTTGTTACAGTGATGTCAGCATATCGCGGTTTTTTTCAGGGGCAGCAGCAAATGATGCCCACCGCCTTTTCGCAAATTGTCGAACAAATTGGGCGTGTGGCCAGTGCTTTGCTTTTGGCCGTTCTTTTTTTGCCTAGAGGCCTGGAATTTGCTGCCGCCGGCGCCAGTTTCGGCGCTGCCGCCGGCGCTTTTTTCGGTTTAGCTCTACTGTTGCTTGTGTCGCTGCGCCAGCGCAAAGAATTCATCGGCAAACTGCGCTCCCAGCGTATCCCAGATCGGGAAAAAGCGGATAAGATTATCCCCAGAATTGTCGGTCTAGCTGTCCCCATAACCTTGGGCAGTCTGGTGATGCCGCTAATCGCCATTGTAGATTTATTTCTTGTTCCACAGCGGTTGCAAGACGCCGGGTTTGACACAAGCCGCGCAACAGCTCTTTACGGGCAACTCACCGGTATGGCCAGCCCGCTAGTCAATATTCCCACTATTGTAACGGTGGCTCTTGCTATTTCCCTTGTGCCGGCAATTTCCGAGGCATTGGCGCTCAAGAAAGAAAAACTGATTCAGGAGCGCTCGTATCTTGCCGTGCGCTTGACGCTTCTTTTGGCATTGCCTTCTGCCTTCGGCTTATTTTTGCTGGCTGAACCAATCACCATTCTCTTATTCCAGAATGCGGAAGCAGGCAGGGTTCTTGCAGTATTATCGCTGGCCGTATTGTTCCTCACGCTGTTTCAAGTTACTTCAGCCATTCTCCAGGGATTGGGTCGTACTATGATTCCGGTCACAAGCATGCTTTGGGGTGCAGCCGTGAAAACTATTCTGACTTGGCAGCTGACTGCGCTGCCGGCGTTACATATTAGCGGTGCCGCGCTGGGCACTGTGGCCGGCTTTGGCGTGGCCGCGCTGTTAAATCTTTACCGTGTCCAAGCGCTTACAGGAATGCCTCTGCGCCCGGTTGAACTGCTCGCTAAGCCGCTTATTGCTTCTCTGGGCATGGCTGCCGCAGTTTTGATGATCTATCCGCAATTAGCGGCGCTTCACCCTTTGCTTGGCCTGTCGCTTGCTAATAAAGTGGCTACGTTGGGATCTGTCTTTGCTGGCGCATTCGTTTTCGGGCTGCTTTTCCTGCTGCTGGGCGGAGTCCGGCGTGGTGAGCTGCTGCTTTTGCCGCGAATCGGAAAGCCGCTGGTGAGGTTGTTGGAAAAACTACATTTATTGCGAGGCTAGGGCATGAAAAAAGTATATTTTGTGGGACTTGGTCCCGGTGATCCACAAGCATTGACATTGCGCTCCCTGCGGTTACTAAAAAAAGTTAAACATGTCTATGTCAGGACGGCGAGGCATCCTGCCGTTGCAATTCTTGACCGGTATGGTATTCCCTATAAGACACTGGATTTCTTTTACGAAAAGTCTCGAACGTTTGACGAGACGTATCGAAAGATTGCTTTTTATATCCTTAATGCGGCGCTTAAGCACCATGAGGTAGTCTATGTAGTTCCCGGCAGTCCCTTTTTTGCAGAACGAACTGTGGAGATTATTTTGAAAAAGGCACCTTTTGCCGGGATTGCCTGTCGAGCTCTCCCCGCCGTTTCTTTTGTGGAAGCAGTCAGCAGTGAATTAAATTTGCCGCGGGAAGCAGGGCTGGTAGTGCTTGATGCGCTGGAGCCGGACAAGCTTCTCGACAACCCGGACAAGCATCTCCTGATTATCCAGGCGTATAACCGTCAAATTGCTTCCAGGGTTAAGCTGCAGCTAATGGTGCTCTATCCCGAGGACCATCGGGTTACAGCAGTGCGCGCCGCCGGTCTTTCTGCCGGGAAAAAAATTGTAACCGTCCCGCTCCATGAAATGGACAGACTTTCTTTTACGGACCACCTCACCTCATTTTATCTCCCGCCAATTGCCACATATGGGACACAAGACCTGCTGCGTTTAATGCGTCAGTTGCGTGGCGAAGACGGGTGCCCATGGGATCGGGAGCAGACTCATCAGAGCTTGAAGCCTTATCTGCTGGAAGAAGCCTATGAAGTGCTTGGTGCCATTAACAGCGGTAATACTGCGGATTTGTGCGAGGAGCTGGGCGATCTGCTGTTGCAGGTGGTCTTCCATGCCCAGGTGGCCACTGAAAAGCAGAGCTTCTCATATTATGATGTTGTGGCCGGAATTACGGCAAAGCTGCTAAGGCGTCATCCCCATATCTTCGCAGACGGCAGCGCCAGAACTATGTCTGAGGTAGAAAGCAGTTGGCAAGAACTTAAAAAAGCAGAAAAAGAAGAACGGAAATCCCTTTTTACGCTGGAGACGTATTTGCCAGCATTGCTCAGAGCGCAAAAACTGCAACGCCAAGCTTCCAGCGTAGGCTTTGACTGGCCTGATGCAACCGGCGCATGGGCTAAATTGGCAGAGGAGTTAAAAGAATTAAAAGATGCATATAATGAACAGCAAGAGGCCAAAATAGGAGAAGAACTGGGTGATTTGCTCTTCGCAGCTGTAAATCTTTCCCGCTTTCTTAACATAGATGCTGAACAAGCTTTATCCGGCAGTATTCAAAAGTTTTATACCCGCCTGCGTTATGTGGAGGAGAAAGCACGGGCCGAGGGAGGAGAGATTTCTGCATATTCCTTGTCGAAGCTTGACGCATGGTGGGATGAGGCAAAAAAACGTTCTAATGCCTAAAAAATCCTTTATTTTAGGAAGGATTTACAAAAACTTTAGCGAATAGGCTTATAAGTGTTCTTGCTACATAAACAAGGCTATAGGAGGTAATTTTTGTGAACAAGTCTGAACTTATCAGTGTCGTTGCGGAAAAGGCGGAATTGACAAAAAAAGACACAGAAAAAGTGGTAAACGAAGTCTTTGAGGGGATCAGTGCTGCGTTGGCTCAAGGGGATAAGGTACAGATAATCGGTTTTGGCACATTTGATGTGCGGGAGCGTAAAGCTCGTGAAGGTCGTAATCCGGCTACCGGAGACGCGATCACAATACCGGCAGTTAAAGTGCCTGTCTTTAAGGCGGGTAAAGCGCTGAAAGATAATGTGAAGTAATTTCGTTGCCAAGCAAGGATTAAGATAAAAATCAGGCGGAGAGAACTCTCTCCGCCTGATTTTTATCTTAGTACTGGTGCTTATATTTTCAGCTTTCCTTAGAATACTAACAGTAAGCGATATTTTTCAAAGGAGGCAGAAAAATTGGTGTCAAGAAAACAGTTGTTAGTTGGGCTATTGCTCGTTCTGTTGTTATTGCTTTTAAGCGGTTGTCCATTCCGCCGTCAACCGGAATTGACTCCTGCGCCCTTTTTGGAGCCTAAAGCAGATCAGCAGCGGCAAGCATCGCCGCCTGCCATTCCCGCAGAGATTAGCCAAGGAGCAAATCAGGAGCCAAAACTGCGTGTCTTTATTGCAGAGCGCAATCAAATCCGCACCATGAATATGGAGGAATATCTGCAGGGTGTAGTGGCGGCTGAAATGGATCCTGACTGGCCGATAGATGCGCTGGCGGCTCAGGCAATTATTGCCCGTACTTTCACGTTGCATAAGATTGAAGAGTTTGGTGGAGTTCCGCAACGCAACGCTCATGCTTCAACAGATATCCGGGAGTTTCAGGCCTATGACGCTGCGCGCATAAATGAAAATGTACGGGCAGCGGTGGAAAAAACCCGGGGACAGGTGCTTGTTCATAATAACCAGTTTATCCGAGCCTGGTTTCACGCTTACGCCGGTCCCAGAACTGCTTTGGCTAGGGAAGGCCTGGGCTTTAAGGGACCGAATCCGCCATATATTCAGATTGTTGATAGCATGGCAGGAGCTGTGATTCCCGCAGAAGAGAAAAATTTTACCGCCAGTTTTCCTCTCTACCGTATTCGCACTGCGACAAGGCAGATTGTTGGGCGGGATCCAGGTAAGGTTACCAGGGTAGAAATTGCCCAAAAAGGACCGTCTGGTCGGGTTACCCGTTTCCGAGTCAACGATCTGGAAGTCTCCGCTCCAGAGCTTCGCCTGGCGCTAGGCAGTACCGTGATGCGCGCTACTTTTATTAACCGCCTGAGCATTGAGGGCAACAATTTGGTGATGTCAGGCACCGGTTATGGGCATGGTGTGGGTATGTGCCAGTGGGGCGCCAAAGGACTTGCAGAGAAGGGCAGAAATGCTGCAGAAATCGCCAAATATTATTACAGAAATGTTGAGATAATCAAAATGTGGAACTAAGCTGAAAAGGCAACAAATAATGTGGCAGCGCGGCAGGGCGCTGCCACATTATTTTAGCATAGGAAATTATGGTCTAATATTCTGTTCAATTCATAGTTATGGAATAGAGACTGGCGAGTGCGCAAAGAAGGAGGAAAGGAAGTTGGAGCACAACTATCAGAAAAGCTCAAGTCAGCACAGACTAATTATCCTGAACAGGGAGAGCATGGATGTGACAGGAGTATTGCATGTGGACAGCTTTGATGATGAGGAAGTGATTTTAGAGACAGAACAAGGGATTTTAGCTATCCGGGGTGAGGAATTGCATATCAAGCAGTTAAACTTAGAAAAAGGAGAACTGGCTATTGAAGGGCTGATTCTGGAATTAGCCTACTCGGATGACAAGCGCTTCCGTGATCGCGGCAAAGGCCTTTTTGAGCGGCTTTTTAAGTAAACGGAGGGAAGCAGGTGCAGGACAGCTTTATTGGCGCCCAGTTGCAAACGTTTGCATTGACTATTGGCCTAGGCTTTCTAATTGGTTTAATTTATGACTTTATGATGACAGGCAAAAAGTTTATCCGGCTTTCCCGAGGCGTTCATTTCCTTATTGACTTCCTATTTTGTTTGACAATGACACTGTTAGTATTCATTGCTCTCTTAGCCAATAACTGGGGGGAAGTCAGAGCTTACGTATTTATCGGGCTAGGTGTCGGAATCCTTATTTACATGCTTCTCTTTAGCCGGTCTGTTTCAATGCTGCTGACAAAAACTTTTTCCCTGCTAATCAGCTTCGCTTTGCTTATTATCCGCCCTGCGCTGTTGATGTTCCGAAAAATTAGCTGGTTAATCGGTCAAATTAAAAAAAAGGCAGGGCATTTTGTCAGGGAAAAGAAGGAATAGCCTGTGCCCGGCGCGAATGAAAGTTTAGAAAGCAAGTGATAAAAGGGGCATATGGATGAAAACGAATCTGGTTCGACAAAACAAGAAACTTGCTTATCTGCCGGGGGCTGGGCGGCGATCAGCCGCTGGAAGTAAACTGTTGAAAGGGTTAATTATCCTCTTAGTCCTTTATTTCGTTCTCTTGTTTGCCACGCAATCCATTCGATTGCTGCAAATGCGTCGCACATTGTCTTCCATTGAAGAAGAAATTCAGACTGTGCGTATGCAAAACGAGGAAATGCTCAGAGAAATTGAACAGCTTAACTCACCGGTTTATCTGGAGAAAAAGGCTCGTGAGGAGCTTGGCATGGTTCGCTCCGGCGAATTGTTGTTTCTTTTTCGCGAATAGGACAAGCTAGAAGCGACTAATCGCTATCTTTCTTGACAAACTGCTGAAACGGAATATAATTATGATAGATAGTTCAACAAGGGGGAATTGTGTTCGTATGTCTTTAGTGGTGGGTGCCATTGTGGAAGGAATGGTGACAGGCATTACTCATTTCGGAGCTTTTGTTCAGCTGGCGAACGGAGAGACCGGCCTGGTACACATTTCTGAGGTGGCTGATTCTTATGTGAAAGATATCAATGAGCACTTGCAGAAAAAGGATAAAGTCAAGGTAAAAGTCCTTTCTGTGGATGGCAACGGCAAGATTGGCCTGTCTATTAAGCAGGCTAACAGCAGTGGGGGGCGTGGTTCCCACAGTAAAGCGTCTCGAATGTCTTTTGAGGATAAGATAAATAAATTTTTGAAAGACAGTGATGAGCGGTTGCTTGATTTGAAGCGCAACACCGAATCAAAAAGGGGCGGAAAAGGGTCATCATTCCGTGCTAATGTGTAAAGGGGACTGGCTAAATAGCTTCGTTTGCCGTTTTTTCGGCGTAGCGGTGCTTTTTGCTTACTGAAACTGAGGCGGTCTACAGTTATACCGGCACAACGCTAAGCATGTCATCAGTGACAGGCTTAGCGTTGTTTTTGTAGCCTGGGAAATCATATGGTTTCCGACGCAATGGGAGGTGTCGCAGGGGTGGCAGCCTTCATCACTTCAGCGCAGAAGCATAAGCTTGGCGCCCAGCGCGAGCAGTGCCAGTCCCGCTACCTTGGGCCAGGTAAAAGGAATTTTTTCCAGGCCGAAAAAGCCGAAGTGGTCAATCAATACTGCTGTTCCCACTTGCCCAACAATGATAGCTGTGGTGGCTGTGGCAACGCCCAGGCTGGAAATACTGGCTACCACTGAATAAAGGATAACCACGCCAATAGAACCTCCCAGATAAAGATACCAAGGGACATCTTGGTATCTGCTTAAATCCCCCTTTCCCAGGCGCAGAAGGAAGAGCGGAATGAGTACCGTAGCTAGTCCCACCAACTGGACGATAAATGTAGATTCTAACAAGCCGATAATTTTGCCTAGACCTGTATTTAGTGAACCTTGTATGGCCATGAAAACACCGGCAATAAATGCCAGTAAAAGAGCAAACGGAGACAATGTACCGCATCCTTTCGTGAAAGATTCGTCTTTATTCTGTGCTAAGTGAGGTTGTCTATGCGGAAAAGATTTTTCTGCATAGACAACCTCTTTTTCTGCATATCTATTTGAGGAGGCAAGAGGGACGCTTGCTCTGGCAGAGAGGCGGGATTTCGTTGAAAGCAGTTGTGCTGGTGGGGAATCCCAATGTGGGGAAAAGTGTTTTATTCTATCAGTTAACCGGAAACTATGCGACAGTTTCCAATTATCCCGGGACCACCGTAGAAGTAGCCCACGGCCAGGCCAGCGTAGAGGGTAGGCAGGTTAGAGTATATGATAGCCCGGGCATTTACAGTTTATTGCCGTTAAGTGAAGATGAAGCTCTTACAAAAAGATTGTTGCTGGAGAAAAGTCCGTCTGTAGTAGTTCATGTGGTAGATGCCAAAAATTTGCCGCGCATGCTGCCGCTGACATTGGAACTGCAAGCTTGTGGCTTTCCTGTCATCCTAGTGTTGAATATGATGGATGAAGCAAAAAAGCTGGGCGTGAAAATTAGGCGTGAAGAATTGTCCTCGAGGCTTGGCATCGCAGTGGTGGAAGCAGCTTTTGTGCATGGGTGGGGTGTCGATGTTCTTAGGCGCGAAATCGCAAAGCAATTAAACGGCAGGTTAACAGCTCGTCCTTTCTGCCGGCCGGCTACCATGCCGGAGCAAGAGCAACAGGTGTTCATAGCTTCTGCTCTGCAACGCCGAAGGGCGGCAGAAAAAATTCTGGAGGGGATTTATAGCTACGGTGATTTGAGGCGGGGAGCTTGGTTAGACAGGCTCACATTGCATCCTGTGCTGGGTTTGCTGTTCAGTATTGCAGTCGTCTATGCCGGATTTTATTTGCTGGTGGGACGTTTGGGCGCCGGGATCTTGGTAGATTTGTTTGAAGGAGTTCTCTTTGCTGAAATTATTATTCCTTGGCTTACAGTTTGGGTTGCTTATCTCCCTTGGCCGTCTGTCCGAGAGCTGTTGGCAGGCGATTTTGGTATTCTCACCATGGGGTTTCGCTATGCCTTCGGCATTATTATGCCCATGGTGGGCACATTCTTTTTTGCTTTTGCTTTCTTGGAGGATAGCGGCTATCTGCCGCGTCTGGCGTATTGGGCCGATGGCTTGCTGCGAAAAATCGGTCTTAACGGGCGCGCGATAATTCCGCTCACCCTAGGTTTTGGTTGCGGCACCATGGCTGTGGTCGCAACACGGACGCTGGAGAGTAAGCGTGAACGGATTGCCGCTACTTTTTTGCTGGCCCTAGCGATCCCTTGCTCGGCACAGTTGGGGCTGCTGCTGGCGATGTTAAGCGCTACTCCTTTCCTTCTTTTGGTTTGGTGTTTGGTAGTATTCTCTGTGTTCATTATCGCCGGTTCCCTGCTAAACATTCTCCTTCCCGGTAAGCGGGCAGCTTTCTTCATGGAGCTGCCGCCACTGCGGATGCCTAAGCCAGGGGCCATTTTGCAAAAAACCTTAGCTCGTATGCGTTGGTATTTTATGGAGGTTGTGCCGGTCTTTATCTTTATTAGTATCCTGCTCTGGCTTTTGGCTGGGACCGGACTGCTTGGCAGCCTGGTTGCCGCTTTGGTGCCGCTGGTTGGGATGCTGGGGTTGCCGCCGGAAGTGTCCCTTATTTTCCTTTACGGTTTTTTTCGCCGGGATTACGGTGCGGCCGGTCTCTTTCTTCTTTATCGCAGCGAAAGTTTAAGCGGCGAGCAAATGCTGGTGGCGGCCGTCGCGCTGACACTTTTTCTGCCTTGTCTTGCGCAGTTGACTATGATGGTGAGGGAGCGGGGTGTGCCGGTGGCAGCAGCCATCATATTTCTGGTGACGATGACGGCGTTTGCCGCCGCCTTCTTGCTTCGGCTGGCGCTGGCTTTGCCGGTGTGGTAAAAGGAGGCTTGGCGATGCAAAAAATAGTTTCGCTTGACGGCTGCTCTGCGGGAGAAACAGGTAAGATTGTGGCGTTAGCTACCGGAAATTACACAATTTTGCGAAAATTGCTGAGCATGGGTCTTGTTCCGGGAGTGCAAATCCGGGTTATTCGTTGTCGTCCCAGCATTGTTGTGCAGGTTGGTCACAGTAAAGTAGCGCTTGAGGAATGCCTCGCGGCACAGATTACACTGGTAAGAATTGACGGATAATTTGTCGAAATATTTTTTCATTCAACTCCCCTGCTCTGACAAATTCCTGCGGTTATCCGCTTTATAATATGGAGAAGGTGGAAGACAAAGGGGGATTTCCAGTGCCGGAGCGCAGTTCAGTTATTGAGCCGTATCTGAGAGTAAGCAGAGTTGACCGCAGAGTAGTCAAGCCAGCAGTGCGCACACGCAGAATTGAGTTTCCCGCGGAGCTGGCGACCTGGGAGACGGCGGGTGCTTTGGTGGCGCTGGTGCTGCTCTCGCGCCTGAACCTGATGGGAGAGCTGGCACCGTTTGGTTTGGCTTACTGGGCGGTGGCCTCGCGGGGTGAATACCGACGGATGGCACTTTATGGTATATTTATGACAGCAGCAGTCGTGCAGACGGGGGAGCTGGTTGCTGCGCTTGGGCTGGTGCTGTCTGCAGCTATCTTTTGTTTGTTGCTTTATCGGTTGGACAAGCCTCGCCTGCCGTTGTCGGTGGCGGTAGGGACGGCGCTTTTTCTTGGTTCATTGCCACACTTATGGTTAAATAACTTTTATCCATATGACATTCTTCTGCTGGTCCTGGAAGCAACCATTGCCATGTTTGCTGCCGCAGTATTTTTTCAGGTGCATGCCTGCCCTCGTCCACAGCTAGCCAGCGACAAGAATGTGGAGGGAATCACTTCCTGGGTAGTCTTTGCCGGCTTGCTGCTGCTGTCCCTTGTGCAGGGGGGGGCAGTGTTGCTGCCGTTGGCCGCCGTAATATCGCGGATTATTGTGCTGTGGGCGGCCTTTGCCCTTGGTCCCGGCATGGCCGCCGCGGCAGGCGCTCTCTTAGGGTTTCTTCTCGGCGTTCAAGGGACGGGCTTTGCCTGGTTAGGCATGCTGACCTTTGCCGGTTTCTTTGCCGGCCTGTTCCGCTCTTATGGCAGGCTTGCGAGTGCAGGCGGCTTTTTTCTGGCAGCTGTTGCGCTCTCTCTCTATATGGGCGGCCGGGAATCGGTCGTCTTTGAAAGTGTCGTCTCTGCCGCAGCCAGTTCCCTTTTTCTCCTTGCGCCCCTTCTTCCACTGAGAACACAAATGCTGGCTTCATTTTTGCCGCATGCTGCTGAAGATGACGCAAAAAAAATCCGGGAACTGACAGCAAATCGTATTAAAGACTATGCTCTTGTTTTTAGAGAACTGTCCGCAGCTTTTCAGCAGTCAGCAACAGCAGAAAAGGAAAACCATTTACCTCTGGCGGCGCTGGTGGATGCGGTCGTGGAAAAGGTGTGCAAATACTGCCCTTCCCGCAGGCGTTGTTGGGAAAAAGATTTGCAGCGCACCTATAATGCGCTGCTCAGCGTTCTGGCTGAATTAGAAAACGGAGACAGCGTTAAGGAAGCGAAAAGTCCGGAGTTCTTTCAAAAAATCTGCAAAAAGAGGACAGAGTTTCTCCAAACTGTCAGCCTGTATTATAAGATGGAAGCTTACCAGCATAGCTGCAATAAACGAATGGAAGGCGGGCGAACACTGGTAACAATGCAGCTGGCAGGCTTATCGCAGATAATGTTTGCATTGTCGAGAGAAGTGCGGGAGGGAGTTCTTGATGCGCAAAGACGACTTAGAAATCAGTACTTTCATGTAGAAATCGGCGTGGCTCAGACTTCCAAGGCAAATGCCGATGTTTGCGGCGACTATTATAGCTACCTGGAACTGCGCGATGGGAAACAGGCGTTTATTTTGAGCGATGGTATGGGAAACGGCAGCCGGGCGCAACAGGAGAGTCGTTCCGCCGTTCAGTTGGTGGAACAACTGCTGCTAGCCGGTTTCCGTAAAGACGCGGTGGTACGCACAGTTAATACCATTTTGCAGCTGCGCTCTCAAACAGAGAGCTTTGCCACTCTTGACCTTTTGGTGGTAGACGCAGAAAATGGCGAGGCAGAATTTTTGAAAATAGGAGCCGCCCCCAGCTATTTGCGTTTGCAGAGCCGAGTGAGGGAAATTAAATGTCCTTCTGTGCCATTGGGTATCCTTGACGATGTGGAGTTGAAACCGGTGCTTGTCCAGTTAGAAAATGATGTGCTGATTGTGATGGTGACAGACGGAATCCATGAAGTTTTGCCTGCACAGCCGGACTGGCTGAAAGATTATTTGACAGGGCAGGTCTCAACTCATCCTCAGGTGCTGGCAGATGAAATCATCCATCAAGCAAGGCACTTCTCCGGCCAAGCCGAACTAAGAGACGATATCACCGTACTAGTATGTCGCGCCAAACGCTTAAAACATAAAATCCGCGATTTCGTTTCAAAATAGTTTCTTCATTCAAAAGCCTCCTTTCCCGGAGTGCTTTTTTTTGTGCTGGGAAATTATATCAAAACACGGAGCGTCTTTTTTAGGTATTGCATACTCACCCAGTTGCTTCGCTCTGAAAGAAATGATCCTGAAGATAATTCCCCTCCTGTGGAGGGGTGGCGCAGAGCGCCGGGGTGGTTAGCTACGATGGAGTTTCTGTATTTTAGAGGCTTGTGTTTTGAGAGTTTGTTGAGGAGGTATGCGACCACCCCGCCCTTGCGGGCACCCCTCCAGGGGAGGGGAATTTTTGTACCAGGAAAATATATTATTTCCGACGTAATGGGGGGTGTCGCAGGACGACTCCTTTTCGGGCGGGTTTCAAACCCGCCCTGCAAGACGCGTCAGTTGATAGAAAACGCGAAGCGTCTTTTTTTGCAGAATATAGGGTGAGGGGGGATAAGAGAAAGGTTTTCATCTGCCTGCAGGAATTTTTAGCCGGAACAAGAAGAAGAATAGGCATGAACAGGAGGGATTTTGTTGCGGGAGCGGGTAGAAAAAACTATTAAGGAAAACAGTTTATTCTTAGCCGGCCAAAAGGTGTTGGTGGCCGTTTCCGGTGGAGCAGATTCTCTTAGCTTGCTGCATGTTTTGCATAGTTTGGCAGGTTCATTGGAGATTTCTTTGCATGTGGTTCATGTTCATCATGGGCTGCGGCCGGAGGCGTCTGCAGAAGCTGTCAGCGTAAAAAAAGAGGCAATCCGTCTAGGTTTGCCCATCACCGTGCGCCGTGTTAAGGTGAAAAAACTGCAGGCGCAAATTGGTTGTTCTTTGCAGGAAGCGGCCAGAATAGCTCGTTACAGCGTGTTTTCAGACGTTGCACGCCTTAGCGGTGCCGTGCGAGTTGCCACTGCCCACCACCGGGATGACCGGGCGGAAACTTTGCTGATGCGTCTTTTATCGGGCAGCGGGATAGACGGATTAAAAGGCATTCCCCTAAAACGCACGCTGGAGCACGGCATTGAAGTAGTCCGACCATTGTATTATCTTTCACGGCAGGAAATAGAAAATTATTGTCGAACATTTAAGCTGTCGCCGCTTTTGGATCAGTCTAATACGCGGCCTGAGTATTACCGTAATCGCGTTAGGCTGCTTCTGCTACCGTATTTGGAAGCAGAGTTTGGTGCGCATATTCGCAGTGCGCTGGCTAATACTGCAGAAAATCTGACAGAGGACGCCGCCTTATTGAATGCTCTGGGGAGGGAAGCGTTTTCTGCTGTGACAGAGAGCTGCAGTACAGACGCAATTTGTTTGGATACTCTTCAGCTAAACAAGTTGCCTGCGGCACTACAGACACGCGTTATCCGCCACGCTTTGTGGCATGCCGGTGTAACAAGGTTAGGGAGACGGCATGTAGCGCAAGTTCTGGCGTTAGCCACTCACCTTTCTCCCTCAGCACAGGCCGTTTTGCCAAACGGGGTGCTGGCTGCAAGAGTTTATAACCGGATATGGCTGGGCAATTCCGTTCACCGTCGAGACGCCGCAGTTAAAATTACCGAAATTCATGGCCCTGGACTGGCATACCTTCCCTGTTGCGGATTGTGGCTGCAAGCGGAAATAAAATCGGCCGGAGCTGTAGCTTTGTCTCAGTTGAGCAAAAATGAAGCATGCCTCGATTTGGAAAAAATATCTTGGCCGCTTTTGGTCAGAGGCCGACAAGCCGGAGACAGGATGCAGCCGCTTGGAGCACCGGGCAGCCGTAAAGTGAAAAAAATTCTGGCAGACAGAAAAATTCCTCTAAGACAGAGGGAGCAGATTCCTCTCATTATCAGCGGACATCAGCCTGTTTGGTTGGGCGGAGTGGAGATTGCCGACTTCTGTAAAGTGACTGCTCAAACAGAAAAAGTGCTTTATCTTAAAATAGTGAAAGAATAAAGAGGTGGGGAAATTTGCCGGAGAAAAAGCTTGAAAAAATATTGTTGGGCAGAAAGGAAATTCAGCAAAAAATCGCTGAACTTGGCAGTCAAATCAGTAAAGACTACGAGGGGAAAGAACTGCTTTTAATTTGTGTGCTTAAAGGAGCAGTCATCTTTTTGGCCGATCTGATGCGTCATTTAGTTGTGCCGGCCGAGATTGATTTCATGGCTGTTTCATCTTACGGCGCTTCCACCGAGTCTTCGGGAGTAGTAAGAATTTTAAAAGATTTAGATTGCAGCATTGAAAACAAGCACTGCTTAATTGTGGAAGATATTATTGACAGCGGCTTGACGCTGAAATATCTGGAAGAAAATTTGCTCTCTCGGCATCCTGCCTCAATAAAGATTGTGACGCTGCTCGATAAGCCGGAGCGTCGTAAAGTAGCTATTCAGCCTGATTACTGCGGCTTTAAGATTCCTGATGAATTTGTGGTGGGCTATGGCCTGGATTTTAGTGAACAGTACCGTGGCTTGCCCGATCTGTGTGTGTTGAACTAAACGGCGAGAGGAAGTTGTCACAATAGTTTAGGAATATTTAATTAAAAGACGGGAGGTTTTGTTTAATGGGTTCTGTATTAGGTAAAGTTTTGCGTGTTAACTTGACCACCGGAGCCATTTACACAGAGGAGCTTTCTGCTAAACTTTCCAAAGAGTTTATTGGCGGCAGAGGGCTAGGGGGCAAGATGCTGGCGGATGAAATTCCTGTAGGCATCGATTCTCTCTCAGCGGAGAACAAACTGTTTTTTGTTACCGGCCCGCTGACCGGCACGACTGCCCCCACAGGCGGTCGCTACATGGTTGTGACTAAGTCGCCGCTAAACGACGTTATTGCGTCATCCAACTCCGGCGGTTTCTGGGGTGCTGAACTTAAATTTGCCGGCTATGATCTGTTGGTAGTGGAAGGCAAAGCTACCGAACCTGTTTACATCAGTATTAAAGATGATCTGGTGGAAATCAAGCATGCCGGCCATCTTTGGGGCAAAAATACTAACGAAACGACAGATTTGCTTCTAAAAGAATTTGGCGATCCCAAAGCTCGTGTGGCTAATATTGGCACTGCCGGCGAACAGCTTTCCCGCATTGCCTGTATTATGAATGACCGCTGGCGCGCTGCCGGTCGCTCCGGAGTAGGAGCAGTCATGGGCGCCAAAAATCTGAAGGCTATTGTCGTGCGCGGCAGCAATAAGGTCGAAGCAGCTGACCCGGACAAGTTTAAAGAACATGTCAAAGATGCCATGCTAAGAATTAAAGAAAATGGTGTTACCGGCCAAGGTTTGCCGGCTTACGGCACAGCCGTGTTGGTCAACATCATTAACGAAGCAGGAATTCTCCCGACTAACAATTTCCAATACGGTGTATTCCCAGACGCTGAAGAAATTTCTGGAGAGGCCGTTGCCGAGAAATACATGAAGAAGAAGGATCCTTGTTTTCGTTGTCCCATCGCCTGCGGGCGCTACTGTGAAGTAGATGGGGTTGGCGGCGGCGGACCGGAGTACGAGACGGTTTGGGCCTTTGGCAGTGACTGCGGCATTTCCGACTTAAAAGCAGTCATTAAAGCCAACAACGCCTGTAACGAAGTGGGCGTCGACACTATTTCCGCCGGAGCCACTATTGCTGCTGCCATGGAACTGTATCAGCGCGGCTTTATCAAAGATGCTGATTTAGACGGCGGACCGGCGTTGCAGTGGGGTAACGGGGAAGCCATCGTGGAGTGGGTTAAGCGCATGGCTGACAAAAAAGGTTTTGGTGCCAAACTGGCTATGGGCTCTGCTCGACTGGCTGCGGCTTACGGTGCTCCCGATTTGTCCATGACTGTTAAGAAGTTGGAGTTGCCGGCTTATGATCCCCGCGGCCTGATGGGTCACGGGTTGCAGTACGCCACGGCTAACCGCGGCGGCTGCCATGTGCGCGGTTATATGATTTCACCGGAGATTTTGGGCATGCCTGAGGCGCTGGACCGTTTTTCTATAGAAGGCAAGGCTGAATGGGTTAAAATTTTCCAGGACCTCACCGCCGCCATTGATAGTTCCGGGCTTTGTCTTTTCACCTCCTTTGCGCTTGGCGCCAAGGAGTACGCCGAGCTGCTCACTGCTGCCACCGGTGTGAATTACAGTGCCGAAGATGTGCTGACAAGTGGCGAGCGCTGTTTCAATGTGGAACGGTTGTTTAACTTTGCGGAAGGATATACCGCCGCAGATGACACTTTGCCCAAGCGTTTTCTGGAAGACCCAATGCCTGCCGGTCCCAGTAAGGGCCATTTGCATCGCTTGAAAGAACTGTTGCCCAAGTATTACGAGATACGCGGCTGGGATGCTGAAGGCATGCCTGGTGACAAACGGCTGAAAGCATTAGGCCTGTAAGTCAGGCCCTAAGCAGGAGGGCTTCCGCTTGGAAGCCCTCCTTTCCCGTCGCATTTTAACAGATGAGGCAAGCGGTGTTGTTTACAATCAATGGGTAAGCAAATTTCCGTAGAGGTGTGACTAATGTTGAAGATAACAGTAAAGCTGTTTGCTACTCTCCGCCATAACCGTTTTAAGGTGGCCGAACATGAGTATTTTGCAGCGCCTACGATCTTGGCTGTTGCAGAAGAACTAAAAATCCCCCGGGAAGAGTTGGCGCTTACGATGGTAAACGGAGTATTGGTACCGGTGGAGCACTTGCTGCAAGATGGCGATACGCTGTCCATCTTTCCGCCGGTAGGAGGTGGTTAGCATGGTGTCGTTGTCCGAATTTCTTTTATCTCGTCTAGAGGGTGACATGATATCCTGGCAGGTTCAGCGGGAAGCGGCTAGCCGCTATAAGCAGACCATTGGTCAAATCGAGGAGGAAATTTTAAATGCGGGCTTTTTGCCGGCTCGTTACCAGCGAAACCGTAAGACAATTTCTGCGGCCGAACAGCTGATGCTTTTTCGCAGCCGAGTCACTGTGATCGGCTGCGGCGGCCTTGGTGGCTATGTCTTGGAAGAGTTGGCGCGGCTTGGTGTGGGACAGCTTGTGGCGGTAGACCATGATGTGTTTGAAGAACACAATCTCAACCGCCAGCTTTTAGCCACCATAGCAGCATTGGGTCGCTTTAAAGCCGACGTTGCGGCTGAACGGATTGCTTCCATAAACCCTGCGGTAGAGTTTGTGCCGATTAAAGAAGCCTTTGCCAGGGAGAATAGCGAGCGATTGCTTGCGGGAAGTCAAGTGGTGGTAGACGGGCTGGATACTATTGGCACTCGGCTTAAATTGTCTTCCGTGTGTAAAGAGTTAGAAATCCCTTTAGTGCACGGCGCGATTTGCGGTTGGTTTGGGCAGGTGGCCACCCAATTCCCGGGAGATGACACTTTGGAGAAATTATATCTGAGGTGTACAGAGGATAGAGGGATGGAAAAAATCTATGGAAACCCCTCTTTTACGCCAGCAATTGTTGCCAGTTTGCAGACTGCGGAAGTTTGCAAGATTCTGCTGGGCAGAGGTTCTCTGCTGCGAAAAAGAGTGCTTTGTTTAAATTTATTAGCCATGGAAATGGACGAACTGCAGCTTTAAAAACTGAGAAAACGCTATGTGCGCATTGTGTGGAGAAAGAGGAGGTAAAGGCAAATGGCGCAGGTTGTTGCCGTTTCTGTTAGCGAGAAAAAAGGGATGCGCAAAACTAACGTTGAAGAAGCGTGGCTGGAAACTGAGTATGGCATTACCGGAGACGCTCATGCCGGCGAGGGGCACCGTCAAGTCAGCTTGCTGGCAAAAGAGAGCATTGAAAAAATGCAGGCATTGGGTTTGGACGTCAGTGCCGGGGACTTTGCCGAAAATCTGACGACTGAGGGGATAGAGCTGCCTGTGCTGCCGGTGGGCACTCAACTTCTGGTAGGTAATGGCGTGATTCTTGAAGTAACGCAAATCGGGAAGACTTGCCATGAGCGCTGTGCCATCTTTTACCAGGCAGGCGATTGCGTAATGCCAAAAGAGGGGATTTTTGTGCGCGTACTTAAAGGCGGGCGGGTGGCCCCGGGTGATGAGATTAGTGTCAAGGGGACGGAGTAGGTGACACATTTTTTGTTTGTGGCAGGAAAATTGCAAAATAAGTCGAAAGGAATGATGATATGACGAAATCTTTAGAATAATTATTAAAGATAGGTGACTGCGATGAAAAAGGCAACAGGAGTTTCTATTTTTTTATTAGGAAGTTTATTTCTTCTTTCAGGATGCGGTAGAGTCCAAGAGCCTGAGGCAGTAAAGACTTCTTCGCCGCCAAAACAAGAGATTGCTTCCAATCAGTTTGAATCAGCTCATACTTGCCAGTATTGTCACCAAAAGATTTACCAACAATGGCGCGGCACAGCACACGCATCCTCGTCAACAAATCCGGTATTTTTAGCGGAAATGAGGAGGACAAGTGAAGAAACAGGTGGTGCGTCTGATGAGTTTTGTGTCAGTTGCCATATTCCGGTGGGCTGGTTAGCCGCAGAAATCCCCCCGGTAGATGGGAGCAGGCTTAGCGACATGGCGAAGCAGGGTGTTTCGTGTGATTTATGCCATACAACCACAGCTGTTACAGGCAAAGGCAATGCAGCCTTTCAGCTGACACCCGGCAGAACGAAATTTGGGCCGCTTGCCGACCCATTACAGACTCCGCTTCATGAAAGCGCTTTCAGCGAACTTCATACGCAAGCAGATTTTTGCAGCTCTTGTCATCAAATCATTCATCCTCAGAATGGGTTGGTATTGGCATCCACCTTTAGTGAATGGCAGCAAAGTTCCTATGGCTCCAGGAGAATATCTTGTCAGGATTGCCACATGACGCCAGGCCCCGGAGTGAATAAGCCTAACCCCGGAGTGACTGCCACAGGCGCCCCAAAAGTGCGGGAACACACGTGGCGGCATGATATGGTGGGCAATAATGTTTTTGCCATGCGCCGCGCCGGTTTTTCTGCACATGCTGCCAGAGCGGAAGAAAATTTGCAAGCAGCAGCAGTGTTGTTTCTGGGGCTTCCTGCGCAACTGAGCCCTTATCAGCCGACGAAAATAAATATTCGGATTCGCAACGATGGAGCCGGCCACTATTTGCCTACCGGACTTTCATTGTTCAAAGATATGTGGTTGGAAGTAGTTTGCACCAACCAGTCGGGGCAGGTAATCCATAGCAGCGGCGTTCTGACTGAGACAGGAGCTATTCCTGACGGTGCGGTAGTTTTTGGCACCAGCTTTGCTGACGCCTCCGGAGAGGAAACAGATAATCTTTGGGAGGCAGTCAAAGTGTTGCGTGAGCACCGCATTCCACCCCAACAGTATCTCGATGAGTTTGTGGAAATTCCCGGGCTGCCTTTGCCTGGCACATTAAACATTCGGGTTCGCCTGCTCCACAGAAGCATCTCTTTGCAACGGGCTGCCCAATTGGGCATTAGTATAGACGAAGTTCCCGTGGTGGTGATGGACGAAATAAGCGGCCAAATAACAGTGCGTTGAAAGAGGAAGAACTGCTCTGATGTTTGCTCCCTGCATAATTTTGGCAATGAGCCTTTATCTGCCTGCATCCAGCCTTGTAGGCATAGATAAGATGTGTTACAATGGAGTTCGGGAGTAAGGCCTTTTTTCAGAGAGGAGGAATCTTTCATGAATAAATTTGCTCGACAGGCAATTTTTTATTTGCTGATTCTATTTATTGCCGTTGCCATTATTCAGTATTTTAATCAGCCTGCCGAACGGGCGGAAGAACTTAGATATGACGAGTTTCTTACAGCGCTTGATAATAATCAGGTCAAAGATCTGTTGATTGTGGGAAATGAATTGACCGGCACATTGCGGGATGGCAGACAGTTTCGTGCGTATAACCCGGAGGGTGCCTTATTGATCCCTCGCCTTGAAGGGAAAGATATTCAGTTTCAGGCCGTTCCGCCGCCGGAACCTCAATGGTGGGCCAGCTTAGCTACTTTTATTATCCCTTTTGTTATTCTAATGGTCATCTTTTTTTTCTTGATGCAGCAGTCCCAAGGCGGTGGGAACCGCGTGATGAATTTTGGGAAATCACGCGCCCGCTTGCATGACGGCACTCGCAAGCGCGTTAACTTTAACGACGTGGCCGGCGCCGACGAGGAAAAAGCCGAGCTGGTAGAAATTGTTGAGTTTTTAAAAGAGCCGCGAAAATTTATTGAATTGGGGGCCAGAATACCTAAAGGCGTTCTGCTGATAGGACCTCCCGGTACCGGGAAAACTTTGCTGGCCAGAGCTGTAGCCGGAGAAGCGGAAGTTCCCTTCTTTAGTATCTCCGGTTCAGATTTTGTGGAGATGTTTGTAGGCGTGGGCGCTTCACGCGTCCGTGATCTTTTTGATACAGCTAAGAAAAATGCGCCTTGCATCGTCTTTATTGATGAAATTGATGCCGTGGGACGCCAGCGGGGCGCAGGCCTGGGTGGTGGCCATGATGAGCGGGAACAGACGCTTAACCAGTTGTTGGTTGAGATGGACGGCTTCGAGGCTCACGAAGGTATTATTATAGTGGCAGCCACAAATCGTGCCGATATTCTCGACCCGGCGCTTTTGCGGCCGGGCCGCTTTGACCGGCAGGTCACAGTAAACCATCCTGACGTAAGAGGGCGGGAGGAAATTCTTCAGGTTCATGCTCGTAGTAAGCCGTTGGCCTCCGATGTGGACCTTAGTGTAATCGCTCGCCGTACACCGGGGTTTAGCGGTGCCGATTTGGAAAATGTGATGAATGAGGCTGCATTGCTTGCCGGTAGGTATAATAAAAAGCAGATTGCCATGTTGCAGTTGGAAGAAGCTATTGAGCGGGTCATGGGCGGCACAGAAAAAAGAAGCCGTGTTATCAGCGAGTTTGAGAAGAAGATTGTGGCTTTCCACGAGGCGGGACACGTGTTGGTGGGCTACCTTTTGCCTAATACTGACCCCGTTCACAAAGTATCAATCATTCCGCGCGGCCGCGCCGGCGGTTACACACTGATGCTCCCGGAACAGGATCGCTACTATATGACTAAATCCGAACTAATTTCGCGTGTGACCACTTTGCTTGCCGGTCGTGTTTCGGAAAAAATTATCTTGAATGAAATTTCCACAGGTGCCCAGAATGACTTGGAGCGTGCCACAGCGATTGTTCGTCAAATGATTATGGAATACGGGATGAGCGACCAGCTTGGGCCGATTACTCTTGGCAAACGTCAATACGAGCAAGTTTTTCTCGGCCGGGATCTGACCCGCGACCGCGATTTTTCGGAAGAAGTCGCGCGGGCGATTGATATGGAAATCCGTTCAACAATGGACGACAGTTATAAGCATGCGGAAGAAATTGTAGTGAACAACCGTGAGAGGCTAGAATTAATCGCCAATGCTTTAATGGATCAAGAGACGCTCGACGCCGAAGAGATTGTTGCCCTGATGGAAGTAAAGTCGCTGACTGAATTGCACAGCAGCCGTCAGGCAAGGGCTAAAGAAGCCGAGAAGGCTGAAGAAGCAAAAGAATTCCGGACGGCTAGGCGTGAGCCCAGTATTAAAAAAGAATCGCTTCAGGTTTTGATTAATGACAAGAAAGTTGAAACAGAGAGTCAAGTCAAAGAGTAGGTGCTTGCTTTAGCAAAAGTAAACACTCACTCTGGCACTGGCTCGTGCCCTTAGAGCCCTTATCGCCTTAGAGCCCTCACCCTAGCCCTCTCCCAGAGGGAGAGGGGACTTAGAGGGAGATTTAGAGGAGAGAGGGAATTTGCAAATAAATCCCCCTCTCCTTTTGGGTGAGGGGGATTTATTTGCTGAGTACTTAAAGATCAAGTCCCGTTAAAGCGCGAAAGAAAAAATAATATA
Organism: Dethiobacter sp.; assembly: GCA_018333635.1. GTDB lineage: Bacteria > Bacillota > Dethiobacteria > Dethiobacterales > Dethiobacteraceae > GPS1B09. The sequence continues at coordinate 50,910 of JAGXTL010000043.1, forward strand.
AAAAATTCTGATATTAGCAGGGCCAGGCAGGAGAATTTTTTGTTTTGTAGAACTAGCAATGAAGGTTCACTATGTCTAGAAAACATTGTAGGGAGGGAATATTTAATGGTACTCGACCCCACCAAGCACGCGGATTGGGAAATTGCCGAAGAAGCAGAGTCGAGAATGAAGACTGTCCAACAGTTGGGAGCAGAACTGGGACTGGAGAAAGAAGAACTCCTGCCTTACGGCCATTATGTGGCAAAAATTGACTTCGCAAAGGTTCTGGAGCGCTTAAAAGATCGTCCTGATGGCAAATACATAGACGTGACGGCCATCACGCCCACTCCCCTCGGCGAAGGTAAGTCTACATCAACTATGGGTTTGACACAAGGTCTTGGCAAGCGTGGCAAGAATGTTATTGCCACAATCCGGCAGCCATCCGGCGGTCCCACCATGAACGTAAAGGGTTCTGCAGCCGGTGGCGGTCTGTCGCAATGCATCCCCTTGACACCTTTTTCGCTGGGGCTTACCGGCGATATCAACGCCATAATGAACGCGCATAATTTGGCCATGGTTGCTTTAACCGCCCGTATTCAGCACGAATTTAACTCTAGTGACGCTTTCTTGGAGCGGAGCGGCTTGAAGCGGCTGAATATTGACCCGCGCAACGTGGAAATGAAGTGGATTATGGACTTCTGCGCACAAGCACTGCGCAATATCATTATCGGCCTTGGCGGCAAAAAAGATGGTTTCATGATGAATTCCGGTTTTGCCATCGCAGTGTCCTCTGAAGTGATGGCTATTCTTTCCATCGCGCGGGATCTCAAGGATATGCGTGAGCGGATGAGTAAAATCGTAGTTGCTTACGATAAAAAGGGTAAGCCGGTTACGACCGGTGATTTAGGTGTGGACGGCGCGATGACTGCTTGGATGGTGGAAGCGCTGAACCCGAACTTGATGCAGACTATCGAAGGGCAGCCTGCTTTTGTTCATGCCGGACCATTTGCCAATATTGCCATCGGTCAGTCCTCCATTATTGCCGACCGCATCGCCTTGAAGCTTGGCGATTATGTCGTGACAGAATCTGGTTTCGCTGCCGACATCGGTTTTGAGAAGTTCTGGAATTTGAAGTGCCGCATGTCCGGTTTAGTGCCCAATTGTGCTGTAGTTGTAGCCACTATCCGCGCGCTAAAAGCCCACGGCGGTGCTCCGCTGCCCTTGCCCGGCCAGCCTCTCGATCCTGCTTACAGCAAGGAGCATGTTGAGTGGGTGGAAAAAGGTTGCTCTAACCTGATTCACCATATTAATACTGTTAAGAAAGCCGGCATCAACCCGGTTGTTTGCATTAACGCTTTCTACACCGATACTGAGAATGAGATCAAGGCCGTCCGCAGGCTGGCCGAAGCTGCTGGCGCCCGTGTCGCTGTTTCTAAGCACTGGCAGTATGGCGGTGAGGGAGCGCTGGAGTTTGCAGATGCTGTTATCGAAGCTTGCGATGAGCCGAACAACTTCAAGTTCCTCTATGAGCTGGAGACTCCGCTTCGCGAGCGGATTAACCTGATTGCTACTGAAGTATACGGGGCGGATGGTGTTGAGTACACCCCTGAAGCAACAGAAAAGGCAGTGCGGATGGAGAAGGATCCCGAAATCCAGAAGTTGGGGATCTGCATGGTGAAAACACATCTCTCCTTGTCTGACAACCCAATGCTCAAAGGTGTTCCCACCGGCTGGAAGTTGCGCGTGCGCGATATTCTTACCTACCAGGGGGCAGGCTTTGTGGTTCCGGTCGCCGGCGCTATCTCGCTGATGCCCGGTACTGCTGCTAACCCGGCATTCCGCCGCATTGATGTGGATACAGACACCGGCAAAGTGAAGGGCTTGTTCTAAAAGAAGCGGCGAGGCGCATTATGGATCTTCAGGTATTAACAATTGAGACATTGGAGAGGGCAAAGGAAGAAATCGCTCTGGTGGGCGCGAGTCCGGTCAGTGTGAATATTATGGCACCCAAAGCCATCTTCCGAGTTATTAAAGTGACTGGTCTGTCGGCAACAGCAGCCAACATCCTTAAACAAGAGATGCTTGCCAAAGGCGGTGAGGCTGCCGTCCATGCCGATGTGGTCAACTGCAGGCAAAAAACTAGCGATGTGCTTCTTATGGGTACGCTTTATCAATACCGCAAGGTAATTAAAAGTCTGCGTATCCAGCCTGTAGGCTTGTCGAAACTGTCAGAAAAGCTTAAAAGCCTTCTGCAAGAGAGTTAACATTTTCTAAAAACCGTCTAAGACAATATGTCTAGCCGGTTTTTACTTTTTGGGTCAAGGGGACAGGTGATTTGTCCCACTCGTCTACTCACCCACTCACCCACTCACCCACGCGACCACCCCGCCCTTGCGGGCACCCCTCCAGGGGAGGGGAATCTTTATAGCAGGAATTTATATCGTTTCCAATGTAATGGGGGGTGTCGCAGGGCGACTCCCTTTCGGGCGGGTTTGAAACCCGCCCCTACTAAAAGGTGCTCAGGGTTTGCAGATCCGTCGAAGAGGCGGCAGCCCGTAGGGGCGGGTTTCAAACCCGCCCTGCAAGACGCGTTAGCTGATAGAAAACGCGAAGCGTCTTTATTTAGACAAAGATGGCAACCTCCCGGAGTAAGCCTCCTAAGTTGACATTCTGAACAGTAGTCCTTAGAATGGAATTACCGATCACTTAAGAAACAGATTGTGTATGGAGGCGCCCATGAAAGAGACGGTTTTGGCGGGATTAAAAGAGCATTTTGGCAGCTATGTTTCGGGGGAGCAACTTAGCAACCGGCTGCAGGTGAGCCGTACTGCAGTCTGGAAATATATTGCCGGTTTGCGTGAAGACGGTTACCTGATTGAATCGTCGCCGAAATTGGGCTACCGTTTGGTTTCCTTGCCGGATTTATTATTGCCTTTGGAAATTCAAGACGGACTGAAAGCAAATATTTTGGGCAAGAAAATTTATTATCATCGCACAATTGATTCCACCAACCGCCTGGCGCGTGAATTGGCTGCCGCAGGCGCAGTTGAAGGGACGCTGATTCTTTCGGAGGAGCAACTTGCCGGCAGAGGCCGATTAGGGCGTTCTTGGGTGTCTCCGGCGGGAGGCATCTGGTTTTCCCTGATTGTGCGGCCTCGCTTAGCACCGCATAAAGCACAGTTGATAACTTTATTAGCTGCTGTAGCGGCGGTGGAAGCCACAAAAATGACAACCGGGCTTGTGCCGGGGATTAAGTGGCCGAACGACTTATTGCTAGGCGGACGCAAGCTTGCCGGAATTTTAACTGAGGTCTCGGCGGAAATGGAGAGGGTTAATTATTTGGTGCTGGGAGTTGGTCTGAACGCCAATTTGTCTGCGGAACATTTTCAGGGTGAGCTGGCTGAGAGTGCCACATCTCTTTTGCTTGAGAGAAGGCAGTTAGTTTCCAGAGTGAGCTGGGTGCAAAATTTCCTTACAGTTTTTGAAGACGCTTATTTTCTTGCTCAAGAGCAGGGTTTTGCCGGTGTGTTAGCCTCTTGGCGCAGATATTCAGTAACATTGGGGCAGAATGTGCTTGTGAGCTCGGGTGGACGTACTGTTCATGGGACTGCCCTTGATATTGATGAGCAAGGGGCACTGCTTGTCAAAACGGCAGCCGGTCAGGAAGCATTTTTGGCTGGGGAAGTCTCTCTTAAAGAAAGCAGGGAAGGTTAATGGGGGTGTGGCAATGCTTTTAGCGGTAGATGTGGGCAACACAAATATCGTGCTCGGCGTTTATCAAGGACGCGAGCTGAAAGTATCTTGGCGAATTTCGACCAACAGGGAGCAAACGGGTGATGAATATGGCATTATCTTTAAAAATTTATTTGCGCAAGCAGGCATAGATGACAGCCAGCTAAGTGGGATGATCGTTTCTTCTGTAGTACCGCCCTTGATGTTCTCCTTAGAAGAGATGGCGAAGCGCTATTTTCGCTTTGATCCCTTGGTAGTAGGACCGGGGATGAAAACCGGACTAAATATCAAAATTGATAACCCGCGGGAAGTAGGGGCCGACAGGATTGTCAATGCTGTTGCCGGAATAGAGCTTTACGGCGGGCCGCTCATTATTGTCGATTTTGGTACGGCTACAACTTTTGACGCCATCTCTCGGAACGGGGAATACTTGGGTGGTGCCATCGCTCCGGGGATAAGTATTTCCACAGAGGCTCTTTTTCAGCGGGCAGCAAAATTGCCACGCGTGGAATTGATAAAGCCGAAGCGGGTAATTGGGCGGGATACAATTAGCAGCATGCAGTCAGGAATTATTTATGGTTTTATTGGACAGGTGGACGGTGTTGTCAAGCGGATGACACAGGAGTTTCCGGAAAAGCCGAAGGTGGTAGCTACCGGCGGTTTGGCAGCTCTCTTGGTTGCCGATTCAGAGACGCTGGAAATTGTTAACCCGCTGTTGACGCTGGAAGGCCTGCTGATTATTTACGAGCGAAATAAGCAGTAGTTTTTCTGTAAAAAAAAGGGTATTTTGCTTTTCCCTCGAATATATTTAAAAGGATTAAAGAGAGGGGAGTAAACTTATGCCCTATAAAGTTTGTCCGTACTGCGATAATATATCGTATTCAGCTGCGGACTCACCCACTGTAAAATGGCTTTGCCCTCATTGTGAAAAAGACATTTCACATGTCGAGGGACAGATCGCCGCGCCAACTAAAAAAGAGCAGCTTGAACCTAAATAGTTTAAAGAGAAGGCCTGAAGCCCTATTTGCATCTTTAAACAACCAGTTAGGTATCAGATAGGAAGTGGGTTTTCTTGCCGGCAAAAAAGATATTTTTTGCAGCCGTCTTGTTGTGTGTTTTTTTATTTTCCAGCTCTGTGTACGCCAATCCTGAAATTCAAGCGCCAGCAGCAATTTTGATCAACGGCAGAACCGGTGAAGTGCTGTGGGAAAGAAATGCACATGAGCTAAAATATCCGGCCAGCACCACAAAAATTCTTACTTCGTTGCTGCTGCTGGAAAATGCGGCAGAGGATGAAATTGCCGTAACCAGCCGTCTGGCTACCGCAGCCCAGGGAGCCTCGCTTTCTTTGGCGGAGGGTCAACAAATCCGGGTGGAAGATTTGCTTTATGGGCTGATGCATCAGTCGGCTAATGACGGTTCTGTGGTGGCGGCAGAACATGTGGGTGGCAGCGTGGAAACTTTTGCAGCCATTATGAATCTCAGGGCTAAGCAAATGGGCGCTAAAAATACTCATTTCACAAACCCTCATGGGCTGCCTGACGAAGAGCATCTGACGACAGCCTATGATTTGGCAATGATTGCCCGTTCTGCCATGACTAATCTCCGCTTTCGAGAAATTGCTGCTACTCGGCATCATAATATTCCTTGGCCGGATGGAATCCCCCGTACGATTATTAACCGCATCCCGCTTATGCGCAGCTACGAAGGGATGTTGGGAATTAAGAGCGGTTATACCGTGGCGGCGCAGCAGACATTTGTAGGTGCGGCAAAGCGGGATGGACTGGAATTGATTGTTGTTGTCCTGCAAGCCAACGGGGCCCAGCTCTGGACAGACACTGTGGCTCTGTTGGATTATGGCTTTGAGACCTTCACCGCCATCCGTCCGGTAGCTGCGGGGGATGTCCTGACAACTGCTCCGGTTCGTTTTGGTGAAACAGTTTCTTTGCAGGCGGCAAACAGCTTTGAAATTACTCTTCCCCAGGAGAGGGCGGACGTGGCTTTAGAGCTGAAAGTGGACGGTGGCCGACCGGCTCCGATTCAGAAAGGCGATATTCTTGGCGAGGCAGTTATTTTAGTGGCTGGGGAACAGGTAGGCAGCGTCCCGCTAATAGCCGCAAATGATGTGACGCGGGCAACTCTTGCCACCTCGCGCTTCTGGCTTCTGATTTTGCTTGCCGTTCTGGGCGGACTGCGCGTCCGCAAACTTTATCGGCGGCGCAAAGGGAGGAAAAAGCTGCGGCTTAAAAGTGGGCATGACATCGTCTGGTCAGAAAACTTCAAGAGCAGAAAGTTGGGGGGATGAGATAATGCTGAAAGTGCTTGCCGTGAATGGCAGTCACAGAAAAGGAAAAAACACGGCTGAAATGCTGAAGGCCGTCTTGGACGGGGCTGCAGAGCTGGGGGCGCAAACAGAGCTGTTGGAGATAATGGATTACCAGATTAAAGAGTGTATCGCCTGTAACAAGTGCCTGTCTAAGGCCGAATGCACTATTCAAGATGACGACATGGCGCAGTTGTCTGCAAAACTGTTGGAGGCCGACTGCATCGTTTTTGGGTCTCCTGTCTATTTCGCCAATGTCACTGGCCGCCTTAAGGATTTTATTGATAGGAGCCGACCGCTCCATCTGGTGAAAAATGCACTTGACGGTAAAGTTGGCGGCGCTGTAGTTCATGCCGGACTGCGCAACGGCGGGCAGGAACTGGCATTAGCTATATTACATAACTACATGCTTGGGCAAGGGATGGTGGTAGCATCTGACCGCGGCCATCAAGATGCCCTCGTAAATGGCGGAGCCATGGGGAGCATGTTTTCTGCTTTTTCCCAAGGCAAGATGAGTTTTTTTAAGAGCGTTTCACTCGATGAGGCAGCGATGATTTCCAGTCGGGCATTAGGGCGACAAATGGTCAGGCTGGCGCAAAAACTTGCCAAAGAAACAGAGCGATAAGCAAGTTATAATTATTCCAGTTTTTAGAACACGTACAAAATGTCTGGTTAATTAGCAGGGATTTTATTGTTGTTTTCGAATAGAGTGTACAAGGGGAGTCTCAGCAGCAAATTTTGCTGAAAAAATTGCACACCCTTGTCACCGCAGAGATGCATATTGTTTGGGTGAGGCTCCTTCTTGATGCTAAAAGTATTGGGAAGGAGTTTGTTGTTTCGGCCATAAATGTGAAATATATCACATTATCGTAGGAGGTGCCGCAGTTTGAATGACGCTCTTCTTCGTGTGGTGTCTTGCTTTGTGATTCCGTTTATGCAGGTTTACGGTCTTTATGTGATTTTTAGCGGCCACATTGGTGGCGGGTTCGCCGGAGGGATGGTTCTGGGGATAGGCTTTGTCTTGTACTCTCTTGTTTTTGGTCTTAGCGAGGGACAAAATCGTGTACCTCACGATTTGATTATGGTAGTCGGTCTGGTTTTGTTCCTGACTGTTTTTGCCGAGCTTTTAATTGGGAAGGTGTTTAAATTTGTCATCGGCTTGCTGGTAGCACTCGTGATTTTAGCAATTTTTTCCGGCATAGTGGAGGAGGTATAAGCAGGTGGACATTTATTTCAAAATTACGGCAAATTATCCTTATTTTGTGGCTATGGTTCTCTTTTGTATCGGGATTTATGCTATCTTATCACAAGCCAATTTAATGAAAAAAATTATCGGTATCAATATTATGGTAAACGCTATTTTCCTCTTGCTAATTTCTTCCGGTAATATCCGGGGTGGGATTGCGCCCTTGCAAGAGGTCGGACTGTCTACGGAACAGCTTTATGTTAATCCTCTGCCGGCTGCCCTAGTCCTTACCGGGATTGTAGTCTCTTTGAGCGTGACTGCTTTTGCCTTAAGTATAGTAGTAAAAATAAATGAATACTATGGCACTATTGAAGTTAATGAAATTTTGGAGATAAGGAGCAGCCAGTGATGTTTATGCTATTCGAAGCACACCCCTTGCTGCTGGTGCTTTTTGTTCTGATGGCAGCTCTGCTGATGCCCACAATTTTCCATTTCAGGCGTCGTCTCTGCGGGGCTGCTGCCTTACTTGTCATGTTTATTGCGCTGCTCATAAGCTTAAGCTTTGTCAGGCTGACACTGGAAGGCAGAGTGTTGTCATACGCAGTGGGCGGTTGGCCGGCTCCCTGGGGGATTGAAGTTCTAATTGAACCCCTTTCCGCTTTTATGTTGGCAGTAATCAGTTTTGTAGCGTTAATCGTTATTTTCTATAGTGTCTCTGCCCTTGAATGGGAGGTGCCAGAAGCCGGAATAGGCTGGTACTATACCACTTTCTTGCTGCTCATTGCTGCCATGAAGGGGATGGCTATTACTAATGATCTTTTTAATATGTATGTTTTTATTGAAGTGGCGGGCATTTCGGCTTGTGTCCTGATTATCGCCAAAGGAGGGCGTGAGGCTACCGAAGCAACTTTTAAGTATCTCTTGTTGGCTACTGTTGGCTCTGGTTTTGTGCTCATGGGCATTGCTCTGCTTTACATGGTTACAGGCAACCTGAACATTGATTATGTGGCCAGGGAGCTTGCCATGGTTTATCCTCAGTACCCACACCTCATCTGGACAGTGCTCAGCTTTTTTTTGGTCGGATTTGGCATTAAGGCCGCTCTTTTCCCGCTACATGTCTGGTTGCCTGATGCTCATTCCTCAGCCCCCACCCCTTCCAGCGCCATCCTTTCCAGCCTTGTCGTTAAAATATATATTGTGGCGCTACTCAAATTTTATTTCCTCATTTTCGGCTTTGAATTGCTCGATCAGCTTTTAATTCGCCATCTGATTTTAATGATGGGCAGCGCCGCAATACTTGCCGGCTCCATGTTTGCTTTCGCTCAACTTAATCTAAAGCGTCGATTAGCATATTCCAGTGTGGCGCAAATCGGCTATATTTTTCTTGGCATCGGCTTGGGCAGTCCTATCGGACTAGCCGCAGGTATACTGCATATTTTTAATCATGCTGTAATGAAAGCCTGCCTATTCTTGGCTGCCGGAGCCATCTATCGCCAGACCGGAGAAAAAAATGTTAACAAGCTGCAGGGGATAGGCTACTCCATGCCGCTGACCATGGGCGCCTTTAGCATTGCTGCATTCTCCATGGTGGGCCTTCCTCTCTTTAGCGGCTTTATCTCTAAATGGTATCTGGCCCTTGGCAGTATTGAGGCGGGGATACCCATGTTTGTGGGGTTAATTATTTTGAGCGGATTACTTAACGGCAGCTATTTTCTTCCTATTATTTGGCAGGCATTTTTTGTGGTTGATAAACATGAGCCAAAAATATTGACTATAGATAAGCTTCCCTTTAGTATGTCAGCCTCTTTGGTCGTGCTTGCGTTGGTCATTATCTATTTTGGGGTTTGGCCCCAGCTGCCTTTATCATTAGCTCAAAAAGCTGCCAATCTTTTTTTGCCGTAGGAGGTCGATTCAAGTGTATTTTCAAAAAAAGATAGACGATCCGCAGGGGTTCATGCTGTTTGCCTCAATATTATATTTCTTTTGGTTTTTAATGTCTCCATCCTTTAGCTTGCGCAATATAGCTGTGGGACTTATCTGTTGCTTAGGAGTTACATATTTCTGGAGCCCGGACCTGTTTAAAGCAGGGCAGCCTTTTCGAATTGCACCGCGTCAAGTGGTGCGGTTAGCAGTCTATCTCTTGCTCCTGGCCTATAATGTGGTGGTAGCAAATATTCATGTGGCGCTAATTGTCTTAAGTCCCAAGCTGCCCATTTCGCCCGGGTTCATCCTCGTAAAGACGAAGCTGGAAAAAGAGCTGACCCGCACTCTTTATGCCAATTCCATCACTCTTACCCCGGGAACGATTACAATAAATTTAAACAAGGATCGCTTGTTGGTTCATGCTTTAACGAAGGAAACTGCGCAAGGAGTCTACGAATGGCATTTGGAAAACAGGCTGCGCGAAATGGAGGTGGGCAGAGTTGATTGAACGAAGCCTAGAGGACATCTTGCTGGGACTGGTACTGCTTTCATTTCTGACACTTTACCGGATTATCTGGGGGCCACACGCCGCAGACAGAATTGTGGGTACCAATGTGATGATGACAAACGTAATTCTCGCGATTATAATCCTGGCTCACCTTTTTCAAAACTATACCTACTTTGATGTTGCCTTTGTCTATGTTCTCAGCGCCTTCGTAGGGACTATCTGCGTGATGAAGAGCCTGGGAAAGGGGAAGTTGTCATGATGTTGGTTTATGAATTGTTTATCTGTCTGCTTCTCTGGTCTGGCCTCTTTTTTCTCTTTGTGGGCACAATAGGCCTCATTCGCCTGCCTGATTTATACACCAGAATGCATGCCACCTCTAAATGCGATACTTTAGGTGCCGGTCTGATTCTGGTGGCGCTGATGTTTTTGGTAGGTCGCCCTGAGGTTTTCAAGCTGTTGATGATTGGTGTTTTCATCTGGAGCATAAACCCGCTGATAACTCATGTTATTGGCTATATGGCCTACCTGCGAGACGGAGAGCATTTGCCCGAGACATTTTTTATTGACTGTTATGATTTGCCATACCCTGGAAAAGAAATGAGCGGGAAGGAGGATGTTCATGCCTGATTGGTTAGTGTTTTTGCTGCTGACTCTTTTAATTGTGGCTGCTCTGGGTGTCATTTTTATCCGTAGTTTGTTGTATGCGGTAATTATTTTCGGCGGATTTTCACTGATTATGGCATTGCTCTGGCAGCACTTTAACGCTCCGGATATCGCTATTATGGAAGCGGCTGTAGGAGTAGGGACGACGGTATTGATGGTGGCAGTAGTGACCCGGATAAGGAGGGCACAAGAATGAGGGCGCTGTTTAATGTTTTTATTGTACTATTACTGCTCTTGCTGGCTCAGATGCTTGTGATGACTGTCAGTGAACTTCCAAGATATGGGGATCCCGCTGCTCCTACCAATAATTATGTGACTGAGCGTTACCTGCGTGAGGGTTATCAAGAGTTAGGAGGCCTGAATTTGGTAGCCAACATTGTCGTCGGTTATCGCGCTTTTGATACGTTTATCGAAATTGTTGTTTTGTTTACGGCAGTTACTGCTATTTTGGTTACGTTAAGAAGCGGCAAACCAGTAGAGCACCACTCCCCGCATCAGCTTTGCGCCACCGGCAAAGTTGCAGAATGATTTCTAAAATATCAGTACCGATGGGAGGACACCCATGTACGTGTCGCCGTTTTGGGCTATACTGGCCCCAGTCTGCGGAGGCGCTCTGATTGCAATGCTTAAAGAGAGTCGGCTGTGGGAGAGAAATGCGCTGGCGATCTTGACCAGTGTCGTCACATTTTTGTTAGTCGCACCTGCTTTGCCATTTGTGCTTCAGGGGGAGACACTTAGTTGGACGGCTGTTAGGATAACCGGCGGGTTGAGTATTGCTTTTACTGTTGAACCTCTAGGTTTGCTTTTTGCCTTTCTTTCCTCTATGTTGTGGGTGTTTGCCGCGCTGTATGCCACCGGCTATATGAGGAACGAGCACCACCAGCGGCGCTTTTTCACCTTTTATATTTTAGCTTTGAGTGCCACCATGGGGGTGGCTTTTTCCGGCAATTTGTTTACCCTTTATTTATTTTATGAATATCTCGCGCTCATTACTTACCCCCTGGTAATTCACACTCAATCAGCGGAGGCTTACGCCGCGGGGACCAAGTATATAATCTACTGTTTTGTTAGTGGTGCCCTCGTCTTTCTTTCGCTCTTCATCCTAGGCGGCACAGTAGAATGTCTTGCTTTTACCCCTGCCGGCGTGTTGGGCGCAGCGCTGGAAAGCCATAGGCTGACTCTTTTCATCGTTTTCTTTACTGCGGTGTTTGGTTTTGGTGTTAAGGCCGCAATGATGCCTTTGCATTCCTGGCTGCCGGCAGCCATGGTGGCGCCTACTCCGGTAAGTGCCCTGCTTCATGCGGTTGCTATCGTTAAAACGGGGATATTCGGTATTTTGCGAGTGATGTTTTATCTTTACGGGGTAGATACTCTACGGGAATTGCGTGTGGCAGATATTTTGGCCGTCTTTGCCGTTTTTACCATTATCGTTGCCTCTGTGCTGGCCATTAAACAGACGAAACTGAAATCTCGACTTGCTTATTCCACCATCGGGCAGTTGGGATATATCACATTAGGGGCTGCCATGCTTTCCCCCTACGCCCTGACGGGCGGAGTAGCACATCTGATTAATCACGCTGTGCTAAAGATTGTGCTTTTCTTTTGTGCTGGTGCAATCATTACGCAGACCGGTGCTAAATATCTGGATCAGTTAAACGGTATCAGCAAACGGTTGCCCTACACCATGTTTTTCTTTACGTTAGCCAGCAGCGGTCTCATCGGTGTGTTGCCACTGGCTGGCTATATTAGCAAACTATATCTGCTGGGAGGAAGCATTGAGGCTGGTAAGCCTATCTTTGGTTTTGTCCTGCTAGTTAGTGCTGTGCTGAATTCAATTTACTATTTGCCCATTATTATTCGGGCTTACTTTAGTGAAGGACCATACGAAGCGCCGCTCGGGTTAGAGAGTCATCCCAGCATATTTTTCCCCACAGCAGTTTTAACAGTAATCTGCGTTGTTTTTGGCTTGTTTGCCCAACAGACAACACTGCCACTGGTGACGCGCATCGTTTCTTCCATATTCCAATAGCTAGGGGGGAACCAGGTGGAGACAGGAATGATTATTTGGCAGCCGCAGGCTGCGTTCGGGTTATTATTGGTTGCGACGTTGCTTGTTTGGTTAGGAGGAGAAAAAGCGCGGGGCAGTTCCAGCTTAATTTTGTCTGCGTTGGCGGGTGCTTTCGTAATTCTGGCAACACTATTTCCCTTGGTAGGCACTGGGCAGATATTTAGGCAGACATTCTCAATCCTGCCGCCTTTCGGCCTTTCGTTTCATGCTGATCTGTTTAGTGTTTCTTTGGCTCTACTCTTTCTCTTTAGCGGCTTTGTTTTAGCTCTTTATACCTCAGCATATCCTCTTAAACATGACGAGCGCCGCTTCAAAACAGCTTTTCTTTTTATTATGGCCTGCGCCAGCGGGGTTGTGCTGGCAGGGGATCTGCTTAGCCTGTTCCTCTTTTTTGAAGCGATGTCTTTAGTATTCTTTCTCCTGATTATTCATAACCGTACCCGGGAGGCTATTGCGGCCACTTATAAGTTTATCTATCTGACCATTGGCGGCAGCATGTGTTACTTTATGGCTTTGGCCACAGTTTTTGTTCAGGCTGACAGCTTCGCTTGGGTGCAGGGGGGCTTCATGCCGGCTACTTCCCTTAGTGCCTTGGCATTTGGGGGGTTTGTGATAGCTTTCGGCATGAAAGCCGGAATGGTGCCGCTGCATTTTTGGTTAGCAGCTGCCTACGGTCAGGCTCCGCCGCCTGCCGCGGTCCTCTCGTCGGTGATCATGATGAAAACCGGTGCTTATGGCATGATTCGGATTTTTCACCATGTGTTTGGGCCGGAAATGCTTAGCCTGCATGGCTGGGATAAACTCATTCTGAGTTTTGCGCTGTTTACCATTTTTTACGGCTCTTTCTGCGCTTTTGCCGAGCGGGATTTGCTGCGGCGTCTGGCGTATTCCAGTATGGCCCAATTAAGCTATATTCTTTTTGGCCTTGCCCTGCTAAATCAAGCTGCTTTGGTTGGCGCTATTTTTCACATCCTGGCCCATGGCATGATGAAAGGGACAATGTTGCTCTGCGCCGGCGCGATAGTGAGTAAAACCGGCAAGCGCAAAATTGCCGATCTGGAGGGGATCGGTCGGCAAATGCCGCTGACAATGGCCTGTTTTTCACTAGCTGCCTTGACAGCGGTGGGATTGCCGCCCATGAATATCTTTATTGTCAAATGGTATTTAAGTCTTGGCGCTCTCTCAGCAGGGCAGCCGCTTTTGATTCTATTTCTTTTAGCCAGTAGTTTGCTTAACGCTGCTTATTATTTACCCATTGTCTTTCGGGCTTACTTTGGCGCAGAGAGCAGTGATTTGCATGATCGCCTAGTATGGGACCGTTTGCCTTGGCCGATGACGGTGGCTATGCTGCTTTTTGCGTCTGCCTGTTTAGTCTTTAGCTTAGGGTCGGTAAATTTACCGTTGGAGTGGACGAAAAGGATAGCAGCCGGCTTTTTCTACTAGGTCTGAGGGGAGGGAAGAAGATGGATTATTTGCCGCTGTATAGTGTAGTTATCCCCCTGCTTGCCGCAGGTATCATGCTCCTTTGCTGCAGAAGTGAGTCGGCAGTCAGTCTCCTGGCATTGATAGGATCTGCCTTGTCGTTTGCAGCATCTGCCGGCATGCTCCCGGCGCTGGCAAACGGACAAACCCTTGGTACTGTTCAAGGCTATTTGTCATTTCCGTTGCACATTTATTTTCGGGCTGATGGAGTAAGCATCTTCTTTGGCGTAATCTTTTCCTTCTGCTTTTTGTTGGCTATTATTTATTCATTAGGGTATATGAGACAAGGTCGTGCCAAGCTGCGTTACTATGCGCTGCTGCTGGTAGCTCAAAGTGCTATATTAGGCGTAGTGATGACATCCTCACTGGTGGGACTTTTTCTCTTTTTTGAAGTATTGGCGGTTGTTTCCTATCTTTTGGTGATTCATGAGGAAGATACGGTCACCATGTCAGCCGGTGCAAAGTATCTTTTTATGACTATTGTGGCCGGTTTTGCCATCTTTTTTGGTTTAGTCGTCACATATTTTTTGGCGGGAAGGCTTGATTATCTATCCGGGGGCTATGTGGCCGCCTCACCCCTGGCGGGAGCGGCTCTCTTTGCCTTTTTAATCGGCTGTGGCCTAAAGGCAGGAATGTTTCCGCTTCATATCTGGCTCCCCGACGCACATTCGGCTGCACCTGCTCCCGTAAGTGCGCTGCTTTCCGGCTGTATGATTAAGACCGGAGTTTATGGCCTTATCCGCGTGCTTTATTATGTATATACTCCGCAAGCAATCCAGGCTGTGTGGTATGACCAAGTACTGCTCTGGCTGGCGGTGGCAACAATTTTCTTAGGCTCTGCGCTGGCTCTGCAGCAGGACCATCTGAAAAGACGTCTCGCCTATTCCAGTGTGGCACAAATCGGCTATGTTTTGTTGGGCATGGCCTTAATGGCGGAGCAGGCATTACAGGGAGCTATCTTCCACGTCTTTTCTCACGCTTTAATGAAGGGAACCCTCTTTTTCTGCGCCGGTATCATTGTGGCACAAACGGGCAAGAAGTATGTCAGTCAGCTACAGGGAATCGGACGGCAGTTGCCTGTTACCATGCTCTCATTTGCCTTGGCCGCCGTAACCATAGTAGGCATACCTCCTTTTAACGCTTTCTTCAGTAAATGGCATTTGGCATCCGCCTCCCTTGCCGCAGGTAAAGAAAGCTTGGTGGCATTATTGATTGTCAGCAGCCTATTAAATGCTTTATATTACTTTCCCATTGTGGTCAACGCTTTTTTTGGCGAGGAAACGGAAGAGGAAAAAACAAGAACCGGACGGCTGGAAGCTGCAACCCCACGAAGCATGGTCTGCTCGACTGCAGTGCTGGCGCTGCTTTGTGTGCTGTTTGCTTTTGTTCAGCCACACTGGCCGATGGAGCTGGCAAGAAGGATTGCTGCAGGGATTTTTTAAGCTGCCGGAACAGACGATGAAGTGGAGGGGTTGTCTTGTTTAATTGGGTATTTCCCCATGCGTTGCCGCTGATAGTTTCGCTTCCCTTTATCGGGGCAGCAGCAATCGGGCTTATCGGCCGGAAAAATGAGCGGTTGCGAGATTCGATAGCAACATGCACAGCATTTTCTGCTTTTGCGCTGTCCGTTTCTCTCTATCCCTTGGTATCAACAGGGCAGGTTCTCTACGAACTGCCATCACTGATGGGGCAAGGCTTGGCATTTAGGGCAGATTTTCTTGGCTTCGTCTTTGCGGTGCTAGCCTCCTTCATTTGGTTTTTGGCGACAGTTTACTCCAGCCAGTACATGCGTCAGCAAAGGGCCGGTAACCGTTATTACATCTTTTTGCTGCTTTCTTTGGGCGGTTGTTTAGGTGTGTTTGTTGCCGGCGATTTTCTTAGTCTATTTCTTTTCTTTGAAGTTATGACACTGGCCTCTTACGTGCTTGTTATTCACAGTGAAAGCGAAGAAGCTTTGGCTGCCGGCAGAAAGTACCTTTATATGGGGCTTTTCGGTGGTCTGTGCCTGCTTGTCGCGATTCTGCTCTTAGCAATGTACACGGGAACTACGGTGATTGCGCCAAACATGGAAGGGCTGGCAGATTTGGGCATCATGCGCTGGGTGTTGGCCTTCCTGTTTTTCGTCGGCTTTGGGATAAAGGCAGGCGCAGTGCCGCTCCATATTTGGCTGCCGCTTGCCCATCCTGTCGCTCCAGCACCTGCGAGTGCTCTGCTCTCTGCCATTATGATTAAAACGGGGGCTTATGGGACTATTCGTGTTTTTAATCTCCTCCTCACCCCTGCTGACCAAAATTCTTCGCTTTGGCAAACTACGGCTCAGTTCGGGCTGGGGTTAATTTGGGTTGGCGTAATCACCATGTTTGTGGCTGCCGTCTTGGCTTTGGCGCAGCGCCAAGCTAAGCGCCTTTTGGCTTACAGCAGTGTAAGCCAGATGGGCTATATTTTAATGGGCATAGGCAGTGCCGCTTATTTAGGGTTTGATGGTGCCATGGGTTTTGCCAGTCTCTCCTATCATCTCCTGAACCATGCTTTTTTTAAAGCAGGATTGTTTTTGATGGTGGGAAGTATTTATCTGCGGACGCACACGCTGGACTATGCTAAGCTCGGGGGGTTGTGGCGTAAATTTCCGGTAACAGCGGTAGCGTTCTTGGTGGCAGGAGCTGCCATCTCGGGTGTGCCGGGATTTAACGGCTATATCAGCAAAACATTGCTCCACCACGCTATTGTGGCTGCATGGGAACAGCAGCAGCTTGTTTCCCTTTGGTGGGCGGAGAAAATTTTTGTCTTTACCGGAGGTTTAACTTTCTGCTATATTTTGCGCTTGTTTGTCACTCTTTTTTTGGGCCGTGAAAAGGAAAGCAGCCGCAACTATAAAAGCGAAACATTGCTTGAACGCATGATTTTCATCGCTTTCACCGTGATCATCCTCTATGGTGGTTTGGCATATACTCAGGTCATTGAACGAGTTATTTTACCGATGGCTTACGGTTTTGCCTATGACGTATATGGGCTGAATTATGTGGCGAAAAGCAATGTCTGGAATGCCCAGGATTTAGGTGGGATCGCTATTTCTTTAGGTATTGGGGCGGCAGCTTTCACCCTTTTGTCGAGGATTGGTTTTGCCCTGCCGCTACCACAGAAACTGAGTATTGAGCAGCTGCTGTATAAGCCGGTTCTAGCTTTTCTGTTGGGGACGTTTATGGCTATCGGCCGCGCGTTAGAGACTGCCGCTGAAAGAGTCTTGTTAGGAAGCGTCCGCCCGCTTTCCCAGTTTGCCGGAAAAGCGGGTAGCTTTGATGCCTCTTTTTTGCCTGGTATTGGCAGAAGTATTTTGGCTGCTTTGCTGTTTTCTCGGGAGCAAAGCTATGAATTTGTTGTCAGTAGAGTGAGCGAAGTGGCGCGTTATTTTCAGCAAGCAGAGTGGATTGCCTTTTTCACCTTGATAAAAATCGATTATAACCCGCGCGGAGACGAACTTTACAAGAGACTTACCCTGATGAATCTGGATCTTTGTATATTTATTGTCATAGTCACGTTGGTCATTGTTTTCAGCCTGCGTTTCCTCACGCTGACACCTTTTTAAGGCGCGCAGGGCTCTACTTTTAATTTGTAATTAAGGACGAATGACACTTGCGAAACCTGTCGATTGGTCGTTATTATAAAATTAAATAGCGATAATAATAACTAATCGGAAGGGCTGACTCGGCATGAAAAAAAAGCAAAATAAAAAAACAGTGTTGTGTTTTAGAGGGATCGCGGTGGCCGTCAGTTCATTTCTGGGACTTGTTGTTACTTTTAGTGCCGTATTCTATGTCTTGCAGTATTTTTCTAAGAGCTAAAAAAATTCAAGCTAAAACCAGGTTTTCCCGGTTTTAGCTTGAATCTTTTTTTGAATGTTTTGCATGTGTATGATATACTCAAGAAGTAAATTTTTTTTGGCCTTTTCAGTGTTACGAATGGTTATTTTATGTTATGGAGGAAGCGATGGCACATCTTCCTGAAGGCGTTGTCAGTGGGGCAATGGTGACCTATGGATTTATACTTTCCGGCTCTGTTTCTATGGTGGTTGGCAGAAAATTAAAGGTGCAAAATATTCCTAAGATAAGCATGGTAACGGCAGCTGTTTTTTCTGCATCGCTGTTCCATCTTCCTTTATTAGGCACATCTGTACATTTTACCTTTGTGGGTCTCGCGGGAATGCTTCTGGGACCTGTTGCCTTTCTGTCAACCATGGTAGCAGTGTTTTTGCAGGGATTGTTGTTTCAGCACGGCGGTTTAAGCACGCTGGGGATTAATACGTTTAATATCGGTCTGGCTGCCTTGACCGGCTTTTACCTTTTCCGGCTGCGGCATCTTCTGCCACGTTGGCGCTCTGCCGTTACTGTCTTTGCCTTTCTGGCAGGTTTTGGGGCGACTGTGGTAATGGTGGGGCTGTTGTCAATGACGCTTGTTCTATCAGGATTTCCCGCTGCCAGTATTGCGGTAGTATTTCTGGCGCACGCGCCTATTATGTTAGGTGAAGGGCTTGTTTGCGGACTGTTGGCGGCGGCGCTACAAAAATCACGGGGAGAGATGTTTTTTCATGAGTAAATCATTGCGCTTCTTGGTGGCAACAGCCATCGTGGGGGTTATTTTTTTTCTGCCGGCCAAATCGCTTGCTCACCGCCTCATAGTTCAGCACTTAGAAGGCCAAGAGAACATGGTGCAGGTTTTGTATGATGATGGCACGGCTGCCAGCCGTGCCACAATCAGCTTGGTCGGTGAGAATGGGGATGTGATTTGGACAGGCTCCGCAGACGGCAATGGGAAAGTCAGTTTGCCGGGTTATACCTACTATAAAGGCGTGGCAGACGACGGTTTGGGGCATCGCATCATGTTTATGCCCGGCGAAGAAAGCCAAGTGATTCCCCGCTGGTTGGCTGCGAGCGGCGGAGTAGCTTTTCTGCTGTTTGTGGCTGCGCTGGCCAAGTTTTTCTCTAAACGAAGCCCTCACCCTAGCCCTCTCCCGGAGGGAGAGGGGAATTGCATAGGGGGAGATGGGATTTGCCCTCACCCTAGCCCTCTCCCGGAGGGAGAGGGGAATTGCATAGAGGGAGATGGGATTTGCCCTCACCCTAGCCCTCTCCCGGAGGGAGAGGGGAATTGCATAGGGGGAGATGGGATTTGCCCTCACCCTAGCCCTCTCCCAGAGGGAGAGGGGAATTGCATAGAGGGAGAGGGGAATTGTAGAGAGGGAGAGCTTTAGTCCTGCGTTGCTTCGCTCGCTGGAATCTGACGCAGTTTGGATGGGTCAGTTACTTTTTGATCGATAAACAGGCCGCACCAGCACTGCTGCATTAGTGCAAAATGTTTGCGATGAAAAGGAATGCATGGGCAGACAATTTTCATGTCCTCCTCCCGAATGCCGCTGATTCCCTGGCAGGGACAAAACGGACTGCCGTGTTTGCGTTCGAGGATAACCTGTTGTTCAAGAAGAAAGTCAACCATTTCTTCGTCCGGATTAAACTTGTAGCCTAATGCAGACACAACGCTAGCGTGCCACGCCCGCAAATACGCTTTGCGCTTACCGGTATCCATGAGCTACTTTACTCCCAATAGTTCTCTTAGCCGTTCCTCATTAAAACCTACTACGTGCTTGTCACCCATTTTGATTATGGGGAACTGACTGGCTCCGGTCAGATCGAGTACTTCTTTTGCCAACCTTTGTCGTTCTTCGCCGGTCGCCAGATCCACATCTGCATAATCATAAGCTATGTTGCGTTCGGCTAGCCATTTTTTTGTGCGTTGGCAATGAAAACAAGTGCTTAAAGCATACAAAAATGGTTTCATCAATTTTCTCCTCCCATATTTACCATTATTTCCCCAGCTTCCACTTTTACCGGAAATGTGGGGATTTTTATTTCCGGGGCAGTGATAAATTGACCAGTGCGAATGTCAAATAGCCAGTCGTGACAAGGGCATTTTAAAATATAGCCGGAGAGCTCACCATTATGCATGGCGCAGCCGAGATGAGGGCATTGATTGAGCAAAGCATAGATTGCGTCCTCCCTTTTAATCAATAAGAAGGAATTGTTGCCCAGTTTGTTTTTGCTGATTGAGCCTTCCGTCAATTTATTTGCTGACATAACGGTAATCCAGTTTTCCATGGCTCCTCCCTAGATTTTTGTGTTATATTTGACGTAATGGTTCCATTTTCCTTTTTAGCAGTAATAATTATACTTCAGTAAGTGCGGACTTTAAATTATTTGCCCGGTACAGGAAGGTGATGAAATGGAGAAATGGGAAATCACGCTGAATCTGGGAGAGAAAATCCCCGGCAAAGAGCTATTGGCGCTGCTGCTAAAAATTGATGAGACCGGTTCTCTCGTCCGGGCTGCGGCAGAAGCCGAGTTATCCTATCGCTATGGGTGGGGACTTCTAAGAAGGGCTGAAGAAGTTACGGGAAAAACATTGCTGCTCCGCCAAACAGGCGGTTTGGCAGGCGGCGGCAGCAGATTGACCGAGGAAGGGAGAAAACTGCTTAGTTATATGCAATCGCTGCAGCGAGAAGTGCAATGGCAATTATCCCTTCTGCTGGGGGCGGAGGGAATGGAGGGAGAAAAGCAGTTGCTGCTGGCCAGTACGCTGGAACCGGTAGTTACCGGGCTGTTGGATGTGCTTGAGCAAGCCTATTTGCATGAAACTGGGGTTGCCGTACGTCATATTGCTGCAGGCAGCAGTCAAGCATTGGTCATGGCTAAGGCAGGTCGTGCGGATTTAGTGTTGACCCACGCACCTGTATTGGAAGAAGCCTTTATTGGTGAGGGGTGGGGGACGAGGCGACAACCTGTGATGAGTAGCGATTTTCTTTTGGTGGGGCCGTCATTTGATCCGGCAAAAATTGCGGCAGCAAGCAGTGTCGCGGAGGCATTTTGTATGATTGCCCGGGCAGAAATCCCTTTTGTCAGCCGGGGCGACCGGTCGGGAACCCATTTGGCTGAAAAAAATATTTGGCAACAGGCAGGTATTTTGCCGGAAGGTTGTTCCTGGTATCATCAAAGACAAAACATGTTAGGCAACTACGGGGTTTTACAAAATGCCGCCGCATTAAACGGGTATGCACTGCTCGACAGAGCAAGCTTTGTAACAGGCTCTGCGGGCACAGAGCTGAAAGTCTTGTTTAGCGGTGATCCTTGTCTCAATAATGTTTTTTCCGCCATTCCAGTTAGCAACAAAAAGGCGGCTATGAGTCAGGAAGAAGCCGACTGTTTCGTGCAGTGGCTCGTCTCCCCAGCGGCCGCGAAATTAATCGCTGGTTTTGGCAAACAGCAATACGGTTCGCCTCTCTTCGTGCCGTATGAGGGCTAGTCTTCGACACGCTGTTTCAGGTAGCTTATAAATAATAGTATGTTCTGCTTATTGACAGCATCCTATCCGCATGTTACTCTCGTTATGCAAATGAATGCATAGCGAGAGTGAGGAAGTTGCAGTCAACAAAGGAGTTTTCCCATGATTGAAGCGGTGCGACAGGCGTTTTCTTTGCTTTTCCCTCTTGATAGCAGTCTCACTCATATTATTTTACTTACGTTGTATGTCTCAGGGAGTGCAGTTGCTTTAGCTGCGCTTATCGGTGTGCCGGCAGGCACTTGGCTGGGGCTGCAAGCAGCAGTCAAAGTACGTTGGCTGCAGCGCATTATCTATACGTTGATGGGTTTACCGCCGGTGGTTGGCGGACTGTTTGTCTACATGCTTTTGTCGCGGCGGGGGATCTTAGGTCCGTTGGAGCTGCTGTTTACGCCTACAGCCATGATTATTGCTCAGCTTCTATTAACTTTGCCAATTGTTATGGGGCTCACTTCAGTGGCCGTTCGTACAAAAGGCAAAGAAGCAGTCGACACGCTGCTTTCTCTGGGTGCGGAGCAAAGGTTGATATTATGGACAATTGTAAAAGAGTCACGCTATGGCATCTTAGGTGCCATTATTGCCGGTTTCGGGCGGGCGGTGGCTGAAGTTGGGGCAGTAATTATGGTGGGTGGCAATATTGAAGGGCAGACCAGGGTAATGACTACCGCTATAGTCCTAGAAGTGCGTAAAGGTGAGTTTGCTTTTGCCATGGCGCTGGGAATTATTCTGCTACTTATTTCTTTTGCAATTAATGCCGGACTTTACAGGTTGCAGGCGGGAGGAAGAGATGACTAATTCTAGCATTATAAGAATCAGCAATCTCAGCAAAAAATACGGAAGCAAAGAAGTGCTCCGTGTGACGGAGGCAGCTGTGCGTCGAGGATATATAACCGGCATAATCGGACCTAGTGGTGCCGGCAAAAGCACACTGCTTCGCATCCTCAATATGCTGGAACCACCCAGCAAAGGCGAGGTTTTTTATTATGGACGTAAAGTGCCCGCGGCTAAAGCGGATGTTCTCGCGTTGCGACGCAAAATGACTATGGTCTTTCAAAAATCTGTTTTGCTGGAGATGTCTGTTTATGATAATCTGGCGTATGGACTGCGGGCTCGCAAGCTGCCGAGAGCGGAAATAGAAAAAAGGGTAAACACAATCTTGGAAACTATCGGCTTGTCAGGGCAAAGCAAGCAGAGAGCAAATACCCTCTCTGGGGGAGAGGCGCAGCGGCTTGCCTTTGCGCGAGCCGTAGTTTTGCAGCCGGAAATTCTCTTTCTGGACGAGCCTACCGCAAACCTGGATCCGGCAAACGTGGAGTTGCTTGAACGACTGCTGGTGCAATTAAATAAAGATTGCGGGACAACAGTGCTCGTTGTGACTCATAATCTTTTTCAGGCCCAAAGACTTGCCCATGAAACTATTTTTTTCTATCAGGGGGAGCTGGTGGAAGCAGGAGCAACAGAGCAAATTTTCACAGCGCCGCGTTGTCAACAGACAGATGCCTTTGTGCGTGGCAGAATGATTTATTAAGAAGCAGCACTGCGTATATTGAGTTTGACTTTAGCTTATGCTGCAGGTATAATTTTCAGTAAATAAGAATATTACTATTTAGAAATTAGTGCTCTATTGAAGGGGGAGGTACATAGTGAAAAAAGGATATCTGGTTTTTCTGTTGTTTTGTTTGGGGGCTTTGCTTTTGACGGGCTGCGCAGAAGAGAGACCGGCTACGGGAGGAGCAGCTGTTGAAAAGAAGTTGGTTTACGCCACCTTCTTTCCTCTCTATGATTTTGCATCAAAAATCGGCGGAGAAAAGATTGAGGTTGTAAATATGGTCCCTGCCGGTGTTGAACCTCACGATTGGGAACCCAGTCCGCAACTGCTGGGCAGTCTGAGCAAGGCAGATATGCTGGTTGCTAACGGTTTGGGTATGGAGCCATGGCTGGAAAAAATCAGCGGCACTCTTCCTGCCAGTGTGGTTGTGGTAAACGCCTCGGCAGGCATTGAGCCGTTAAAAGGCGCTAAAGACCACGGCCATGATGAGGAAAAAGAAAAAGAAAAGGATGACCATGCTGCTGAAGAAGAAAAGCATGATGAAATGTATGATCCACATGTCTGGTTAGACCCGTTTTTGGCTTTACAGCAGGCAACTAATATTGCTACTGCTCTAAGTTCTCTTGATCCTGCTAACGCTACTTACTATTTTAATAATTTGGCTGCTTTTCAGGAGCAGGTAGAAGCTTTGGATCTGACATTTCGGGAGGGATTGAGTGGTCTTGCGCGGCGTGAGATTATTGTCACCCATTTAGCGTTTGCTTACCTGTCAAAACGCTATGATTTGGAGCAAGTAAGTATCAGCGGACTGTCGCCTCACATTGAACCAAGTCCTGCCCAAATGAAAGAAATTGTTGCTTTTGGCCGCAAATATGATGTGCGCTATGTTTTTGATGCCCCTTTGTCAACTAGTCGCCTGGCTACAGTACTGGCAGAGGAAATTGGTGCGCAGATCTTAGTGCTTAATCCGCTGGAAGGTCTGACTGAACAGGAAGTTAGTGCGGGGGACGATTATTTTTCAATAATGCGCAGAAACCTGGAGCAGTTACAGATTGCTTTGAGAGAGTAGCGTGATTGTCAATGGAAGAGCCTGTTTTAGTATTGGATCAAGTATCTTTTCATTACGGTTACCGCTTGGTTCTGGAAGATATCAACTTAACTGTTTGGCCGGGAGATTTCTTGGGGATTGTAGGTCCAAATGGTTCGGGCAAAAGCACATTGTTGAAAATAATTTTGCGTTTGTTGCGCCCTTCCCAGGGGCAGGTTAGCCTTTTTGGTCAAAGTCAAGAGAAGTTTCATCAGTGGACTAAAATTGGCTATGTCCCTCAAAATGCCACTTCCTTTCATCATGGCTTTCCGGCAACAGTGCAAGAAGTGGTGCTCTCCGGGCTGACGGCATCTCTTGGGCTTTTTAAGCGTCCCGGTGTAAAGGGACAGCGGCGCGTGTCTGAAGCTCTGGAACAGGTGGGAGTAGCTGAGTTGCGGAATCGTGTCATTGGAGAGCTTTCCGGTGGTCAGCAGCAACGTGTGCTGATTGCCAAAGCCTTGGTTTCTCGACCGGCACTGCTTATCTTGGATGAACCGACGGTAGGCGTAGATTTGGCGGCACAGGAGCAGTTTTATAATTTGCTTTTGGAATTGCGCAAAGCGGAAGGGATGACTCTGATTCTTGTCTCCCATGATGTTGGAGTGATTACAGAGCATGTCTGCAGTGTGGCTTGTTTAAACAGGAAGCTGTATTTCCACGGAGCTCCCGCAGACTTTTGGGCAAAAGACTGCTTGGGCCAAACCTATGGTTCTGCCGCCAGAGTTTTACGTCATGCCCATTAGGATTGAGGTGCTGGAAATTTTTGAGCTGTTGGAGTACGGATTTATGCAAAGAGCCTTTGCCGCGGGATTAATGGTGGCGGTGCTTTGCCCAACAATTGGTATTTTTATTGTTTTGAGACGGCTCTCGATGATTGGCGAAATGTTTTCCCACGTCTCTCTAGCCGGCGTGGCGTTAGGAGTTTTGTCAGGCGTTTATCCCTTGGCAACGGCCGTAGGACTTTCACTCTTTGCCGCTGCGGGACTGGAAGTTTTGCGCCGCACATATCGGATGTTTGGCGACTTGGCCATTGCCTGCATGGTTTCTTTTGGCATCAGTCTTGCCGTCGTCTTAATCAGTTTGGCTCAAGCCTTTAACTTAGCCATTTTTTTCTATTTATTTGGCAGTGTAATTGCCATTACTGGCCAAGATCTGCAACTGATTTTAATTTTGGGCATACTGGTATTGGCACTTGTTTATGCTTTACAGAAAGAGCTGTTTATTATTGCTTTTGATGAAGAGGGAGCGCGGGCAGCGGGGGTACGGGTAGATCTCGTGAATGCTCTGTTTGTGGTGGCGACAGCGTTGACCATCACTCTTTCTATGCGGGTGGTAGGGATTTTGCTTGTTTCTTCCCTCATAACCGTCCCGGTTGCCGCAGCTCTGCAGTTAAGCAGAAGCTTTCGAGCGACTGCCTGTTATGCATATCTATTTGCGATGATTTCAGTTCTTCTTGGCCTGTTTATCGCGTTTCATGCAGACTTGGCTCCCGGTGGCAGCATTGTGTTAACCTCTTTAGGTATTTTTGCAATCGCAGCCCTTTCCCGTAAATTTCTTGGTATAGGAGGGGAAAGGGATGAAGGCACCCGTATTATCGGCACTGCTGAAGGAAAAGGGCTATAAGCTAACTGCCCAGCGCCAGGCTATTCTTACTGCGTTGCGCCATTTAGGTGAGCGGGCTTCCGCCAAGGTAATTTATGAGGAGCTATGCAAGCAGAAACCGGCTGTCAGCTTAGACACAGTCTACCGTAATCTCCGTCTCTTAGCGGAAATAGGTATTGTGCAGCAGATTTTACTGCAATCGGGCGCTGTTTTTGAGTTAACGGATGATGGCCGTCACCATCATCACCTGGTTTGCGTTGATTGCGAAAAAGTTGTTTGTATTTCATACTGTCCTGAGTCTTGTGTTTATACTGAGCAAGCAAGGCTTGCGGGCTTTGCCGTGCTGGGTCACCTGTTTGAAGTGTATGGACGCTGTGCAGATTGTCAGCAAAAGTAAGCGGCTCGCTTTGCGGCTGTTTGCTTTTGTCCCGGTATTTGCGGATCTTCCTGGAGAAACTATGAGGACCGGCTGACTCGACAAAAGGGGTAAAAGGTGCTTAGTAAATTTTTCATTGTTTTGGGAGGTTAATGTTTGCCTCCGTCGAAGTTATTTAATTAAACGTACATGCCCTCACCCTAACCCTCTCCCAGAGGGAGAGGGGGATAATACCCTCACCCTAACCCTCTCCCTCTGGGAGAGGGGATGTTCTGATACCCTCTCCACCCATTGGGGGGAGAGGGCTAGGGTGAGGGGGGTGGAGCAGTAAATGGGGGTCGGCTGTTTCGCCGATTCCAAAATATTTATAGTATACATCAGGGGTTCTTTTAAGCCCGCTTCCGGGAGGGTAGCTTTTGTGAGGATTGGCATGTTTACCGACAGTTACAGACCGTATACCAGTGGAGTCGTCCGTTCCATAGAAACAACGGCTAGAAAATTGATTGAGTTTGGTCACGAAGTCTATATTTTTGCACCCAGCTATCCTGTTTATGAAAAAGAGTCGGGTGTTTTTCGTTTTGCGTCAGTACGACCTCCCATATATCCGGAATATCCGATTGCTTTACCCTTTTCTCTCAATATAAGTAAAACAGTCAAAAAGCTTAGCTTGGATGTTATCCATGTGCACTCGCCGATTACCATGGGTCTGCTGGGTTCTCTTTGCGCAAAACGTCTTGATATTCCGTTGGTTTTCACTTACCATACGATGTATGATGAATATGTGCATTACCTGCCCTTTGCCCGGGAGATTTCTCGCAAAGCGGTATTGCGCCTTTCCACAAATTTTTGTAATCGCTGTGACCTTGTGATTACGCCAACAGAAGTAATCCGTCAGATTGTGGCAGACAGGATTGAGCCGACTGTGCAAGCTATTCCCACAGGCATTGAAATTGAAGAATTTATCGCGCCTGATCGTCTTTGGCTGCGTCGGGAGTATGGTATTGCGGCTGATGTGAAAATCTTGCTTCATTTGGGGCGCCTCGGAAAAGAAAAGAATGTAGGGTTTTTGCTTAAAGCATACGGCGAAATCAGCAAGAAACATCCCAAAACAAAACTGGTAATTGTAGGCGAGGGACCGGAACGCCAAGCTTTGCAGGAGGAAGCGCTGCAAATGGGTTTGTCCGACGTGCTTTTTGCCGGGAAGTTGTCCAGAAGGCGCGTGGTTGACAGTTTCGCCGGAGCCGATCTGTTTGTTTTTGCTTCTACCACTGAGACACAAGGCTTGGTGCTTGGTGAAGCCAAAGCGGCCGGCGTGCCTACCGTGGCTGTTAAAGCGTTGGGAGCAGCTGAGATGGTTACAGACGGTGTGGATGGCTTTCTCACCCCTTTATCGCTGGAATTGTTTGTCGCCCGCGTCGATCAGTTGCTTGCTGATGAAGGGTTAAGGCTGGCGATGGCAGAGAAAGCGTTGCAGGAGGCTGAAAAAATATCATCCACGACGATGGCGCAGAGGATACTTCTTGCTTATGAAGAGGCTGCTAAAAAGAGGAAGGATGTTTCAACATAATAATCGAAGAAAAAAAGAGAAAAAGCCCGTCAGGGCTTTTTCAGTGAAGTTCTGAGAGCAAATCTTTAATCTTTGCGGCAGTATGTCCTCGGGTCTCGGCGAATTCATAAAATGCTTGTTTGACACGTTCATTGTCTGTTGTTTGCGCAAAGCGTTGATAATCCCGAACTTGTTCCTGCTCGTTTAGCATTGCTTTCTGCAGAAAGGCTTTTACTTCCATCTCTTCTCACCTCCGGCAATATTATTGCCGGAAAGATGTCTCAGTATGCCGGATTAAGCAGATATAAACAGTGTTAATTCGAGAGGTAATCAGGGTTAGCCAATAAGTTAAAACCAGTATTCAGGATATTTTCTATCTTGCAGCAAGTTGTTAAACAATAGCGCCGCAACCAACAAGATAAAAGCGCCTGTCCCGGCGGGGAGAAAGGGATAGAGAAAGCCCAGCGCATGAATCCTTTCTCCGCCGGTAACGGCAATTAAGGCGGTTGCTCCGGCAGGCGGGTGGAGAGTCTTTGTGGCGAGCATTGCCGCAATGGCAAAAGAGACGGCCAGCGCGGCAGCCAACCAATTGATTCGGCCAAACAACTGATAAGCTGTTACTCCGATAAGCCCTGCAATGAGATGGCCGCCAACCAGATTTCTCGGTTGCGCAAGAGGGCTTTTGCTTGCCGCAAAAACAAGGACTGCGGATGCTCCCAGGGGGCCAAAAAGCAAGGGCAACTCTCTTGGTTCAAAATAGTAGCTGGAAAGGTATGCGCAGAGGCCGATACCAATTAAAGAGCCGAGCCAAGACCAGAATATTTCTTTTAGACTAACGCCTGGAGGACATTTTGTATTGCCTTTCATTTTAGCGAAATATTCGGCTAGTCCCATGTTAAATGCACTCCTTCTCGCTTTGTGAATCAAGCGGCTAAGCCGCTTGAAGTATTAATTCATTCGCCTAATGTACGTAGATTATATAATATCTTGTTTCTTTTGCAAGATGTTTTTCGGAGAATATACCCTCACCCTAACCCTCTCCCAGAGGGAGAGGGGAGGTGTTCCCTCTGAGGGAGAGGGGAGTTGTTGAAGCGAAAGAGGCAAAATATAATGATTCCTGATCATCTCCAGAGGGAGAGGGGAGGTGTTCCTTCTGAGGGAGAGGGGAGTTGTTGAAGCGAAAGAGGCAAAATATAATGATCCCTGACCCTCTCCAGAGAGTGGAGTTAACTAAAAAATAGTTTGTAAAACAATTCAAGCATGAAGGAGATATGACCCTAGGTGCAGAAAGCGGGAATGTTGCTAAAAAGGAAAAAAGAAGCCGCGTTTATTTAAAGGGGGATAAGTTAAAGTATGGTATTGTTTCTTTTTATTCTAGGTATCATATTGCTTGTGGTCGGTGCTGAAATGCTGGTGAGGGGCGCCTCAAAACTTGCGCTGGTGGCAGGCATTTCCCCCTTGATTATCGGCTTGACTGTTGTTGCTTT
Source organism: Dethiobacter sp. (assembly GCA_018333635.1). Lineage (GTDB taxonomy): Bacteria > Bacillota > Dethiobacteria > Dethiobacterales > Dethiobacteraceae > GPS1B09. The sequence goes on from JAGXTL010000043.1 coordinate 79,804, forward strand.
TGGGACAAGCGCGCCTGAATTTGCAATCAGCATTATGTCAGGTCTGTCAGGCCAGGCAGACATTGCGCTAGGTAATGTGGTTGGCAGTAATATTTTTAACGTACTGTTTATTCTCGGCATTTCTGCCTCAGTGGCGCCTCTTCTTGTCTGTCAGCAGTTGGTTCGTCTGGACGTGCCGCTGATGATCGCGGTATCTATTTTGATGCTTGTCATGGGCAGCAACGGCAGGATTAGTAGTATGGAGGGGGCGTTCTTGTTTCTTCTTTTGATTGTCTACACCATTTTTCTCTTTTCTCAAAGCAAGCAAAAGAACAAGAATGCCGACTGTCCTTTGCCCTTGGGGGAGAAACAGTCCATGCCGTTAAAATCATGGGTTACTAATATTATGTTTATACTTGGCGGTCTGAGTTTGTTAGTGCTTGGCTCACAGTGGATGATCGAAGGGGCAAGAGCAATCGCTTTGTTGCTTGGCATCAGTGAACTGGTGATTGGTTTGACGATTGTTGCAGCCGGAACATCTTTGCCGGAACTGGCCACATCAGTTATTGCCAGCCTGCGGGGAGAACGCGATATTGCCGTCGGCAATGTCGTGGGCAGCAATATTTTCAATATTTTGGGAGTTCTAGGTCTCTCTAGTATTATTGCCCCGGAAGGAATTGTTGTCCATGCTGCTGCCTGGAATTTTGACATTCCGCTGATGATTGTGGTGGCAATAGCTTGTCTGCCGATTTTTTTCACCGGTCACATCATTGCTCGTTGGGAAGGTTTTTTGTTTTTAGGTTATTATGTAGCTTATACTCTTTATCTAATTTTGGCTTCCGCGCAACATGATGCTTTACCTTTTTTCAGTAACGCTATGCTCTTATTCGTAATGCCTTTAACCGCTCTGACATTGCTCATTGTCACAATCCGGGAGTGTCGGAGCTGTGCCAATCAACTTAAACTTTGAGCGGCAATGTCTGATAAAACCGCCCTTCTGCCCATCTTTTTGCCAATTATTGCCCCTCCCGTTTATTTAGTGTATAATGGCGTTGTCGCTTGACGCTGAAATTAGCCGAAAGATGTGAATTAATGCTTAGACATGAAATTTTCGGGATTCCGGTAAATGCTTTAACATATCAGGATGCCGTGGATTGGGTAGCAGAAAGAGTGGCTACTGGAACAAAGTCATGGATTCTGGCAATTAATCCGGAGAAAATAATGAAGGCGCTATCAGATGAAAGGTTGCGCCTGCTTTTGTTGCAAGCTGATCTTTTTATCCCGGATGGTATCGGTGTTCTATGGGCCGGTAAGATTTTAGGCAGGCCGTTTCCGCAAAGGGTGACAGGAGTAGACATCTTTGTCTTGCTGGTGAAAGAAGCGGCAAAACGCGGCTGGAGAATTTTTCTGCTGGGAGCACCTCCCGGCGTAAGCAAAGAGGTGTCTCAGGGCTTGGCGCTTGAATATCCCGGCTTGCAATTGGTCGGCTATCATCACGGCTATTATCAAGCAGAGGAAGAAGCGCAAGTGGTCTCAAAAATCCGTGCTGCCGCTCCGGATATCTTGTTTGTGGCCATGGGCAGTCCAAGACAAGAGCAGTTTATCGTCAGCAATAGGACTCTGCTTGGCGTACCGGTATGTATGGGCGTCGGCGGCAGTTTTGACGTGATTAGCGGCAGAAAGAAAAGGGCGCCTCTTTGGATGCAGAGGTTTGGTTTGGAGTGGAGTTACCGCCTTTTTCTTGAGCCTAAACGTATTATGCGCATGTCGGCTTTGCCCAAATTTGTGATCTTAGTATTGCGCAAAAAATTGGGCATGCTTAAACTAGAAGGAGATAAAAAATGAAAAAAGTCTGTGTAATTGGGTTGGGTTATATCGGTCTGCCCACAGCTACTATCTTGTCAGAAAGCGGCTTTAATGTGGTAGGTGTCGACACAAATGCGGCAGTTGTAGCTAAAATTAATCAAGGCAATAGCCATATTTGTGAGTCTAATTTGTCTGAAAAAGTAGCAAAGGCGATAGCGGAAGGCAGATTGCGTGCCGGTACTCTTCCGGAAGCGGCCGATGTTTTTATTATTGCGGTGCCAACGCCGTTTACTGCAGAAAAAGAGGCGGATCTTACTGCTGTAAGGAGTGCGGCGGAGTCGTTATTGTCCTATTTGAGAAAAGGTAATTTAGTCATTTTAGAGTCTACGGTGCCGCCGCGTACTACACTGGATCTGCTTTTGCCTATTTTTAAGAAAACAGGTCTGGAGATTGGGAAAGAGTTGCAAGTTGCTTTTTGTCCTGAACGAGTGCTTCCCGGAAAAATCTTGGAAGAGTTGATTTTTAATAGCAGGGTAGTAGGCGGAGTCGACCATGCATCGGCTTTTGCCGCCAGAGAGTTATATGCATCATTTGTAAAGGGAGATATCTATCTCACAGACTCGACGACTGCGGAAATGACCAAATTAATGGAAAACACATATCGCGATGTGAATATTGCTCTCGCCAATGAGTTTGCCCTGATAGCCGAACAGTCGGGCGTTAATATTTGGGAAGCAATTCGTTATGCGAATAACCATCCTCGTGTAAATATTCACCAACCAGGCCCCGGCGTGGGAGGACATTGCATTGCCGTTGACCCTTGGTTTATCGTCGAACAGGCCGGTTCCTTGGCGCGCCTGATTCGGACAGCCAGGGAGATTAACGACGGAATGCCTGGTTATGTGGTTGAACGTGTGCAACAACTGTTAAGCGGTGTGTCCAGTCCGCGGATTGCCGTTTTGGGCATGACATATAAAGCTAATGTGGCTGATTGCCGGGAGAGCCCGGCACTGGAAATCATTAATCTCCTCAGGGAGAAAGGTTTTTTCGTTTCAGTCTGCGATCCGCTTGCTCAAGATGAGCTATTGCTCCCTTTAGAGGAGGCTTTGGCGGGGGCTGATTTACTTTTGCTCTTAGTTGGTCACCATGATTTCCGCTCTTTGGATCCGCTCAAAGCGGCAAAGCTTTTGCGCAGACCGCTCGTCTTTGATACACGGGGCGTGTTGGAACGGGGAAGTTGGGAACGGGCAGGCTTTTTGCTTGCTACACTTGGGGAGTTTTTTCCGGTTCAAAAAGGAGCGACCATTAATGAAAATACTGCAGCTCATTAGCGGCGGTGAAAAGGGCGGCTCGAAGACCCACGTCCTATCCCTTGTGAGAGAACTGCAGAAACAGCAGCAGGTCACTCTCGCTTGTTTGATGGAAGGGGAGCTCTACCGGCAGGCACTGAAAATGGGGCTGGATGCCAGAACTTTATTGCAGAAAAAGCGCTACCATTTAAGTCCTGTTTGGGAGATAGGGCGTTTGTTTAAGCAGGAAGGTTACCAACTGCTTCACTGTCATGGTCCCCGAGCAAATTTTTATGGTGCCCTTGCTAAAAAGTTTTATAAAATCCCTACTGTTACTACCATCCATAGCGATTATCAACAGGACTTTCGTCACAGCCTCTATAAGCAGAGAGTTTATGCCACTTTTAATATGCTTGCTTTAAATACCTTTGACGGCTATTTTGCTGTTTCCGATAGCTTTCGGGAAATGCTGATTTCACGTGGGTTTCCTGGTGAAAAAATAACCGTAATTTATAACGGTCTTGATTTTGACGCGCAGCCAAAAACGGAAGCTAGGGAAGAGTTTCTAAAGAAGCTCGGGCTATCCATTCCAAATCAAGCAACATTGGTTGGAATTTTAGCCCGCCTTCATCCGCTTAAAGGACATGAGATTTTTCTTGCGGGAGCCCGCCGTATTTTGGCCTCAGCCCCCGAGACTCAATTTATCATCGGCGGAGACGGGGAGGAGAAGGAAAAGCTTATAGCGCTGCGGGATAATCTTGGCTTAAAGGACAGAGTCCATTTTGCGGGACAGATATCCGATACCCCAAGCTTTTTTCAGGCAATAGATATTAACACTCTAACCTCACATACCGAAAGCTTTCCGTATGTGCTGCTCGAAGGCGCTTTGCTTAAAAAACCTGCCGTCAGTTCTGCTGTGGGAGGGATCAGCCGGTTAGTCAAAGATGGGGAGACAGGTTTTCTTTTCCCTGCCGGAGACGAGGCGGAATTTGCCAGCCGGACGCTAAAACTGTTAAGTGACGAAAGCTTACGGAAGACTCTAGGGGAAAAACTTTTTTGGCATGCACGCGCAAATTTCTCGCTGACCCGCTTAGCAGAGATTCATTTGCAAAGCTATGAACAATACGGAAGGGGATGAAGCAGTTGAAGTTACTGGATGATAAGGGCAAAGTTTTTGGCCTGATAAATATAATTGATTTAATTGTCTTGGTTTTCGTAGTAGCTTTAGTTTTAGGAGGAGCTTATAGATTTTACGGTCCTCGGCAGAACGGAGATATTTTTCAGCAAGAAGGCGATACAGTATTAATGAAAGGCAGAGTATTTGATGTCAGTAAGTACACTGCAAACGTTATCCGCGTAGGAGACATAGTTATTGATACGGCAGCTCAAGTTCCTTTTGGCGAAATCATTTCTGTTGAGACAGTTCCCCACCGACGTCCTGTTGATACAGCAGAGGGCAAGGTAGTGCTATCTGAGGTGCCCGAACGCTTTGATGTAATTTTGTCTCTTAAGGGAGCGGCCAGAGTATCAGAGCATGCCATCCGCATAGCTACCCATGATGTGCGTGTGGGCAGCAGGATTGTCCTGGGCGGCAGAGAGTATTCGATTGCCACAACCATTTTACAGGTAGAAGTATTGGATTAAGCAGATCGTATCTACATCTAAGAATCCCCTCTCCCACCAACAAATCCCCTCTCCCTCCAACAAATCCCCTCTCCCTCTAAAAAGTCCCCTCTCCCTCTGGGAGAGGGTTAGGGTGAGGGCATATGGGTGAGGGCATATGGGTGAGGGCATATGGGTGAGGGCATATGGGTGAGGGCATATGGGTGAGGGCATATGGGTGAG
>JAGXTL010000044.1 GCA_018333635.1 Dethiobacter sp.
AAATCGTGCAGCAAAACGAAAAAACCCTCATCTTCACCCAGTACAAAGAAATGGGCGAACTGCTGGTACAAATGCTGGAAAGCAAGCTAAATCTCCCTGTCAGCTTCTTTCACGGCAGTCTGCAAAGGAAAGCCCGGGAAACGCTGGTCGAAGCGTTTCAGTCAGACCACGATTCCCGCCTGATGGTGGTCTCCCTTAAAGCAGGCGGCACAGGCCTGAACCTGACCGCAGCCACCCATGTGATCCACTACGACTTATGGTGGAACCCGGCTGTTGAAGACCAGGCCACAGACAGAGCCTACCGCATTGGCCAGAAAAACAACGTCACCGTCCACAGATTCATTACCCTCGGCACACTTGAGGAAAAAATAAACTCAATGCTCGAAGCAAAAAAAGAACTGGCGGACCTGACAGTCTCAACCGGAGAAACATGGCTGACCGAAATGTCCGACAGTGAACTGCGTGACATATTCAACCTTTCATTGTAAGCATACCTACCGAAAACTCAGATTGTACCTGCCAGTTCATTGGCAATATTCAGGCTGTCCAGCCTCATAATACTTTCTTCGGAACTGCCGAAGCTGAGTAGGTTAATACTCCCGTACCAGACAATCCTCTGGTCAATTACAGCAAACTTCTGATGAATATTAGTTTTAAAAAAAAGATTAATTCCGCAATTTCTGATCCTGTCGGCCATTTCCCGCACGGAAAGACGGTCTGTTTCTTTGTAGTCCGCCTCCGGGCGGGTGATGACCGTGATTTTTACCCCATTGCTTATGGCGGCAGCCAAAATATGTAACATCCGGGGCAAACGCCGCTTACCGATAAACGGGCTGACAATAATAATCTCACTTTTTGCGGATGAAATGTCATTGGTGAAGACGGTCAGGAAATTGTTGTTATCGTAAATAGCATTGATAGACTCGAAAGGTCTGCTTTCGCTTTTGACGGCATAACCGATGGAAGCATAAACCTTCAGTCTTTTCTGGTACATTCTTTCCAGTACACCGACATGAACATCAACATAATCATAAATCTGCACATTGCTTTTCTTTTCGTGAAAACGGTGAAGCCTCCCGGCATATTGCTGAACAGTCCCTTTCCATGCCACAGGCATCGCCAGAAACAACGTGTCAAGCCTCGGCTCATCAAATCCTTCGCCCACAAACCGGCCGGTGGCAACAAGCACGACACTCTTATCTTCCGGTGTCTCAGCCAGCAACCTCATCGCCGCTTTTCTTGCTTTTGCCGACATACTGCCTGTCAACGTCACAACATGAGGCAATGTTTCTTTCAATGCTTTAACCAGTATCTCGACATGAGCCGTCCTCTCGGTGAGAATCAGCGGGTTCCGCCCTTCATTAACACAGCTGACAATATCATCAATAATTAGTCGGTTGCGAATCTCGCTTGCACTGATTTCAGCATATATTTTCGTGATTGGCCAATCCTTTTCATCCTGAGAGACAGGCTTCCTGAAAGGAGTGAAGCGGGGAATCACATAATGGTCAAACGGGCGTTTCTCCGCCTGCTTACGCGCATCCACCTTATACCTGACAGGGCCGCAGTGCATAAATATAATTGGATGGTGTCCATCGCGTCTTGCCGGTGTGGCCGTCAGCCCGTATATATACTTCGCCGTCGCAAATTTAATAACTTTTTCATAGCTCACAGCCGGAACATGATGACACTCATCAACGATAACCATACCATAATCTCTAACCAGCTCTTTTGCTTCATCACCTTTCACCAGCGATTGCATGACTGCTATATCCACAATACCGCTCGGGTTCTTTTTACCCGCTCCAATCTGCCCGATAACGCCATGCTTCTTTTTGCGTCCGCGCTTACCCGAACTATCATCCGGCAGCACCTCATTGATTACAAGAAACTCACCCATGCGTTTCTTCCATTGCTCAAGTAGCTGTCGGGTATGGACAAGCACCAGAGTGTTAACCTTTTTTTCGGAAATAAGGTTTGCCGCGATAACCGTTTTTCCGAAAGCGGTGGCGGCAAACAATACTCCATTGTCAAATCGTAACAGGGCAGCGGCCGATTCTGCCTGCTCACCCAGCAATTCTCCGTTAAACTGAACATCAATTTGCCTGCCGCGGCAGGTCTCGTCAGCTATTTCATACACAACACGATAGCTGTTTAACAGATGAGCCAACTCAGCTTCGCAGCCCCTCGGCAGGCCTAAAAACAATGCAGTTTCGTCTGCTAAGGATATTACCCGTGGCTTTTTCCCCACAGGCAACCGCATAGCCTGGGCTTTGTAAAAATCCGGGTTCCTGAACGCGGCAAGTCTTTTAATCGCATTCAAAGCTTTCTGAGAAAACCCGTCCTTACGGATATAAAGCAGATTAGCTCTTACTAAACTCACAGTTTCCGGAAAATCCGCTTTGTCCAGCCTGTGACTGATGCTGTGTGTTGCCCAGGGCTTGTCTTCCTCATCTTCACTTTGCCTTAAATCGCCCAGTTCATGGCCGGTGCACAGTCCGGAAATGTATACCTCTATCTCGTTCAAAGTCAGTTTCCGGATATTGCTCAAATAATCCCACTGATCATGATACGGCCGAAAACCTTCATCAATAAAAACACTGTTGTCATTTTTCCGTGCTTTTAACTGCAACGGCAGAGCAATTAAATTACCCAGCCCTTCTTTCGGCAGTGTATCCTGGCTTGGAAACAACCGGTCGTATGACGTAAATTTAAGTTCATGCCTCCGACCCATAGCCTGCGTCAGTATCGCCGTGCCAAATTTCCTCGCGATAGCAGCACTTACCCTGTCTTCAAAAAAGAACCATACGTGTGCGCCATTCCCCGACCGTGACCGCTCAACAGCAACAGGAATGGCCTTTTCATTACATATTTCCCTGATAACAGGTATATTTTTTTCCCAGCCCTCACCGTCAAAGTCCATGGCGAGAAAATAACAGCATTCATCATCAAGCATCGGATAAACACCGTAAACATTCTCACCCCTCAGATGCCTGGCGATCACATCCTGATTTAATGCCGCGTAAATTCTGTGTTCACATTCGGAACACCTGACTGTACGGATTTTACAGATACCCCTCACAAATTTATTCAGACATACCGGAGAATAGCCTGCTTTGCCTTTTTTGTCCACCCATCTCTCTGCATACACATCATCCCTGCCCCTAAATAAGGATATAAACAACTTTACCTTATCCTCAGGAGAACTGATGTTGTTTACTGATGTGCTTACCTTATCAAATGTATCCTCGTCATTAAAAAGAGATGCCGGCATCGCCAAACCAAGACGTTTATGGTACTCCTCATTCTCTCCCCGTAAACGTTGGTTTTCTTCCAACAGTCTCCGATATTTTTCATAAAGTTCATTGTATTCCATGCACAATTCCTCCGGTAATTTAATCCCGACCGGCTTACCCATACATTACATCATTACAGCCATTGATGCAATAATTCTTTCCCGGATACACACTTATGTTAAAAAGTAGGTAAAGACCCCATAGCTAAGCAAAAGGGGGGCTCCAAAAGGTGGACTCCAAAAGGTGGACAATGGAGTAGATAGTCAATGGAGTAGATAGTAAATACTTAAATGACGCTATTGATCAATTAATAAACATTTTGGGAGTGCTGGCATTTCTCCCTGTCCTGTCACCAGAGACGGGTGGTTGAGTTTGGAGAATGGCTGTGTGAAGAAGTGCTTAAAAAAGTTGGACACAGGCAGTGGGTTTTCAGTATACCAAAACGGCTCAGAAAATATTTCATGCATGACCGAAAGCTCCTTGCCAAACTCAGTAAGTTTGCCTGGAACGTATTATCCATGTACCTTAAACTGGGTACTACCGATGATAATGCTGCTCCCGGAGCAGTTATCGCTGTGCAAACATTCGGCGATGATTTAAACTTCAATCCCCATTTACATATGGTTGCCACAGACGGTTGTTTTGACAGCAACGGAAACTTTATGACCGGGTCGGAGCCTGATCCAAAAGAGCTGGAAGATGCTTTTAATATTAATTTTGAATATTTGAAGAGAGAATAATGGCAGCTAATTGCCAGGAGCCGGCAGGGCCATTTGCAGGAAATACATTAACTTGCGGTGAATATAATGTAGAAATCAGTACCGGGAGGTATTGTCGAATGACTGGGGCAGTCATCATAACGGCAGCTATTGCAATTTTCTGTCTTGTTTATTCATTGTTTGCCTTTCAGGAGAAAGGACCATTATTAACAACCATTTACCTGGTATCAAGCCCTGAGGTTCGAAAAAAGATGGACACAAAAAAATCATACCGAATCGTTGCTGTTGTTTTTTTGGGTTTGGCAATCACGTTTTTTTCTGTATCGGCCGGAATGTTGTTTAATATTTCCTGGATGCCGAGGGTGATAATTGGGTTTGCGGTTATTATTTGCATTTATGCGATAGTGGTTTCTGTTCAATATGAAACCAGATAAAGTAATAAGCGTTTTCAGCTGATTGACTGTATGCATAATAGTGAAAGGAATGTCATGACATGTATTTTCTGTCTAAATATGATTGGTGGCTGACTGCTATTATAATTTCCGGGATTTTGCTGCTGGCATTTTCGGCACTGGGTTCTTCCTCTTCTGTAATAGTATTCATAAATACCGGTATCAGCATATTTATCTGTTGGGTATTTTTTGGCACGGGGTATAGGGTCCTGGATGAAAAACTTATTATCCGGGGCGGGCCGGTCAAATGGACGGTAGCCCTTTCTGATGTTACATCCATTAAGCCTTCACGCAGTCTTTTAAGTGCGCCTGCATCATCCATGGATAGACTTGAGATTCGGCATAAAAAGGGCGCTGTCATTATTTCTCCAAAAGATAAAGAAGGTTTTCTAAAGTTGATGAAGGAACGGTGCCCCTCAGCATATATCAGCCAGTAATCTTTGTGCCCTGCTAATGTCAGCCAGCTGTGTATCCTGCCACAATATCTAAAATTTTCAAAAAACGATAACGCCGGGGACGGCGTTATCGTTTTGCCAGAGGTTTTAGCGCCACCATTTTGACCAGCGACGCATAAAACACTACTTCTTAATTTTGGGTTGTCAAATATCACCATTCTTTCAGGCCATGATGGATACCGCTTCACAAAAGCTCTGACCAAGAAGCAGAAACAGATTCTTTTAGCGTTTAACGCAGTTGGCGATATCATAGACAGCATTAAATGAATTGTGTCTACGCTAAAGTCTTGAGGAATTCAGGATGCTATAATTAAAATTAGTGTAACTTTTTTTCTTTACATCCGTAGATAGGGTAGGAGGGGCAGATGAAACAGTCAATTGATGCAGTATACCAAAGCTACTTTAACGACATATACCGGTATTTACTGTCTCTCTGCCGTGATCATCACGCTGCAGAAGACCTGGTTCAGGAGACCTTTGTCAGAGCCTACCTGTACCTGGAGCATTACGAGGGAGAGAAGGTGAAGCCCTGGCTGTTCACAGTAGCGCACAATGCTTTTATTGACTATATCAGAAAACGAAGCAGAGTCAGGCTAAAAGGAGATAAATATCTGTCCGCACTGCCGGACAAACAAATCAGCATTGAAGACAAAATAGTAACCGACGAACAAATTACTGAAATCATCTCACTACTTGAAAACATCCCCGAAAAACAGAAATATGCACTGCTGCTCCACGATTTTCACCAGTTAAACTATAACGAAGCTGCATCCGTGATGAATGTATCACTGTCACATTTTAAAATTCTCCTCTACAGAGCCAGACAGGCCATCCGTAAAAAGAAAGGCGGCGAAAATACATGACTGACGATTTCAATAAAAAACTTGACGATTACGAAAACGGCAAAATGTCTGAAGAAGAAGAAAAAGAGTTTGAAAAAGAACTGGAAAAACTAGAAGCCCTACAGGAGCGCCTGGACGACAAAAAAAAGACTGCCCCGCATAACTCCGGACAGGAAAAAAAAAGCGCACTTAACTCAGAGAAGAAAATACTAAAACGCGGTAAATGGTCAGCCCGTCTCCAAACCGCTTTTACAGCAATTTCTTTTTTGATCATTATCACCATTGTTTCCTCAATTATTACCATGCTTTACTATGCGACCGGTAATCCTTCCCGCGGTGAAGTGCTCCGTAATGTAATTGAATATACACTGATTGTCACCGATCCTTACGGCCAGTATCGCGGCACCAGCACACAGGCCAATCCTTTTTTTACCATGGACGCCACGCGTGACATGACAAAAAGAGTTGGTCATGAAACAATCAAGGTAGGGGAGCTAAACTACAGATTTATATTTTCCAGGATGACTTTTACCGACAGAGTAGAGCTTGGCAGAACCACACAAAGTCCACCTTATATGGTGCATCCCGCACACTCGGCTAATTTTCAGGCAAATTCTCAATGGGACATCCTGGAGATGCTACCTGAGGGCACGGTAGCATCAGCCTACGTCAGCTTTAACCGGCTTTTGCCCACCGAAGAAGTCTTTAACCTATTCTCTGATAAAGACATTGACATGCTCTGGTTGGCGGTGGATTCGGGGGTGGAAGACGATGAAGACTTATTCCGCTTCAGTTATCTTGGCTTCCCGGCCTTTATGCCAATCTGGCATGATGATGATATGATTGTCACCTCCCGCACAGAAGGCAGGGGATTTTCCTCCGAAAGCCGGAGATCACCAGACTATGACCCCGGTGACCAGACTGTTTTTCATCAGCAGTTTATGAAAACTCTTTATTTCCTGGAAGAAAACCAAAACATAGCCGACCGCGTTGATTTCAGACCTCTTAATCTTACAGAAAGAATAAACCATCTTGAAGAAAACGGCATCTATCATTACGGCGCAGTCATTACAGGCCCCACAAAAGAGCTTCTTGCACTACAGGGAGAAGAGTGGATAACCATTTTGATGGTAGATGAAGTAGCTTTTTGGAACTGGCGGCAGTATTAAAACAAAGCCGCAGCAGGCTTGTAACCCGCCCGCTGCGGCTTTGTTTAATATATTAAGCTTTATTAAGACAAAAGGATAGTTAACTTCGGAACAAGAAAATGTTTCTTGGTTACCGTTCAGTCTATAGTTTAACCGCGACACATAATTCCTGCCCTCCCGCTGACACATAACGAGTCAGCGTGGAAAGTGCTAAAAACACCTGAATTTATTCGCTTTTTGGCATATTTGTAGCAGCTTTAATCCTCGTTATGTGATACAATATACGTAACGAGGAGGTGTTCAGATGGCCGCCATTATTCGCCAGACAGATAAGCGTTCCGGGATTACATACGCTTACGAGTCCGTGTCCTACTGGGACAAGGAAAAGCAACAGTCACGTTCTAAGCGGACCCTCATTGGCCGGGTGAATGACAAGACCGGTGAAATTCTTCCGACTGACGGCAGGGGGCGGAAAAAGAAAGATGAATACGCACCTGCTAAAAGAGGTCCGGTTCCTGCGGAGAAAACCGCCCGTTTTTTTTATGGTGCCACCTATCTGCTGGATGCCATTGGCGAAAAGCTGGGCATTGCCAAGGATTTAAAGGTCTGCTTCCCGGAAACCTACCGGCAAATACTATCAACGGCATATTACCTGGTGCTGGAAGATCACAACCCGCTGTATCGTTTTGAAAAATGGGGAAGTCTACACAAGCATCCCTACGGCAAAGCCATTACATCTCAGCGGAGCAGCGAATTATTCGGATCCATCACAGAAGCAGAAAAACAGCAGTTCTTTAGGCTTCAGGGGAAGCGCAGGAGTGAAAATGAATACTGGGCCTACGACATAACATCCATCTCCAGCTATTCGCAATGCCTGCGACAAGTGCAGTACGGTAAGAACAAAGAGGATGACAGG
>JAGXTL010000110.1 GCA_018333635.1 Dethiobacter sp.
ATATAGCCTAATCTACCGCCATTGTACAGACGGGATTAGGCTAATGTCGGAGAATATCTGATTTTTTGCCGCCACCAACTGTGACGTAAATGGCTGGTTTTGCTGACAAATTGCTCGGCTGAAAACAGCTATGCTCTTTTGCCGGCAATAATAATATACTGTTGGCAGGAGGAGATCCATTTGTTTGCAGCTGTAGTTCCTGTTCATAACGAAGAGTTAAGGGTGGGCCGCCTACTCAGGCGGCTACTGACTCTCCCTTCCATAACAAAAATCTTCGTGATTCAAAACGGTTCCAACCAAAGCACACAGGCAGAAGTAGAGTCAGTCTATGCTGAAAACAGAGCAAAAATCAAAGTTCTCCATTTTGAAGAAGCACTTGGCATTGATGTCCCCAGAGCAATAGGCGCGAAGCTGGTTTATGAAAGCGAAGCTGCCTATGCCTTGTTTATTGATGGCGACCTGGTCGGAGAAATAACCAGCCAACTTTCCGAGATATTATCTAAAACGGCAATGGAAAAGCCGGACCTTGCTCTGATTAATTGCTACCCGCAAAGTCCTCCCTTTGAAACGCTTAATGAACCGCTTTTCTTTTTCCGTCGTCTTCTCAATAAAGAACTTGGTATTTACAACGATATTGGCATTGCTTCCCCATCACATGGCCCCCATCTCGTCTCGCGACGCCTGCTGTCGCTGGCTCCTTGGGAGGACTTTTGTGTGCCTCCCACACTACTAGTCCATGCCTCCTTTGCCAACTTTGACATCCGTATCGTAGGAGAAATCCCACATATCTGCCTTGGTTCGCAAATAAAAAACAGCACCCACAGCCGGCAAATTGTGGATACCATTGTGGGTGACTGCCTAGAAGCACTTGCTCTAGCCAAAAGAGTAACGCGCAGGCGAGATTATGAGGGGAAAGCTTATCTGGGCTATCACAAAATAAGACGTCTTGATTTACTGCAGCAGTTTCTGTCCGGCCGTTTGCTGAACTAGAAAAATAAAAAACGCCTCAAGGCGTAATTGTACGAAGAAACTACTTTGTATATTTATCGGCTACCTTTGTGGCGCCGTATGAATCAGGCTTGATGCAAGCCTGAAAACCGCTGCCAATCACCATCCCCACCACTTCACGGATAAGTTCCTTAGTATCTCCTTTTTCACCAACATCAAGATGGATTTCGATATTCAAACGCGGATAGACACCATTGGCAAGTTTGGCTGTAACAAGCGTAGCCACTTCCAAGCTTAGGTACGTCTCATAATAGATTCGCTGACGCAGGCTTGACATGTAGTTGTGACGTTGACGGCGATAAAAATAGCGAGCACCTTTTCCTACTTTGTGGATAATTATTGCGGTAACAAAACAAACTTCACGCCGATGATGCGGATGGGAATCGGTTCCGAAAATCAGCTTATATTGCTCTTTTGGATTTTCAGCTATATAAGTCATAATCTCAGCGTATGTCTCATCTAGAGATAAATTGCCGCGGGAAGGGCTGTGAAAATACATGTTCATCTTGCACCTCCAAACGTTTTCTCAGACGCCACCGCTTCTAGTATAAAGCAAACGCGAAATTAATGCAAACTCCTCCACACTTAGCGTCTCTCCGCGCCTCGACATGTCGATGCCTGCAACATCTCCGACTTCTGCCAATTCTTCTTTTGAAAATGGCAGTGCGGCATGCAAAGTGTTGAACAAAGTTTTGCGCCTCTGAGAAAATACGGCGTCAACCAGCCGAAAAAAGAAAGATTCTTCACCGACATCATAGCTAGGATTGACTACCGGTGTTATTTTAACTACTGCTGAAGAAACGTCCGGCCTAGGGAAAAACACTGTTCTTGGCACATTAAAAGCGATTTCACAGCGACCTGCATACTGGCAAATCACGGCAAGCGCTCCGTATTCTTTCCCTCCGGGATGCGCTACTATCCGCTGGGCCACTTCCTTTTGCACCATACAAACAAACAGTGAAAAACAATCCCGATACTCTTTAAGCCAGCGGTAAAAAAGCGGTGTTGCCACATTATAAGGCAAGTTTGCCACCAGCTTAACTGAATTCTGCGAACAGTGTGCTCTCCAGTCAAAATCCATCGCATCCTGATGAATAAGAAAAACATTATCATAATCCGCAAGTGTTGCCTGTAATACCAACAACAGGCGCGCATCAATCTCCACTGCCGTAACTACTTTTGCTTTTTCAGCCAGCTTCTGAGTCAGTGACCCGATACCCGGTCCGATTTCCAGCACTGAATCTGTCGGCTCCAGTTTGGCTGTGTGCACAATTTTCTGCAAGATATTTTCGTCAACTAAAAAATTTTGCCCCCACTTTTTCTTTAAGCGTATGCCTTGCTGCGCCAAAAGGCTGGCAACATATCCTGGATTTGACAGCTTAACCATTATTCATACTCCTTTATTAGGCAGAAGAAAAAATCCGGGAAGCCCGGATCCAAATTATTGGCTGCGACACAACTTTGCCTACTCTAATACTTCAATCCTCACTTTGCCCACACCGGAAGAAAGCATGCCAATGGCGCGAGCCGCCGCCATAGATAAGTCAATCACTCTCCCCGGGATATGCGGTCCATAATCATTAATTAAAACATCCACGCTGCGACCGCTTCTTAAATAAGTAACGCGCACCATTTTTCCGGCCATTTCCCGTGAGGGAGAAGCTGCTGTTAACTTATTCTTATCAAAGATGTCACCATAAGCAGTTCTATTCCCTTGAAAACCAGCGCCGTACCAGGAAGCCAACCCTTCTATCACTTTGCTGACCCGCCCATCGCGAGCACTGGCAGTAACTACGGGCGCAACCCTCTTGGTCCCTAGATACACGACACTGTTAACAGGTTCAGAAACACGCTTTTCCTCAATAAAATTTCGCTCTTCCTCCTGGCCGTCAACATAAACTACTTCATAGCTCCGCACCATCGTTCCGGGCTTTCCGGCAACAGCCACCCTGCGGCGTCCGCTGGCAAGCTCGGGGTCGTTTTTTTGTTTCGTCTTGAAGGGAATAGCTACTTCTTTGCGAGATATTTCCTTGCGCACACGGCTGACATGCACTTTTGCGCCTTCTGCCAACTGTTGATTCAAACCGGGCGTCACCCGGTCGCTTTGTCCCACCGAAACACCTAATTCACTCAATAACTCTGCTGTAGTAGCCGCCGTGGAATAGACAAGGCTTGTTCGTCCGTCAACATGCAAAAAAAGCGGTACTGCTCTTTGCAAGCGAATTTCCATGCCGCGTTTTAAGCTGGTTTCCTCCGTCGGTGTCAGCAAATCACTCTCTCTGAGAGTTAAGCCGCTCTCTGCCAGGAGTTGACCAACCGTTTCAACACGGGTTAAAATCTGCCCTGCTTCGCCGTCCACAACTAAGACTACCTGTTTTGTAGTAACTTGAGGGTAAACAACCAGAAAAAAAATGATTAGCAGGAAAACAATCAATATCCCTTTTCCCATCGTCTGCATACCTTTTAGCTTGCCGCACCAGTCGGGAAGGGTCATCTCCATTCCCCCTATTCTTAATTCTTAACTACCTAGTAAATATTTATGGCCCATCTTGCCAAATTTATGCACCGCTATTTCCTTTAATCTCCAGTTTAAACAATTTCTTAGCATTCTCGGTTGTGCAGTCAGACAACTCTTCGACAGTTGTACTGCGAAGAGCGGCAACTTTTTCAGCCACTGCCAGCAAGTAGGCCGGTTCATTCCTTTTGCCGCGATAGGGAACGGGCGCAAGATAGGGAGCGTCAGTTTCCAAGAGCAGCTTGTCTGCGGGGACAGCTTCTGCCACAGCCGCCAGATCCCTGCTATTGCTAAAGGTAACCGGCCCCGCCAGCGAAATATGGAAACCTAAAGCGAGACAACGGAGCGCAAAATTTCTATTGCCGGAAAAGCAATGCAATACTCCCCCCACAGTTTCCGCCCCTTCTTCCCTTAAAATAGTCAGGACGTCTTCGTGTGCATCTCGGTCATGGACAATAATCGGCAAAGACAAGGATTTAGCCAAACGAATCTGTCGGCGAAACAATTCCTGCTGAAGATCGCGCGGGGAATGATTATAATAGTAGTCAAGCCCCATTTCTCCCAGCGCCACCACTTTTCCGCTTAGAGCTAATTGCCGCAGCTGAGCAAGAGCTTGCTCACCCACCTTGGCTGCCTCGTGCGGATGAATACCGACTGTTGCAAAAAGCATTTCTCTTTTGGCAGCGAGCGCGACACAGCGCCGGGACGAAGGCAGATCGTAACCCACATTAATCATAGCGCTGATCCCTGACTCTTCAGCACGCAGTAATACTTCGTCTAAGTCACGGGCAAAACGATTGTCGGTTAAATGTGCATGTGTATCAATTAGGGCCATTGCTTATTTCACCTTGCTGCCCGGGCCGATGGGCTTTTCTGTAGTAATCAATACTAAATTCCCCTGTTCATCTGCTGCCGCAAGAAGCATCCCCTCTGAGCAAAGCCCGCGCAGTTTAACCGGTTTCAAGTTTGCCACAAACAGCACACTCTTGCCAAGAAGTGACTCCGGCTCATAATGCTTGGCAATTCCAGCCACAACTTGACGCTCTTCTTTGCCTAGGCTGACTGTCAGTTTTAATAATTTGTCGGCACCCTCAATTTTCTGTGCTGTAGTGATCTCCACCACACGCAAATCAACGCGTGCAAAATCTTCAATAGAAATCAGGCCCGCTGCCTCTTCCACCATTGGTGCCTCCTTTACTGCGGCTAGTGGCTTATCTTTTTTTGTTGCCTGACGAACCGGGGCGCCGCCCTCTTCCGTCAGTTCCAGGCGAGGAAACAATACTTCACCGCCGGCCACAGTTTGTGTCCCGCTGCGAATCCCGCCAAATTGCCGGACGCTCTCCCAACTCTGAATATCTGCCTCGCCGGCAATCCCCAACTGCTGCCAAATTCTTTCCGGTGTACGCGGCATAAACGGCAAAAGTAAAACAGAAATAATCCGAATACTTTCTAGCAGATTATACATCACAGCAGCTAAGCGTTCCTGGCGTCCTGCTTTAGCTAAAGCCCACGGAGCCGTTTCATCAATGTATTTATTTGCTCGGCCGATAAATTTCCACAACTCAGCAAGCGCATTGGAAAACTGAAGTTGGTCCATTAACTGCTCGATGACGTCAGGCAAGGCAAGCGCCATACTGCTTAACTCTTGATCCAACGCATCCAATTTGCCGGGGGAAGGAACTCTACCCGCAAAATATTTATGAAGCATGGCTAGCGTGCGGTTTAATAAATTTCCCAAGTCATTAGCCAAATCAAAGTTCAAACGCTGAATCAGCGCTGTTTCGCTAAAATGACCATCCGCGCCAAAGGAGATTTCTCGCAAAAGAAAATAGCGGATAGCATCAGAACCGTATCGTTTGATTAGCACCTCAGGATCAATTACATTTCCTTTAGATTTAGACATTTTTCCTTCTTCGAGAAGCAACCAGCCATGGCCAAATACTTGCTTAGGCAAATCCAGACCCAACGCCATCAGAAAGATAGGCCAGTAAATTGTGTGAAAGCGAACGATCTCCTTGCCGATTAACTGTACATCGGCCGGCCAAAATATCTGCATTTTACTTTGGTCGTCCGACAGATAACCTAAGGCGGTGATATAATTGCTGAGCGCGTCAAGCCAAACGTAAATCACATGTTCCGGATCAAACGGCACAGGAATCCCCCAGCTAAAAGAAGTTCGGGAGACACACAAATCCTCTAGGCCGGGTTTAAGAAAATTATTAATCATTTCATTTTTACGGGATACCGGTTGAATAAAATCTGGATTCTTTTCAATGTGCTCCATTAGCCTGTCGGCATATTTGCCCATTCTAAAAAAGTAACTTTCTTCCGCCACCAGTTCCACCGAGCGCTTGCAGTCAGGGCAATTTTTTTCAACCAACTGCCGCTCAGTCCAAAATGCTTCACAAGGAGTACAATACCATCCTTCATACTTTGACTTATAGATGTCGCCCTGTTCATAAAATATCTGAAATATTTTCTGTACAGCGCTTTTATGGCGCTCTTCCGTAGTACGGATAAAATCATCTGCAGAGATGTCAAAAATATCCCACAGTTTTTTAATCCAAGTTACAATTTCATCTACGAAAACCTGCGGTTCCTTGCCGGCCTGCTGTGCCTGCCGTTCTATTTTTTGACCATGCTCATCTGTGCCTGTAAGAAAGTGGACCTGATGGCCTGTAAGCCTTTTGAAACGCGACATAGCGTCGGCGGCTACCGTAGTATACGAGTGACCGATATGTAATTTGTCGCTGGGGTAATAGATAGGTGTAGTGATATAAAATGTCTTCTTATGCAAACCAGACACTCCTTTTTAGATAGAAAACTCACTTTGGCAAGATAGCTCATTATACCAAATAATAATCTCCGGAGGCAAGCAATCTGGTGACTATATATATTGACACTTAAGAAAAGGACATATACCCTTAATTCGCAGATTTAGATATAGATCAAAAAAAGCTACTTGCTTATTTTGGAAATTACTTGTATACTATGTTTGTCGAATTATGCTGAGCAGGGGGAGTTATTGTTGAAATCTACTGGGATTGTGCGCAGAGCAGACACGCTTGGTCGTGTTGTTATTCCTATTGAACTGCGGAAAACCTTAGGAATTGCGGTAAAGGATTCACTTGAAATTTTCGTTGACAACGAAAGAATCATCCTGAAAAAATATGAGCCGGGTTGCCTCTTTTGTGGGAGTAGCGACAATGTAAAGCGTCACAACGGTCGTATTGTTTGCCAAGAATGTATCAATAAAATGGCGGCTGAATAAGGACAGTTTAACTGTCCTTATTTTTTTCCAACACTCTTTTATACACGTCATTGCGGGGCAGCTTTAGACGACCAGCCGCTTCGCGAATGGCTTCTTTTTTTGTTAGCCCTTCCTTCAGCAACTCTTCCACAAGCAATACCGGCTCCGTCAAGCAAGGCTTATTGCCTTTGCCTGCTAGAAGCACAGTACATTCACCCCGCGGCTCGTTTACGGAAAAATGTGCTTGCACTTCCGTCAGTGTGCCCCTGATAAATTGTTCATAAATCTTGGTCAGTTCGCGCGCCACAACCACCTGGCGGTTCTGTTCGTCAGCCTGAAGCTCCGTCAGTGCTTTGACTAACCGGTGTGGAGCCTCGTAAAAGACCACCGTTTTATCTTCGTCCAAAATTCTGCTGACAGTCGCCTTCCTCTCGGACCCACGCGCCGGCAAGAAACCATAAAACGCAAAGGGGGCGCTGGGCAAACCTGAGGCAACTAAGGCGGTAACTGCCGCCACCGGACCAGGCAAGGAGACAACCTGAATGCCATTACTTAGCGCTTCTTTCACTAAATCCTCTCCGGGATCTGCTATACAGGGGGTTCCTGCGTCACTAACAAGAGCTACCTGCAAACCTGCTTGGAGCCAAGCAATAATCGCTGCTCCTTTTTTATGTCTATTATGCTCATGGTAACTGGTAAGCGGTGTATGAATCTTATAATGGCTTAAAAGTTTCCGGGTGCGCCGCGTGTCTTCTGCCGCAATCTTATCTGCTTCTCCCAGGATACGCAGCGCGCGCAATGTAATATCCTCCATGTTGCCAAGGGGCGTTGGGCACAGATATAAGGTGCCGGGATTCATGGCACTCCCCCCATAAAGATAATGGCATCAAACAAAACACATATTGGGCTAAAGCAAAGCTTCTGATAAGCCTAAGCGGAATTATTCGCTTTTCTTTTCAGCAATAACAGGCATTTCTCCTTTTGCTTGCTTTGAAGCTCTATTTTCCGCCCGGGCCAATTCATAGGCGTCTGACTCATAACGCAGGCAACACATCAAGCGACCACAAACTCCGGAGATCTTTGTAGGGTTTAACGACAAGTTCTGGTCCTTTGCCATGCGGATAGAAACCGGCTCAAACTCTCCTAGAAAAGTATGGCAGCACAAGATTCTGCCACATGGGCCGAGGCCACCCACCATTTTCGCTTCATCGCGCACACCAATCTGACGCAACTCAATTCTTGTGCGGAATACAGTCGCTAAATCTTTAACAAGTTCACGAAAGTCGACCCGCCCGTCAGCTGTGAAATAAAAAATGATTTTGGAACGGTCGAAGGTATACTCCACATCGACCAACTTCATCTCAAGGTTATGTTCGTGAATTTTCTGGAGCACCAGATCAAAGGCTTCTTCTTCTTTCTGCCGGTTCTCCAAAATCTTCTGGCAATCTTCTTCGCTGGCGGTACGAACAACTTTTTTTAGAGGCTGAATAACTTCCTCCTCCGCCACTTCCTTCGGGGCAACTACCACTTCTCCAAACTCCAATCCGCGAGATGTTTCCACAATAGCAAATGCGCCTCTTGCCAGCTCATTCCCATCTGGATCAAAGTAATATATCTTGCCTGCTTTTTTAAAGCGTACCCCCGCTACTGTCAACATTTTCGAATACCTCCTTAAGCCTGCGTAGGGCTCTCTCAACAGCCAGCCGCACATTCACCGAGCTTTGCAAATCTTTTTCTAATTTCAAGATTACCTCTATTGCTGCCATGCAATTAGCTAAGGAAAGCTTAGCTAACAAACAGTCCAAGCTGACGCCCTCACCTACCGGCATAATCAGGCGACTATTTCCGGCAGACCCGAGCACCATCGTGTCGCGAAGCACTGTCAGCAACGCTTCCAGCAGCAGAAGTAGATTTTCATCTGCCGCCAATTTATCTGCCAAAGCAGTAATAGGTTCATTTGACTGCAGTTGCCCAAACAACCCCACAGCTTCCGCATACAGCTCCTGCCGGCCCTCCCGCGCCAAGAGCAACGCACGACCGGGGAGCCCTTCGGCACCATGGAGAATCCGCTTCAAATCCGCCAAAGAAAGCTGCCGCTCTGCCGCATTCAGAATACTAATCAGGCTAGCGGCATCAAGTCTAGGTAGTTGAAAAAGCTGGCAGCGCGATACTACTGTGGGCAAAAGAGCCGCCGGACTGCTGGCCAGCAAAATGAAAACAGCGCGCGGCGGCGGATCTTCGAGCAGCACAAGCAAACTATTGGCTGCCTCTAACGTTAGTGTTTCTGCCCGCTCCACAATAAAGACTTGATAGCGCGCTTCGTGCGGCTTGAAATAAGCAGCTCTTTTAATCTCTCGAGTCTGACTGATTTTCAGTGACTTATTCCCATCGGGCATAATCCAGTGAATGTCCGGATGAGAGGAGGTCTTGCTTTGCTTGCAGTCCGAACAGCTCCCGCACGACTCCTCCAAAGACTTTTGACAGACGAGTGCCGCCGACAGAGCCTTTGCCAATGTTTTTTTACCAATTCCCTCCGGTCCGCAAAACAGATAAGCGTGAGCCACATTGCCACTGGCCAATGCTACCCGCAGCACACGGAAAACTTCTTGACGTCCGTGAATATCTTTCCAGTTCATGGCTAACCTCATAAATTGTATTATACCACAAAATGACTGTCTAACGCAGCTTTTCAAGTTCAGGGCCCACAATGTTCCAAATAACGGCAGCCATTTCATCTGGCGGCACACTTCCGTCTAGCACTACAATCCTTTCAGGAAATTTGCGTGCCAAAAGCAAAAAGCCTTCCCGTACCCGACTGTGATAAGAGAGTGGCTTCTGTTCCACACGATCTGCGGCACCAACTCCGCGCCTTGCCAATCCGCTGGCGGGATCAAGATCCAACACAAAAGTTTTATCAGGCAACCTGCCATGAATCGCCCGCAGGTTAGCCTGCAGAACAAAGCTATAATCCATCTTTCCTCCATAGGCTTGGTAGGCAAGTGTGGAATCAATAAACCTATCACAAAGCAGAAAATTGCCGGCTGCCAATCCCGGCGCAATCACCTCATGATACAGCTGGGCCCTGGCTGCCGCATATAAGAAAACCTCAGTTAGCGGCACCATTTCTCGAAACGCCGGTTCCAGCAGAATTTCTCGTACCGCATCACCCAGGGAAGTCCCCCCCGGCTCTCGGGTAAGAATTGTTTCAACCCCCAGCGCTCTGGCAGCAGCAGCCAAACGGAGCCCTTGGGTGGTCTTGCCTGCACCATCGGGACCTTCCAGACTGACAAAATATCCTTTCTTCATAAACCCACCTCTTATTTCTCTGCTCCGCAAATCTTGATCCGACCTTCACCGTCAAGGCCGCGAAAACAGACGCCGGCACGGCTTGCCTCTTGAATATAAGTGATGACGTCGTTAGTGATTCGCTCACCGGGAGCCACAAGCGGCATTCCCGGCGGATATGATGCTACTGTTGCAGCCGCTATTTGACCTCTGGCATCCTGAAGAGAGACATAGCGAGAAAGGCAATAAAACGCTTCCCGCGGAGACAGAACCACATCGGCTTGCGGTAAGGGGGGAAGAGCTTTGTTCTTCTCAGGCTTCTGCTGCGTTAGAGAGCTCAAAGCGGTGACCACCCGCTTGACATCTTTGCCCTGGAAACCGGGCCCTACTACGGCAAGGAGCGCTCCCGCTTGAACCAGTTCCAGATCAATCCCAAACTTAACTAATTGGCGGGCGGCTGTAAAACTGCAAATTCCAGCCTCGCTTGTCAAAACTGTTACTCGGGTGGTATCCAGACGAAAACCTGCAGGCGCCAGCTCAGTTTCTGTCAGCAGCGGCAGCAACTTAGCAATGGCAAAACGTAGTTGAGCGGCTTTTCTCGCCATCTCGTCTGCGACAGCCTCCCCCTTCAATGCCATTTCTCTCCGCACAGCATCCAGAGAGAGGAGCAGCGGATATGAGGGGCTGCTCGTCTGAACCAGCTGCAGTGCAGAACGCAGCCGGTGCTGATTTATACGCGCACCGTGTTGATGGAGCACCGCACCGGGAGTTAACGCAGCTAATGTTTTATGCCAGCTCTGAACCCGCAAATCTGCCAGGTGGCCTGCCGAGGCCGGCAGGCTGCGAGAGAAACCCAAGTGGGCGCCATGTGCCTCATCTAAGAGCAGCAAGGCTCCATAGCTACGCACAATGTCCGCAATCTCAGCCACCTGAGCACAGATGCCATTATAACCCGGACTTGTCAGAAAAAGAGCCCTGGCTTGAGGATAGCGAGCAAAAGCCTCCTGGACGGCTTTCGGCGTCACATTAAGCGTGAGACCGTTTTGCTCCGCCACAGGAAGATAGCGCGGCACTGCGCCGGAGAGAATAAGAGCGTGATAAAAAGAGCCGTGGGCATTTCTCGGTGCAAGAATTAACTCACCCGGACCGCAGGCAGCAAGCACCATCGCTAACACACCGGCACTGCTCCCATTAACGAGAAAATAAGTTTTATCAGCATGCCAAACGTCTGCTGCCAACTCCTCGGCTTCGGCTATAGCGCCGGTGGGACTGTGCAAATCATCCAGTTCCGGCAACTCCGTCAAATCGAGCCGAGCCACTTGCGCAAAAGCAGCAGCCGCTTCCCCTGCAGGCAGCCCAAATCCGCCTCCGTGCCCGGGAAAGTGCAGCCAGACACGGCCTTTCGGCTGATATTTTTTTACTTGTTCCCAGATTGGCAAGCGTGATTGATCCATATCATTATCATTTTCCACATAACTTAGTTTTTACCTGCAAAATACTCTTTCCTTCTTGAGATAATAAAAAACCCTGCAAAGGGCAGGGTATTTTTTCAAAAATCGGTTAAATTCCAAAACAACTTAAGATAGACTATAGTTTGGCGCTTCTTTAGTGATATGCACATCATGGGGATGACTTTCGCGCAAAGATGCGCTGCTGATCCGCATGAAGGTCGTCTTAGTCTTAAGTTCATGGATATCTTTTACCCCACAATAGCCCATGCCGGCACGCAATCCGCCAATCAACTGGTAAACAGTGTCCCCGGCCGTACCGCGGTAAGGCACTCTTCCTTCGATTCCTTCCGGAACAAGTTTCTGTTCATTTTCCTGGAAGTAGCGGTCCTTACTACCTTCTTTCATCGCCGACAAGGAACCCATCCCTCTGTAGACTTTATAACTTCTGCCCTGAAAAATCTCGATATCTCCCGGGCTTTCTTCAGCTCCCGCAAACAGACTGCCTATCATAATCACATCTGCACCGGCACCGATAGCTTTAGTAATATCTCCCGAATATTTTACCCCACCATCGGCTACAATGGGAATATTATACGGCGCCGCTGCTTCGGCTGCGTCATAAATAGCTGTGATTTGCGGCACGCCAATGCCGGCAACCACTCTGGTTGTGCAAATCGAGCCGGGGCCAACACCCACTTTCACCGCATCGGCGCCAGCTTCGATTAAATCCTTGGTTCCCGCGCCGGTGGCCACATTGCCGGCAACGATATTAACCGCGGGATATTTACTTTTAATCTGCTCCACAGTGCGCAGGACACTAAGCGAATGTCCATGGGCAGTATCCACTACTAAAATATCTACACCGGCATCCGCCAAAGCCTGTGCCCGCTCCATAGTATCAGAGGACACGCCGACGGCAGCCGCTGCCAGCAGCCGTCCGTTTGCATCTTTTGCCGAACGGGGATACTGAATTGCCTTTTCAATATCTTTAATGGTAATTAACCCTTTAAGCATAAAATGCTCGTCCACAATAGGCAGCTTTTCCACCTTGTACTGCTGTAAAATCTCCTGCGCCTCCTGCAGTGTAGTGCCTACGGAAGCTGTAACCAGCCTATCTTTTGTCATCACATCTTTAATATATCTGTTGTAATCCTGCTCAAAGCGCAAGTCACGGTTAGTAATAATGCCCACCAGTTTCCCGTTGACGGTGATAGGGACACCGGAAATACGGTAGCGTTTCATCAGCTCTGCAGCGTCATAAATTTTATGTTCCGGGGAAAGGTGAAACGGATTGGTAATGACACCATGCTCTGAACGTTTCACTTTGTCTACTTCTGCAGCCTGCGTCTCCACAGACATGTTTTTATGAATAACGCCGACTCCGCCTTCCCGGGCCATGGCAATGGCCATTCGGCTTTCTGTAACCGTATCCATCCCGGCACTAATCAACGGAATATTCAGCCTGATGCTTTTAGTCAGTTGCGTGCTCACATCCACTTCAGACGGAAGGACAGAGGACTTTGACGGGATAAGAAGCACATCGTCAAAAGTAATCCCTTCTTTCAGTAAAAATTTATCCCAATTCATATTATTGACCGCCCCCTTGCCCGAACTTGTAAAATTTGCTTCATCGTAACAAAAACACGGACGGCTGTCAACTTTCTCCAGTTGACAGCCACTTTTCACAACGCGCCAGCTCATCCTCGCTAAAAACGGGCAGGTTCTGCCCACGCAAAAAAGCTGCGGTTATTCCATCTCCGTCAATTTTAACGCCACTAAAAGTCCCATCATAAACCTCACCATGACCGCACGAAGGACTCCGAGCTTTTAAAAGCGCTGCTTGAGCACCTAAAACCTCGGCTAGCAGCCAGACTTCCCTTGCGCCACGTTTAAACGCCTCCGTCCGATCTTCTCCAGTCGCCGTCAAAACACGGGCTGTTCCGCTCCAAACATCTTTTCCGGTGCCACCCTTAATTTCCGCAGCCGGCCTTGGCGTCGCCAAGCCTCCCAGTTGTTCAGGACAAATCGGAATCAAGATGGCCTTTTCCCTTAACATGCGGACAGCCAAATGATTATTATGGCCACCGCAATAATTAACGTGAGCGCCCAGCAGGCAGGCGCTTACCAAAATTGTTCTTTTTTTCTTACCCACTTAACGAGTCACCCCGTCCACCGAGTCCCAAACCTCATTGACCTCCCCGCCCACAACCGTCAAAACCAAGCGGTTTGGCAGGCAGACAATAGCATCTCCCGCTTGTTCAACCCAGCCGATAGAAGAACAAATCCCCAAAGGACAAACTTCTTTAGACATGGGCAACACTCGAACACGGCCGCCGGCAATTTCAACTGTAGCCATTCCAGCCGGAAACTCAATGGGAAACGTCTCAACATCCGCCTCATTAAAGGGAATTTCCTCCAGCAAAACGCCATCCAGCTCCACACGTAAAAAACTATTGCCAGAGCTTGCCGGCAAAGCCCTGATGGCCATCAGCCCAAGTGCCACAAGCAAAACGCCAAAGACAACCAGCAAGTCTCCCTTTTTCCACTTCACAGGCTCCACTTCTTTCATTGTTTTTCATCTTCATTGTACCACATTGCCTGTTTGGACAAAAGGGCAGGAGTCGCTAAAATATGTTTTTTAGAAGCAGCAGGCCGGCCGCCGTCACTACCGTTTACGATTCCTTAGCTTTCTTTTTCTCTTTCTCCTTTTTTTCAATCAAAATTGCGGCATCCGGGCAAACCAATTCACAAATACCGCAAACTATACACTGTTCTAAGCGCGCTGGGACGATGATTGGCGTCCCGTAAACGCCTAACTCTTTGCCCCAGTCCAAAACATCAGTAGGACACTTTTCTTTACATAAGCCGCAACCTTTGCAAAGGTCGGGAGAAATGTTAAAGCAGCCTTTTGTCCCTTCATATTGCAGTTTGCGAAAAGTTTTCTTGCTCATACTTTTCCTTCCTCCCGCAATGCCGTATCCATCAGTTCAACGCCTTTTTGCAGTGCGCTAAAGTTTAATACCCGCAACTTGGGGTTGTCTGTGAATTTTTTGCCCAACTTCGACTCCAGCGCCTTCTCAATAGTCTGCATCTCGACAATACCTGCCGCCCTCACAGTCGCCCCGAGGATAATCATGTTAAAGACTCGGGGGTGCAGTTCCTTCTGAGCAATGGCCGTTGCCGGAATGCCAATTAAGCGCTTGGCATTTTTCGGCAGTTCTTCCTGTGCGGATTTTACTTGCCTGCTTATTTTGCCGGCTTGCGCCTCCGGCGCCACAGTATCGTAGGCCTGAAGCCCGATGACTTCGTCTGCCACTTCTGGCGGCGCAATCAAAGAGTTATCATACACATAAAGAGTATCTTTAGTCACATACTGTAGCGTCCTTGCTACTGCCCGTTCGCTAAGAGCAATTACAATATCTGCGCTCTCAAATTTCGGAGAACCAATCTGTTCCTCAGAAATCTGGACGAAGGCCAGCGAAACGCCACCACGCTGCTCAATGCCAAAATTAGGAATATACAAAGCCTCTTTCCCTTCCTCGTTGCCCGCTTCCGCCAGGATATCACCGATTGACTGAACTCCTTGGCCACCTTCTCCTGCAATGGCAATCTTTATCAGTTTGGCCATCAGCTATGCCCCTCGTCTTTTTCTGCCGTCAGGAGTTCGCCCGTCTTGAAATAGCGGCCCATCTCTTCTTCCATAAAGGCCCACGTCTGCTTTGCATTTGTCCGCCAGTTAGTGGGACAGCAAGATATTACTTCGAGAAAAGAAAAACCATTGCCCGCCAATTGATTTTCCACTGCTTTTTTCATAAACTTCTTTAATTGCTTGAGATTGGTGACACTGCCACGTGCCACATATGCGCCTGGCGAGGCAATGGCCGCCACCATTTCCGGACCAAGTGTGGGACTGCCGGTTTCCTTCGCGTCACGTCCGTAAGGAGAGGTTTCCGTTTTCTGACCGGGAAGCGTGGTGGGCGACATCTGCCCCCCCGTCATGCCATAGTTGCAATTATTTACCACAATGGCCATAATCTTTTCATTACGAAAAGCAACGTTTACCAGATGCTGTGAACCAATGGCATATGCACCGCCATCTCCCATATAAGCAATGCAGAGCAGCTCCGGTCTGGCTCGCTTAATACCTACCATCACCGGATTAGTACGACCATGATGTGTCTGCACCGTATCGACATCAAAAAAATCCCAGGCCAGCAAGGAGCAGCCGATGTCAACCCCGAAAATAAGTTTTTCCTGAATAGCCAGCTCATCAATAACTTCACCCAGCACTTTGAGCACCATCCCGTGGCCGCAACCAGGGCAAAACTTATGCGGCTTAGAGTCCAGGCGCCACGATTTAGGCATCGCTAAACGTTCAACCATTTTTCTCCCACCTTTCTAGCCATGGCTCTCGATATGCTCCACGATTTCTTCTGCAGTAATGCCAACGCCCGGCTTATAGATTGTCTGGAAAGATTTAATAGGCACATTAAACAGCGCCTCCTTAAAAAGTCGCGCCAATTGTCCAAGGGCTGATTCAACAAGCAAAAAATTGCTGCATTTTTCAGCCACAGCCTGTAACTGTTTTTCCGGGAAAGGGCGAAGAGTAATCGGGCGAAAGTAGCCAACCTTATGGCCTTTAGCCCGCAGGCGGTTCATAGCTGCGACTGCTGCGCGGCTTACTACCCCGTGGGCAATGATTACCACTTTTGCATCGTCAATCTGCTGTTCGTCGGCTTCAACAATTTCTGCGGCCATTTTATCATACTCCTGCTGAATATTCATGGCTGCCTCAAACAGTTCCTCCTCAACGCTAAAGGCGTTACGCAGGTGGTCTGCCGGGCGGTCTCTGCCCGGCAGACCTGGTTTGCCCACAAAAACCTCAGGTTGTACGAGCAGAATGCCGCGTTCTTCCGGATTATACATCAGCAGTGACTCGCGCATTTTCGCCTGATATCCGTCCCCCAAGATAATGGCGGGAAAGCGATATTTCCAAGCGGCGTCAAACGCTTTAATCGTATAGTCATACAACTCTTGATGGGAAGAAGTGGAATAAACAATCCGCCATCCTTCGCCGTTCCCGCCGAATGTCACCAAGTTTACCTCCTGCTGGGAGTAAATCACAGTAGCCGTAGACGGACCGCCTCGCTGCTGTACAACTAAAACCATGGGAATACGCATCATCTCAGCCATAGACAAAGGCTCTTGGAAGAGCGTGGTTCCCGGACCGGCTGTGGCAGAAAAGGCCTTTTTGCCCCCGAGTACGCCCCCGATAGTAGTAAAACCAGCAGAAAGCTCGTCCTCCGTCTGCAAAAACTTTTTGTTAAACTTGGGAGCCAGTCTTGTCCAGTAGTGCATAATCTCATTCTGTGGGGTAATCGGGTATCCGTTCATAATCTCGGCTCCGGCGGCTACCGCCGCCCAAGCCACAGCTTCGTTCCCCGTCATGAATGCTCTTTTTTCTTCATGGCTCAGCTTGTCCATTATCAAACGCCTCCCGCTGGCTAAATAGATTAATCTTTCTCATCATTGACACAAAAGGCTAACTTTCTCATCTTGCTACCAAAAGGCTTTTTCCATATACCGTTTTAAGTAAAGAATGGCATTTCCGCGCTGATCCGCAGCGCCTAGTTGTGCCCGGAAACGCTCATCCGCGGCAGTTGCGATGACGGGTATACCCATAACTTCTGCCACTGCCGCGCAAAGCTCTACACCATGATAGATTGTTGCAAGCTCTGTTTCAGCGCCGAGATGAGTATTGTTTATCAAGCCATCAAGTTGTTCGAATTCCTGCAAATATTCAACAATATCTTTCAAGTTAGCCGTCATCGGCCGGGAAGCATTAAGCACTGCAAAGATTTTTAGCTCCGAGTCTGCAATCCCTTCCAGCAAGTTAAATATCCGACTACCCGAGACGCCATAACCCACATCAAAAATCACATGGCCCTCCCTTTGCAGCGCCCAGCGCATCTGCGGCATCAGCAAAGAGCCTGTTTCGCCAAAACCCAGAACATCTTTAGTATCCCAAGTAATAACTGCCAGCCCCATGCCTTCCAGCTCCCGCTTCAGAGGTCTAAGCGTATAAAAAGGTTCTACCAAATCCAGATCGACCAGTGTCACAGGCAACTCTCCGCCAAGCAATGACAAGGCTCGGTTAATGGCGATTTCACTTTTTCCACTGGCATATTCTCCTACATATGCTTCTATAATGCGCACCTGAATATCTCCTTTTGCGGCTAGCAGCTTTAGCTTGTCCTAAATTAATTGCTTCATTACAAAAAGACGCTTCGCGAATGAGAAAGTTCCCAGGCAACACAATAAGAAAAACGACCCAAGATACGCCAGTTAGCTAAATCCGGGCCGTACATCAAATAATCCAAGCAGGAAGCAATAGAACTTCAGCTTGCATCACGAATCGCAAAAAACCCCCTACAATCCAAATTGTAGCATTGTTTTCGATGTAACGTCAAGCTATGCCGAACATTGCTTTAAGCAATTTTTTTTGCTATTTTCTATGCTAGCATCTGTTGCAACAAGACGAGCATAGCCAAACCGGGCAGCCCTAAGTAACCGACGACCAGAACGGTAAAAGCATTTACGCCGATTACCGCACCAAATAAAGATCCTGCCAGATTGAAAATTAAAATCAAAACAGCGCCCATCACGCCGCTCAGCATAACGCGGACTGCAAATCTAACTGGCGTTACCAGCATTTTTCCCACAAAATACAGCACAAAAAGCCCAAAAACAACGGCCAATATCACATTTAGGTCAATTGTTGGCACGGACAACCCTCCTTTCACGCAAAGCATCAATGCTGGCCGGCAGCCTGTAGCCCTCCTTATCAGCCTTTTTCAATAAGAATGTATACTTTCGCTCCGCCGCTTCCATCGCATAAATGGCATAATCAACTAAATCATGATCTGTTACATGATTAAAGTGTGTTGCGGCTGCCCACCACTCGAGCCGAGCTTCTTCCACAAGTTCAAAAAAATCTTTCTCCTTTGTAACCATGGACTCCTCTGCCGGCGAAAGCTTGACCAACAGAGCTGCCCAGAAAGTGACCAATTGCTTTTGCAAGGCTACTCTCATCAGATTGATTCCTCCTCCAGACAAATTGCCATCGTGTTAATAATCTATATGTTGTCCAATTCTTTCCTATTCCTATTCAGTTGCTCCAATATTTGTTATAATCGAGCCGGTTTTTTGCAAAAAAAATTTCGCCGGAGCATCCGGCGAAATTATCTTTTTAACACCTTATTATCCACAGTTATTAGCAAATCAGCCTATATAAACACTAAAACTCACGCCGCCCTTCCATGGCGCGGGAAAGAGTGACCTCATCTGCATACTCCAAGTCGCCGCCCACCGGCAAGCCGTGGGCAATACGTGTGACACGCAAGCCAAGCGGTTTCAGTATCCGGGCGATGTAAAGCGCTGTAGCCTCTCCTTCCACATTAGGATTGGTGGCTAAAACAACTTCCCGGAAAGACCCGCCGCCTGTTCTTGCCAGCAATTCGCGAATGCGAAGCTGGTCAGGACCTACTCCATCGATGGGGGAAATTGCGCCGCCTAAAACATGATAAAGACCTTTAAACTCCCGCGTCCGCTCTAAAGCCAGCACATCGCGAGGATCTTGCACAACACAAAGCAAGGACTGATCACGGCGGGAATCACGACAGACGAAACAGGTTTCGGCATCACTAAAATTACCGCAACTTTGACAATAGCGCGTTTTATCCCGTGCATTCACCATCGCCCTTGCCATGGCCACCACTTCTTCCCGTGGCAGAGAAAGAACAAAAAATGCTAAACGTTGCGCTGTCTTGGGCCCCACGCCAGGTAGTTTTTGAAAAGCTTCAATCACACGAGCAATCGGTTCGGGATAAAACACGCATTAACCTCCGTCCGTTTTAGAACAACCCAGGGGGCAGATTCAGCCCGCCGGTGAGCTTTTGCATCTCGGCTGTCATCATCTCTTCCACCTTGCGCAAGCCCTCATTTACTGCAGCCGTAATCATATCCTGCAACATTTCAAGATCAGCCGGATCTATGGCCTCAGGATCAATAGTGAGGCTAACCAACTCTTTTTTGCCGCTCACTTCTACCCGAATCATACCGCCACCGCTCGAGGCCACCACAGTTCTCTGCTGTAGTTCTTCCTGCATTTTCAGCATTTCTTTTTGCATCTTCTGAATCTGCTTCATCATATTGCCCATATTGCCGTTCATCTGAAAACCTCCTTAATTTATCTGCCCAATTAGTCTATCACCTGTCCATCAAATATTTCCACTGCCGAACTAAACATTTCTGCAAGATCGTTTTCAACAGTAAGAGATCCGGTGCCGTTTGCCACCTTTACGCAGCAGATAGCAAGCTCCATACCAAGCACTTCTTTAAGCACAGCTTGTAACGGCTTCTTGTTTTCCGGACTGTCCATCATTTCACAATGGATTTGCGCTTCATAACGCACCTCCAAAGTATTGCTATCGCGAAAACCCACATCACCTGATAATAGTAAGGCATGAGTCTTTATGCTTTCTTTTTTAAGAAGCTCCATAACCCGCGGCCACATCCTTGTCAAAGCAGGCAGGGTCTGAACTTCCTCAGGCGCTGCGGCAAGCTGCTCCGGCCGGCTTTTTCCCAGTGAAGAAGATTGTGTCGTCATAGCAGCCGGCTCAGGCACAAGTTGTGTAATTCCTCCTCCGGACATAAAAAGACGGAAAATAGTCAACTCCCAGAGAAGGCGGGGACGAGTTGCCCAGCGAACTTCCGCCAGCAAACCATGCAGCTCCGCCAATATGCCACCGATTGTCCCCATACCCAATGATTCTGCCTGTTTTATCAGCGGCTGCAACCAGTCAGGTCCAATACCCAGTCGCTCAGCCTCTTTGCCGCAAGCCAAAACTACCATCAAATCGCGATAATAACGGACTGCCTGCTGTGTGAAATGGTGCAGGTCCTTGCCGCCGGCAGTCACATCATCAAGTAAAAACAGCGCAGCCGACAAATCCCGCCGCAGCAAAGCCTCCGTCAACACATGGAAGACATCTCTACCCACAGCGCCTAAAACTGCTAAAACATCTTCCTGCGTCACCTCACCGGGACAATAGGCCAGAACCTGTTCCAATAAGGAGAGCGCATCTCGCAGCCCGCCGTTTGCCTCTTCCGCAATCAAATAAACCGCATCTTCACTAATGGTACGGCCTGCCGACTGGACCACGGAACGCAGCCTCTCCGCAATCACCGCAATGCCAATCAAATGAAAATCCAATCGCTGACAGCGCGACACTATTGTGGCTGGAAGCTTATGCGGCTCCGTAGTTGCCAAAACAAATAGCACCCGGCTAGGGGGATCCTCCAGCGTTTTAAGCAACGCGTTAAAGGCTTCCTGTGACAACATATGCACTTCGTCTATAATAGCAACTTTGTAACGCACTTCTACCGGTGCATAGCGCACTTTCTCGCGCAATTCCCGAATATCATCAATCCCGCGGTTTGAGGCCGCGTCAATTTCCAGCACATCAATAACACGCCCCGCCTGAATACCGAGACAGGCGGCACAAAGATTGCACGGCTCCCGCGCCGGGCCTGCCTCGCAATTTATTGCTCTAGCAAGAATTTTGGCCACACTCGTTTTGCCTGTGCCACGCGGGCCGCAAAACAAATAAGCATGAGCCAATCGCTCCTGTTCCAAGGCATTTTGCAAAGTCCTGGCCACATGTTCCTGTCCGACCAGCTCAGCAAAAGCCTGTGGCCGCCATTGCCGATAAAGTGCTTGATACATACGTAACCACCCGCCGTATTCCTTCTAACTCCTAATTCAGCGCTTGCCTCCGAAAATCCTTTAGACTGTCCTGACTTTTGGCAAATATTCATCATGCTGCAAATCCCCTCTCCCTCTGGGAGAGGGTAGGGTGAGGGCATAGTAGGGCGAGGGAAAGGACTACTATCATCCTTCTCATGTTGCCCCCGAATTTATGAGGGCATGAGCCTCTAGACAATAAAAAAATCCCCTGACAAAAGGGGGACTTTTTAAAATAGATGATCGTGCACCTGCCTTTGACCCGTTTTCCTAAGCGTTACCCTAGCAGTTAACTCAGGCCAGGCTGCCCCGTAACACCCGCAAGAACTTGCTTACCGCTGCTTCCTTCCGGACCTGACGGGGTTTACAAACTTACGCCGCACGGGACCCGGCCGTCAACACCACTTGCCCAGGTCAGACCCTAAAATCCGGGGCCGGGGACAGGAATTCGACCCTGCTACAGCGGGTTGCAGGTTCAGGGCACCGCTACCTCCCCATCTAGCACGACCAAACTTTTTACATAATATGGCGGAGAGAGAGGGATTCGAACCCTCGAGACAAGGTTTTGCCCCATCTACTCGCTTTCCAGGCGAGCGCCTTCGTCCAGCTCAGCCATCTCTCCGGAGTACAAAATCGAAACCTCACTTTTTCAAAAGCAAGGAATCCACCTCGACATTAATATATTCTACTACTCTTTTAGTTCTTTTTCAAGTAGCTAATGCTGCCAAATTTATAAAAGGCAGATCAAAGCCTGGCTACTCGCTCATTTCATATACACCATTTAAAGCATAAACCTGACTTTCCCAAACTCTCCGGTAGCGCTCCCCATTTACAACAGGCTTACGGAACATTTTCTGCAATAACTCCATCTGAGCCTCGGTGCTGCCCTGCCTACTATAAAGCTGTAGAGCAAATTTGGAAAAATCTCTGACCATAAAATCAAAAATCTGATCAACCAAATCGTCATCTAATTGATAAATGTCAGCGTTTTCTAAAATCAGCTGCCCATAAACTATCAGCGTGAAAATTTCACCAAGCCCCAGAAGAAAATCTGTGTCCTGACGCTGTGCTTCATCAGGCGTAGCCTTAACCAACATAGTTCTAAACAATGCTATCTGCTCCCGAAACACTACGATATTGGGCAACTCCCTGCTCTCGTAAGCAAGATTATAATCGTGGAAACATATTTTGTTTAAACCTCGCGCAGGTCCCTGCGCAAACAAAAAATCGTCATTAGCTGGCTGATCCTGCTTTGGCAACTCCGGATAGACGGCGCTGTTGAAAAAATAGTTAGCCATAAATTTAACAATCAGCGCAATATTAACATGAACAGTCCCTTCCAGCTTTGGCAGCGCGCGGATATCCCTGGCAGCCATTTCAAAATATGTATCTGCCTCAAAACCTTTTGCCGCAATCACATCCCAGAGCAAATTAATTACTTCCTCGCCCTGGGTTGTAACTTTCATTTTCACCGTAGGATTATATAAAAGATACCGCCTGTCTTGCGGAGAAGCCGCCCGCATATAATCTGCTGCCCGCAACGCAAAAAGCTTCATCGCCACTAAGCGGCTATAGGCCTCTGTGAACATTTGCTTTACATGCGGAAAGTCTGTAACATACATGCCGTAAAGCCGACGATTAGCCGCATGATTTATTGCCTCATAAAAAGCGTGGGTACAGATGCCAATAGATGCCCAACCTAAATTGTATTTGCCCACATTTACAGTATTTAAGGCTGTGTCCCATGCTTCTTCACCCTGTGATAAAAGGTCGCTCTCCGACACAGGGTAATCGTGCAACCTAAAATCTGCCACATAGGACTGGGAATTCACTACATTTTTGACAAGTTCATAATTTCGGTTTCGATAATTGGCCACAAAAAACACATACTCTCCGCTCTCACCCATCTTCCCAAAGGTGGAGACCATCTCTGCCGCATTACCATTGCCGATATAATACTTTTCTCCATTGGCCAGAAAACTTCCATCCGGCTGTGGCGAGAGCCTCATCTCAGTTGCGTAGATATCAGCGCCATGCTGTCGCTCCGACAAGCCAAAAGCAAACAGTTCCCCATTTTTCAAAAGCTGAGCCGCCTTCCGTTTTGCCTCCTCGTTACGACTCATCCAAATCGGTCCCAAACCTAGAATGGAAACCTGCCAGGTATACCAATAATGAAGGCCATAGAATGCCAGCACTTCGTTAAATGCGCAATTTCGCCAAGTATCCCAGCGACATTGGCCCTCACCATATTGCGGTGGCGTCAGCAATGTGTATAAAAGCTCGTTTTCCTTAAAAAATTGGATCAGGTCATCATACCAAACCCGTTCGCGGTCATCCTGCTTCAGCTGCCTTTTCCCTTTATCCTCAAAGAAAGCAACTACTTTCCTGACTATTTCGCGCGTAGCCTCATCGCCGCAACTATTCTGCAGTCGGTTTGGGTTTAATAAAATCACTACTTCCACCTCCAAGTTTGTTTCCCTAAATAAATATTATAGAATACAATTAATTCTGGCAAGTAAAATCTTTCTCAGAAACAATAAAAAAGCCCCACGTTTCAGGGGGCGGCGGCTAGAACATCTTCTTTTATCAGCCGGACTGAGCGTGGGCTGTTACCTATAATTAGTAAACTGCAACTCCTGGCCGTAATCTTGCTCTCTTAGAAAAGCGATGACTTGCTGCAGGTCGTCCCGATTTTTCCCGGAAATCCGAATTTGGTCTTCCATAATTTGCGATTGCACCTTCAGCTTTAACCCTTTGACATCCTTTATTATCTGCTTGGCGGTCTCTGCTTCAAGCCCCTGTTTTAACTTAATCATCTGCCGCACCGTGCCGCCTCCGGCATTTTCCAGCTTACCGTAATCCAAGTTTTGGATTGGCACTTGTCTGCGCAGCAATTTTGTCTGCAAAATATCAATTACACTTTTTAATCTAAAATCGTCTTCAGCCACAATTTTTAAGGCATCTTCTTCTAGGCTTACGGCAGCTTTACTGTTCTTAAAATCATAGCGCTGCTGTATTTCCTTATTTGTTTGGTTAATCGCGTTGTCTACTTCTTGCATATTCACTTTGGACACTACATCAAAAGACTCATCTTTAGCCAAAATCCCCAACCCCTTCCCTCATCGGTCTTATCTGCGACACGGTTGACGCCTCTTTTTATGTACATCAATGCAAGATAATTATATACACTTTACAAGACCCATATATTCTCCAATGGTATTATATCCCCTGACGGCTCTCCCCGCAATGAAAAATTGAACGCCATCTCTGGCACATATGTCTCGCGGTTTGCCGAAGCCGAACGGCTAATAATCAAGCCTTTACCATGATGTGGCCTGGCAGCTCCAGTTTTTAAACCATTCTTCCTCATTGATAATCGCAGTCCATATGCCTCCGAGGAAAATATTTAATAAGGATGTAACCTCGTTAAACTCAATATTCGGCAGCTTGGTGCGCCTTATAAATTGCCGCCATTTGACCAGCATGGCGTCATTTCCCGAGAAGCTTATAATCTCATCAAAACTACTGCGGTCATAATCAGTCCCCCGGTTTTGCAGTGTCAGCATGATGGCTTCCTGCAGTTTGCGTCCGTCAAAATCAAAGGCGTGAGCGATGAAGTAAATGTCATAATAATCCTTCATCCGGCTGGTCAGCTCCATACGCTGGAGCATGGCGTCAAACTTTTCAGCGACAATGCTTTCAAGAGAATACGTGCTGATCTCAGGCGGAGCAAATGCATCAAGCTGAGTTGGGATCGTCCTTTTTTCCGCTTTGGGCACTATGACGTCACCAATGCCAAAGTCAACATTAAAAGGCGTTTTTGTATTCTTGATTTTGCCTATAAGTTGAAAGCTGACTCCTTTGTATTTCCTTTGCGGTGTAATCTCCTCGATGCTGCTCATTTCAAAAGTAATGAAATCATTGCCGCTTGGAGTGTTAATAATCTCCGAAACAATCCGCTGGGCATCCTCAACGCTACCGGGTATTTGCCGAAGAAGAAAGTCAACATCAATGGTGGCTCGGCTTTCAAATCCACTCAAAACAAAAAGAAAAAAACCGCCTTTTAGTACCAGATTGTCAGCGTATTTTGAAAGGGAGAGTCTCCGTAAGAACTCTTCCTGGCAGAACAAACGCAGATGAACCTGAAAGGACATCCCAGAGGCTTTAGCTTTATTTTTAAGCCTTGCAATTACTGAAGCACCTATATCTATCACAGCCACACTCCTATAACATCATGCATCCGCTTTGTCGCTTTTCTGCGCTTGGCATAAGCCAGAAGGTTCTTAATATTTTTTTTTGGATCAGCGAGGTATGCCTGAACCGCTTTATTAAAAGTTTCCTTATCCATGTCAGATTCGTATTTGAGGCACTCGCAAATAAGCCTGTCACGGTCAAAGATTTTCATAATACAACCATCAATCTCTATAGTGGTTACACCGTAAGAGAGGCGCTCCGGTGTTACAAAGAACGGGTTTACATGGGGATAATCAATTTTGAACCGGGAGCGGGAAGCATTTTTACTTATGATGATATCCCATTGCATTGGCGTCCTGTCGCTGTATCCATAATAGAAAAGAGCGGTATTAAGCCAGAGCACACCATCAGGAAAGAGGCGGGCAACAATGGCCGCTTCGTCTAGATCGTCCGATGGAAAACGATAATACCCTGTCTTGATTTTTTCAATAACTCCGTTTTTGATCAGACGCTTTATATCCGTGGAGTCGATTTTAAGCGAAGAAAGCTGCGAGGTTTTAAGCACCCCGTTGTTGCTTTCAAATACTTTTTTAAGTTCATTTTTATCCATTTGAATCACCACTAAATCACCGACAAAAACATACAAACGTCGGTATTTTGGCGTTATTATAACAAAGAGCATGGGGTGATGTCAACACTAATTTACCGACAAAAAATTATATTTGTCGGTAAATTAGTGTTCTCCACAAGGTCGCGCATACCGCGCGCGCACAAAAAAAGCCTGTCGTATATTTAACAGGCCTTGGATTGCTGGTGGGGCTTAACGCCCCAAAAAATGGCGGAGGGGGCGGGATTCGAACCCGCGTGCGATTGCTCGCAAACTGATTTCGAGTCAGCCCCGTTATGACCACTTCGATACCCCTCCGTATATAGTTTGACTGCCGAAGCAGAAAAACGCTTTCCAAAAAACTGAAATTATAAACTTTCTGCTACTTACGACGGCTCCGGAAAAATTGCTGCATCAGCTTGGCAGCCTCTTCGGCCAAAACACCGCCTGTAACTTCAAGCCGATGATTTAAACGATCATCTTCAGTAATAGTATAAAGAGAATGAGCAGCACCCGCTTTTAAATCCAAGGCACCGTAAACAAGTCGGGATACCCGTGCCTGAACCAAAGCGCCGGCACACATAGGGCAAGGCTCGATAGTGACATAAAGCGTAGTATTTGGCAGCCGCCAGCCTCCCAGCCTTCTTGCGGCTTCCCGCAAAGCTACAACCTCAGCATGAGCTGTGGGATCGGCCTGTTCCTCACGCAAATTATGACCCCGGGCTATGATTTGTCTGTCAAGAACAAGTACCGCGCCGATTGGCACCTCTCCTTTATCAAAAGCTTTACGGGCCTCGGAGAGTGCCTCATGCATAAATTCCTGATCTGTCAAGCTTATCACTCTCAACCACATCATTGATAAAATGCCAATGCGTTATGCATTGGCATTTTTAGCTAATAAAACAAACGACACACCCCGCGAACGGAGCTTACACAGAAAAGAAGACAATAACAACAAAATCAACCGTAACCAGTATACCCTAGGCTAACAGATTAAGTCAAGCATTTGGCTTAATCCCCAAGCTGGCAAATCTCTGCTTAACATGTTATTTTAAGCAGCGGCAAAGGCCGGCAAAGGGAGCCTTTAACTAACGAAGAAATTTTCTTTTCGATACTATAACGGTACTTCCCCCAAAACCAGTTTTTTTAAGCACAAAAGCCGTCAGCCCCCCGATTAATAGCAGCGCAACACTAAAAAGAGAATATGAAATCCGCCAATCAATCCCCTCTGTCATCATGGTAAATTCTGACATTCCACCGATACCGGCGATCAGATTAAGCGGCAAAAACACAATGTTGATCAATGTGAGATTTCTGATGAGTATATTCATATTGTTGTTGATGATATTACCGCGAGCATCCATTAGACCAGCAAAAACGGTTGAATAGGTGCCTGCCTGTCTGTAACACTGAGTATTCTCAATTATCAGGTCATCAATAAAAGCCATGGCATGAGGAGAGTGCTTTTCTTTTTCAAGATAGTTGCGCAGTCTTGTCAAAACTGCCCCATTGCCGCCGATCCCATTAATAAAATAAACTAGCCCTTCGCTCAGATCAAACATCTTAATAAGATGCTTATTCTCAAAAGAAGTGTTAATTTTCTGCTGCACTTCTTTCGCCGTCAACTTAATAGATTTAAGTTGCATAGTATAGTCATGAATCGTTTTAGACAAAAGCGACAACATCACGTCAAAGAGAGAACGCAACTCCGGGCCTGCCAAACCTTCACTTCCGCCAATTTGAATTGCCTCGGTTGAAATGACAAGCAGACGATCTGCATAGAGCAAGAGACCCACCGAAGCCACATCTAAAGAAAATACTTCTTTTCCATTAGCACTTGCCGGTCGTTTCCAGATCAGCAGCAAATGATCTTGATTAAACTCAATCCGTGAAATCTCGTCCGGGTCAAGCGCCGACGAAAGCGTATGGTTATCAATCTTAAACGCTGCCTGCAGCGCATCTCGCTCAGTCGCATCGGGATTAATATACACATAAATCGGACTTTCCTCTGATTCCGCCTGCAGCAGTAAACCATCATGCAATTGAAACTTTTTTAACATTGGGCAACCTCCCTTCACTCTTAAAACATTCTATCAGCAGGATGAACATGTAGCAATAATTTTTACGCCAAGTCAAGCGCACGAAAAAACCACAAG
>JAGXTL010000026.1 GCA_018333635.1 Dethiobacter sp.
AAGGATGATGTTTAATGCAAAATTTGCGTCCCCATCTCCAACGTTTCTTTGCCCTCTTGCGCCGGAATCCCCGCCAAACAGCCATCGCCGCCGTTATCATCGCAGGGACGGCATTGATATTGATCAACCCTGCCCCGCAACGGGTGGAACAACCCCAACCGGCGGCGAACCCGGCGGGAGGCTCGGCGGATCCTGCCCCTCGTGACGTCAAAACGATCGACCTACAGCAATTCCCCGAGCCGGCAGGTGTACGCGTAGACAATATGTCGCTCCGCGCGGAGCGCAATACCCCTCTGCACGGTAATTTTTACGCCGTGCACGTAACCGACCCAACCCGCCCGGCAGCTATGATCTGGGAGCACACTTTGAGGCAACCTGCCGCACATGTATCAATCGGCGCGACGTTGCAATTATACAATCCAGCCGACATATTACGATTGCAATCTCTTACCAATTACGCACCCGAGCTAGAGATAATCGCCGACGGGCAGATCGTGCGCCCACTAGCTCCCGCGCCTTGGGGTGGGGATAAAACGACAGTTACACTGCAACTCCCAAACCCCGCAACCCACATCACCGCCCGGATTGTCCTGCCGCCGCGCCTACAGGCAGGATATGTTAGTATCACCCAACTGCAGATGGAGAGTTGGTGAGGATATGTTTAAATCCCCCATATTTTGGCTTTTTTCTGGCCCCGCGTGGCCGGTTAAGGTCGCTATTATCGTAATCGTGCCTATTGCCTTAGTTATCGGCGCGATCAACACCTACCCTTGGGCGATATTATTGCTAATACCCTCGATCGTGACCTTACTTGCGGGCAAGCCTGCTGCGGCGATACAGCAGGCTTGCTTGGTTGTCCTCCCGCCTACTCTGCTTGCCCTCGCGCACCAATTAGGGTTAACGGTGCATCGAGCAGCGCAGTCGCACACTCTACCCGATCTAGATTTTACCCAAATCGCACTACACATCCCCGCTCATCTGGTGCATTACTCCGCCCCCGGCGGGGAGCCCTTGCAATGGGCTGGCCGAGCTGCTGCCCTGCTTGGCCTATTATTATCAGCGAGGCTGCTACCATGGGGATTTGCGACTCAGTTGCTCGCCCGTAGTCCCCGCCTCAAGCTAGTAGAGGATCCATCGCTGGGCACAGCCTGCTGGCACGGATGGCGCGATCTGCACAAGGCCGCAAAGCCCGGCTGGCCCAAGCCGGGTAATAATCCGGGGATTGTGTTTGGCAGGCTAGGGCGCAGGATTATTACATTGTACCCTCGTGCACCCGCAATTGTCAATCACCACGTCTTAGTGCTCGGCTCATCGGGAGCCGGCAAAAGTACAGGATATGTGCTCCCAAATATCTACGCCGCAGCACAAGCTGGGCAGTCGATTGTCGTAACCGACCCTAAGGGCGAGATTGTCAAACAGACCGGCACATGGTTAGAGAGCCAGGGTTACACTATCCAGATATTTGCCCCCGGGCAGCCCATTGGGCACGCCTGGAATCCCCTACTTGAGGCTCGCAACGAGATGGAGTTAGACCTGCTTGCCCAGGCACTACTGCAGAGCGACGTAGGCAAGTCCGACCCCTTTTTCCGCGCGGCTGAACAGTATCTACTAAGATTGTATCTGCATGCGGTGCGCGATCACCCAGACCTGCGCGACGATGAGCGCAATCTACTAACTGTATTGTCTAAGTTGGAAACGTTAAAACCAGAGGCGTTAACCGTATTCGTGGGGCGGTCAGGGTCTCAAGTTGCTATCGACACGCTCAAGGTCTTGCAGACGAGATGCGGCAAGTTTGACCCGGCCTTAGGCACGGCTGCCAAACTGTCCGGACTGCGCAAAGCCGCGCTCAACGTTTGCTCCACCGATGGGGCAATGATAGACTTGGCGGCAATCAGGCAGCGTAAGACAGCATTATTTTGCGTCTTGCCGGTGGGTACTAATGCTTTTGTGCCGCTCTTAGCGGCATTTTACGCTTTATTATTTACTCGCTTAATGGGGGCTCCTGCGGAGGCATACGCCCATGGGGTGCGGCTCCTGTTAGACGAGTTTGCTAACTTGGGCGCGATCCCTGGATTTTCCGCGCAGCTCGCTGTAGCTCGCGGCTATGGTGTGAGCATATCAATCATGCTACAATCGATCGACCAACTTGATGCCATTTACGGCCCGATGGAGGCCAAAGTGATCATTAATAATTGCGCGACGATGCTTGTGCTTGGTATTAACGATCTAGCCAGCTCGACTTATATTAGCCGCCTGCTCGGTGATACGGCTGCCCGCCAACAGCGCGACAGGCATGTGCAGGATAGCTTAGTCGCCCACCGTGAGCGGGTGGAGGACACTATCCGCCGAGCCTTATTGAGCCCTGATGAGGTTAGACGTCTATCGGCTCAGGGTGATGGCATTGCAATAGCCGGCCCATATACAGTGCGATTTAATCGATTAGATTTTTGCCGTGAGCGGTTATATCGCGAGATCAGCCGTGTGCCGTTTGTCCCACCTCCGCTTACTCCCGCAACTATACCGCAAATTACGATCACCCCACCCGTCACTGATGGCAACGAGAACGAGGAGGTATGTGGAAACGAAAGTTGGTTTTAACCGTCCACCGTCCGACCAAAAAACAAAACAGAAAGGAGGCAAATGTCATGGAAAAATTTTACACTCCGCGCGAAGTCCGGCAGTTACTGCGCATCAGTGCCCCCACGTTCCAGCGGTTGGTTAGTCGAGGTATCCTGCAAGGCGTCCGCCTTGGTGGTGAGGGCCACTATCGCGTGCACGAGCAAGCCCTGCAAAAATTTTTAAAAGAAAACTCAACGGCGAAGGAGGTCTAGTTTGTGCTGCAATGGCTAATCGAGATCCTAATAATTTACTGGCCGATTACTATTTTGACAGCAATTTCCTGGCATCAGGGGTGGGGCCCAATCCCCGGCGCCATCCTCGGCGGCGTAATCTGGTGGCTGTATACTCGCCGCCCTGCCGAGATTCCCGCCGTTATCCCCACTCCAATGCCCGCCCCCCACGCTAATGCCTCAGCGAACATCGCAATCCAAAATTTTGCGGCGGACAATGCCGCACACCAGCAGGCATCCGTCCGTGGCGTCCCGGAGATTTTGAGCGAGTTAAATAGCCTCATTGGATTGGCCGAGGCCAAGCAGGCAATTGCTGAGATATTAGCCACAGTCCAAGCTAGCCGCGCCAGAGAGGCGCAAGGCCTCGCACCTATCGTCCAGAGCCTGCACTGCGCGTTCACCGGGGCGCCTGGCACAGGCAAAACAATAGTCGCCCGACTACTCGGCGAGCTTTTTTGTGCGGTCGGGGTTTTTCCTGGTCGTCCGGTTTTCGTCGAGGTGACCAAAAGTGATTTGGTCGCTGGCTTTGTCGGCCAAACGGCCACTAAGGTCCGTTCGATTTGCGCCGCTGCCACTGGCGGCGTACTTTTTGTCGATGAGGCCTATAGCTTGATGCCTTCCGACCAGGGGCATGATTTTGCAGCAGAGGCTCTTAGTGAGTTGATTGTACGCATGGAGGATGGCCGTCGGCATTTTTGTGTTATCCTCGCCGGATATCCAAAAGAGATCGACGCCTTGATCAGGTCTAATCCCGGCATGGAAAGCCGCCTCAGTTTCCGGGTCCAATTTGCCGACTATACCAGTGAGGAGCTCACCCAGATAGCTGAGCGGGAGCTGCAGAGGCGGCAATACGGCTACTGCCCCGACGTACTTGTGGCCATCAGATCCCGCATCGCACGGCACGGCGGCAAACTGCCGGGCAATGGCCGCGACATCAGGGGATGGGTTGAGCAGGCAATCCGTAATGCCGCCGTGTCTG
This sequence comes from Dethiobacter sp., assembly GCA_018333635.1. GTDB lineage: Bacteria > Bacillota > Dethiobacteria > Dethiobacterales > Dethiobacteraceae > GPS1B09. Next base: position 3,829 of record JAGXTL010000026.1, read on the forward strand.
GTCGCATCGATACCATTATCCCAGATGATATTAATGATAGGAGGTAGTTGATAATGGATGATATCTTACTTGTCACCGCAATAGTTTTGATGGTTATTGGCTTTGCTTTTGTTTTTGGATTTGCTGAGCCCCCGCAAGCCTTATCGCCGCACGCTTTGGCGCAGATGTTTGATGATGCGGTCGACTCCGTAGCGGCCTTAGCCACAGGTATTCAATCGACCGCAAGGACGGTGCAAGCCGACTCTGCGCGTGGTTTACGGGAGCTGCAATATGCCCGGGGTAATATGGGGTTAGTCCGCGACGCTCTGCGCGAGTCTCAATAATTGGAGGTGCATAATATGTCCACTGTTGCCGCACGCATCGTTGCCGCATCCCCCGCCGGACTCACAGCCCAGGTCGGTGGCGTCCTGGGCCACGTACCTCTAGCGGATATCCCGGCACTGCTGCACCCACTTACCGCACAGCTTGTCGGGCAGCAGATCCCTGTCACTGTTGCCGGACGGGGCAGCCCAATCAGGTACAGCTACACCAGGGGGCTTGCCGCTCAATCCCCTTTACCCGCCGGGCAGGTTGGCACGGGCACAGTCCGCGCTATGGGCCGTAAGCATCTATACGTTGAGGCTGGCAGCGATATCTGCGCAATCCCGCAATCTCGGGCTACACTAAGCCGCGTCGCAACATTGAGCGACCTGTACCATCTGGGGCAGGCCGTCTCACTTATCGACGGATCTATTGTTGGCGCACAGCCTAGCCCGTGGCTTAATTTGGGCCTGCCCCGAGGCGCAACTGTGTGTGGCATTGTGGTGGATGTCCTGACCAAGGATACGCGTCCCACGGTACTGATAGAGATTATCCCAGGTGTGATCGGTATCTCAGACATGCCTCTATCCGCACAGCTCCGGCGCGGCGACAAAGTAAGCGGCAAGGTAATACGATTTGACGCCGCTCGCCAACGCATGCGGATTACGATTACACACGCCAACGGTCGCACGCTGCCGTCTCCTGCGGCTGCCGGCTTAATCGGACTACTACAGGCCTATGGCCCGCTGCCCGTTGCCGCCGCAGAGCTGATCCACCCCGATGCTCTAACGCTTGCTCGCCGGGCGCGTGGTGCCATAGCCGTCCGCGACTTGGGCGGAGAGCCGGGCTTTTGGCCAACAGCACAGGTAGGCCTATCCCCCGCCAGTCGGCAGCAGGCTTGGGGTTGGTTTGCGGCTCGGGCCATTGAGGCGGGGTGCCAACTTGAGCGCGCTACCGGCTGGGTGCTAACTACTCCCCGTGGGCGGCAAGCGCATATCACTATCTTGCCTGATCCACCCCCGCCCGCAGGCGGTATATCGATTGTGCCTGACGGAGCGGAGGCACTACCAGGCAGGTTGAGCATATCTGCCGCCCAGTTGCGGATATATCCCCTAGCGGATATCCTCTCGTCCTCATCAGGATTACAATAATAATTAAGGAGTGGTGATTATGTATAAATTAGTTAAAATATTACTTGCCTGCACTGTGTGTATTGTATTGTCCATTGGTGCCGCGTCCGCAACTGAGCCCACCGAGCAAGTTGCCCCGGCAATCTATCAGCAGGTATACCACGATTTTGCGCCAACCTGGAGCCACCCGCCGGGCAGCTCAATCCCTCACGATGCCACAATTTGGGCGTGTTTTGGCGTGCCGGTGCGACTTGTGGATCCCAATTGGGTAGGGATGATCCAGTGGGGCGTTGCTAGCGCGGTGAATGATGCCCGCTTAATACGCTACCAATTACCCGAGTACCCGACACGCATCTACTGGCGGCCACGCCTTACCGGGACTGCGGCAGGCGTCTTTGGCGACCCCGCCCTGTCCTGGCCTGCCGTCACTTTGCGCTTTACCGCGCGACGGGCAGACATTGTGCCTGTCGATGGCCAATGGGCCACTGCCCCTGGGCTACCCTGGGTGCACGCGCAGTATACGTTTGTGGCCGCCGCTAATCCTCAAGTTAAGGAGATTAGATCTGGGGCACCCTTGCTGGTCGGTGAGCCGCCAATTATGCTCGGCTCCCCCCAGCTAGGGCGGATGTCTGGCAGGTTATACTTGAGGATGAGCGAGCCGGTAATAGTCCAGGCTCCCACATCGGCGCAGGTGATGGTTATCCACCCCGCCGGAGAGCATACTGCCACCAGGCCGTTTGCGCGACACGAACGCACGTTCGCATATTATGCTCCCGCCTTGGATCGTGTATTTAATGCCGACTCCTATGGCCCCGTCTTACTCCAGGGATACGTTACCTTGTCCGTACCTGCGGGGGCACTCACCGCGCCTGATGGTCGCCAAGTGGACGCACATCAGCACCTTGTGTCTTATGGCATATCTCCGCTCCGCCGCCTCACCCCCGCTGGTGATCCGTTGCCTCCACCCGCGCCGGTTATCCCACCCGGGGCACTGGTTGCTGGTTGGACGGCAGACCTAACTGATGCCTTAGGTGTATCAACGATGCGTGATGTCCGGCTCCTCGTCGGCGCAGAGCATATCTATACAATCGCGCCTCGCGCCCTTGCTGCCATTAGCCGGGAGTCAGGGCAGATCGCTTGGGTATGGCGTGCTGATGTCAGTCTATCAGGCGGCTCGTTGGCTGATGCAGCCCTGTGCCCCGATGGACGGCTGCACCTACTGCTGCACAACGCTACAGATTGGCAATATCAATTATTGGACGGTAGGCTAGGGCACATCGTTGCTCAGCAGCCGCTGCCGGTGCAGCAGCGGACAGGCCTGCTCGGACGTGCCCGGATGTTTTTGGCGGAGGGCGGAGACACAATCCTCTGGCTGGCCAGTGATACAGGTACAGCAATCCCAGGGCCAATTGATCTTGTCCTACGTCTGCGCCATGGCAGCGTAGTCGCAGCGGTGTATCATGCCAGCCACATCACGCGCACGCCCCCGATAGGGATGCATGGCGATGCCATGATATTGCCCAGTGCCCAATTATTGCCTGTGCCAACGAGTGGCACTATAGTCACTGATATTGCCGTACCATCTATAGCGTCTGATCCGCAGGATTGGGCAATCAGCCTGCCTGATGGTAGGAGTATGTACCTGCGTCATGCTCAGCGCAAGCTAACTCTGTATGCGCTGGATGGTGCGCGGACGGATGTGCCTCTCATCGCATCAGGGCGCCTACCCAGCACGGCACGCCAGGCGTATTATCGCTCTGGTAGATTATATCTCCCAGCTCTGCGGCAAGTGATTGATCTAGCGACGGGCGATGTCAGTGCGACGGATATTGTGGCCTATCAGGCAGGCGAGCCGATCCGTGTGGCTAACTTGCTGTCTGGTGATACCCGGCTTGTGGGTAGTGCCTGGCAGGTGGATATCCCTGGCTGGATGGATCACGTCCAACTGGGCTCGCTTGTTGTCGCCCACACAGCCGCTGGCCGGGCGATGATTACCCGCCTTGTGCCTGCACCACCAGAGTTACCGCCTGCACCACCGGAGTTACCGCCTGCTGCACCGCCTGCACCACCGGAGTTACCGCCTGCTGCACCGCCTGCACCACCAGAGTTACCGCCTGCTGCACCGCCTGCACCACCAGAGCCGCCCATTGTGCCACTTGCACCGCCTACTGATCCTGCGCCTCCTGCCTCGCCTATTTTTGGCACCGTACTAGGTCGCGTTGTCGACTTACACGGTAGACCTCTCCAAGGAGTGCGTGTAGAGTTGCGATCTGCACCCCAAGTCACATTTACCGACCACGACGGCGAGTATCGGTTTGCATCTGTGCCCCTTGGCAGGCACACTGTCACACTCTTAGACGCCGCAACACTGCGCGAGTTAGGCCGGATTGATGTCACTGTCCAAGGGGCCACCCCGTTGAGGGATACGCACCAAGTCCAGATTACCCTCGGCCCCGAGGTAAGGCAGCAGCGAGTAGATTTTACAATCAATCCCTTCCCCGCTCCATTACCCCGCACCTCGGGCCGGAGCATGCTGCCATTTTTGCTTCTCGCCGCTGGTTTTACAACTTTTGTCGCGGGGCTACGTGCAAGGCGCCCGCCTAGGATGCCCCAGGAGGCACGAAAATATGGTAGTTAATACAAATACCTTGCCCAAAGTGTTTTTTGTCGCTACGGGGCTCCTGGTGGCCTTAGCAATAAATTTATTACTTTCGGACGCTTTGGAGGTCCAAAAATACCGCGCAACACAGGCTTTGGCCCTAGCGGGGGCCGGAACCGCCGCCGAGGAGACAGCTCCTTTGGCGGCGGTTTTGATTTTGCCCGTGGAGCAGCCTCCCGCTGTGGAGCAGCCGCCTACTCCCGCGCCGACAACCCAAAGCAGCCCATCACAGCATCAAGGCCTAGGGCACAGTCCACCCCCTGCTGCCGCCATCCTTGCCGCGCCCGCTATCGGTTTGCGTGTTGTTGTTTTTGATCAGGGCGTGTCGGAGGCCGCCCTGCGGAAAGGGCCTGCCTTTTTTCCGGGCAGGTCATCTCCGGCGGGCCGGGTAGCGATAGCAGGCCACAAAGGGCGATCAGGCGGGCCTTTCCGGCGTATTGGCGACTTGCAACCGGGCGATATTATTACTCTGACTATCCCCGGCGGAGGAGAGTATGCTTACCGTGTTACCGGCAGCCATATCGTCTATGAGAGAGATTGGAGTTTGATTGATAATCCCACGCCCGCGTTAGTGCTCCAGGCTTGTCTGTTGGGGCTGTGGCAAGCAGAGTATCGCCTTATAATCACAGCGGAGCCATATCAAAAGCAGTAGTGATTAGTCCAGTATGTGGACAGCAAAAATTTTTTAATTAGAAACAGCGTATTGGTCAAAAATGATGTTGCCAAAAATATTTTCGAGCTTTAAGAAAAAAGTATTGTATTGTGCGGATAACCGCGTTATAATGGCTTAAAGACTTATGAACGTGGGTGGTGCAGGCATGAATATTGGTTGGATTACCCCCGGCGAAGCTGGGGAAATGTGGGGCATTAAGGAGCGCCGAGTGCAGACCATGTGTTCAAACGGGCAAATAAGCGGAGCAATTCGCAAAGGGCGCATGTGGTTAATTCCCGCAAGCACACCAAAGCCTATTGATGGTAGAACAAAAGCTGCAAAACAACTCACGAAAATGAAGTGGGAAAAAATCTTGTAAAGCGAGGGATTATGGTGGTTACTAAAACATCTGATTTGAATAACTCGCCACGACTCATTTCTTTGTTTTCGGGATGTGGTGGTCTTGACCTTGGCTTTGAAAAAGCAGGATTCGAGCGTGTATGGGCAAACGATTTTGATGCCGATGCCCAAGCTGTTTACGCTCTAAATCTTGGCGAGATTGATGGTCGAGATATTTTAAGTATTAGCGAGGATGAAATTCCTGATGGGGATATTTTAACGGCTGGCTTTCCTTGTCAGCCTTTTTCCAATGCAGGAAATCGTAAAGGTGTTTCCGATTCAAGGGGTATGCTTTACAAGGAATGTTTGCGTATCATAAAAAGCAAAATGCCAAAGGTTATTGTCTTTGAAAATGTAAAGGGCTTATTATCAACCAAATATATTGATGGGCGAAATTTGGTTGAAGTAATTGTTGAGGATTTATCAGTTATTGGTGATGTTGGGTATAGTGTTGAGCATAGACTTTTGAATGCTGCCGATTATGGCGTTCCGCAAAACCGCCAAAGAGTTTTCTTCGTTGGAGTGAGAAAAAATTTGGGAGTTACTTTTGGATTTCCCGAAAAGCAAAAACATGAAAAACTGACGCTAAAATATGTTCTTGATATGCCCGAAGATTTGCCAAACCAAGTAGATTGGCCTTTATCGCCTCAAGCCCTTGATATGATTGCATATATATCGGAGGGCGGTTCTTGGAAAGATGTACCTTACGAAAATTTAGCCCCGCGTTTTCAGCGAATAAGGAACGATATGAAAAAATATCGCTCACCCAATTTTTACAGACGTTTTTCGCGTGATGAAATTTGCGGAACAATAACAGCTTCTGCTCAGCCCGAAAACTGCGGGATAGTTCACCCTACGGAAAATCGTCGCTATACGATTCGTGAAATAGCAAGAATACAGACTTTCCCCGATGATTTTATGTTTATTGATGATACCCCCAAAGATGTCACGGCAATGTACAAAGTCATCGGCAATGCCGTGCCTGTTAGGTTGGCTCAAAATATCGCCACGGCTATCATGGCACAGGTTTTTAAAGGAGAGTAGCTATGGCAATGAATACTGATAAAGCTTATATTTTTGGCATGGTTATAGGCGGTGGAATTTGGGGCGATGCAGAGGATTACTTTCATATTCGCTTGCCTTTCAAGCAATGGGGGTCGTATTTTAAAAATCCGCAACGTGCTTCACAAATAACGAGAGATATTATGAATCTGAATAATATGTTTAGGAGCGTTTACGGCATAACTGTTCAATACGATACAGATGCCGGAGGCGTGTGGAACGTCATATGCGAGGGCGACACAACCGAATTGCGCACAGATTTAGCCGAGCATGGGATTTCTTGTGAGGGCGAGATGCGTAAAAATACGTCCATAACAAAAATCACAGCGGCATTGGTTGATGATTTTATGAAACGGCGTTTTATTGCGGGGCTTGCAGACACCATTGGCAGTACAGCACCATCGCAACGCCGTTTTACTGAGGACAAGCAGATTATATCGTTTGAATTAAGCGGTTTTAATTTTTCGTTTGTTTGTGATTTGTGCAGACTTTTTTACAGCGTAAATTGTTTGCCCGACCAAATATTATGGAATCACCCGAATTTCCATAGTGCCAAGAATCCGCATTTCAAGGGTTGGAAAAAAGGATTTAAGCTTCGTGTATTGCTCGACCAGTACGCACAATTTGGCGCGTTTGCCTTTAAGACGAAGGCTGAATCATCAAAGGAAAACTTGCAACTGCAACATCAAAAAAATGATGCTGTTCTTTGCCCTGAGTTAAATGTGAGCGCAACGGCTTCGTGTGTACACCCTGCGGAGCATGACGCAAATCTACCAAGCTGTATTCGTGGAGGGCATTATCTTCACAATCGTCATGTTTGTGCCGTATTGGGTTGTGAAAATGCCCCATACGGAGCGATCAAAAAAATGTTTGCAGATATCGGTGAATTGGTAAATCCATTCCCAATTTTATGCAAGGATAAAATTGGGAAAATCGAAAAGGTGATTTCTGATGATCCTTTGCTTGCGAACAGAACCTATCAAATTTCAGCGGTTAGCGTAAAGTCGCTGTACGATAACTTTCAAGCAAATAACAATGCCTTACTATACGGCAATGCTATAAAGACCGGGTATCCCATAAGTCAAATTATGCAGGGGATAGCGTACATCATTGCTCATGATAATGAAATAGGGGTAACTCGTGTAAAAGGTAAATATACGGATTTAATAGAGCGACATCTTGCAATTAACCAAAATTTGTCCGTGGAATTACGGAAACCAAATTTGCTTACTCCTTTGGTTATAATGGGCAATGGCAGAGGTGCGTTAGTTGGTGCGCGTAATCCAGCAGTCTACAAAAAACTGGTGTCGGTTGCGACCGATAACGAATACAAATTATGCGTTCGCCCAATTACGGAGGGGGATTTACAAAATGCGTAACGAGGCATCTTATTACCCCGAAATACAGGCATTTATCGAAGCCCAGCTAAGGAGTAATTTCTTGGCAAGTAATCGTCGTGAATTATTTGTTTATTGGGGAATTGGCGAGTTAAAGACCAATTTGCAGCGCATAATTTCTGAGCATCCCAATAAGTGCGCTTGTGCCGCTAAGTTTGCCAAACGTGTGCCTCCGTTGAGCCTTGATATATTTGCGTTGATAACGGATGGCAATAAATTTGAATTGCTGATTTTGGAAGTAAAACTTGTAAAAAGTGCAGGGCTTGGTGAGTGGTCACAACTTGTGGGTTATTGCCTTGTGTCGGGAGCAAAATATGGCTTGCTTATAAACGTAGATAGTGGAGGCAGTCCTCGCCTTACGCAAATGTTGCACACCGAACGCCATATATCGCATATCCAAACCATAGTAAACGATGAGCTGCGAGAGCATTTGTTTGGATTTATGCAATGGAATAGCACTACGCACAATTTTGAATATAGCAACCTCGGATTTATCAAGTCGCTTTCGGAGTTGAGTAAAAGACTTGCTTCGGAATTTGCTACGGGATAGACAGTTTAACACAGTAACATAATTTATCGGAAAAGCTGCAAAGGAGTGATCCATGGAAAAATCGTATGAGGCAACTCTCTAAACGGTCTGCTTCCCAAAAATACTAAAGGGGTGAGATTGTCTTGATTATCCCTGAGTTATTAGTTTTCTTGAGCGAAGAAGAGATGGCCGCCTACAAAAAAAAAGGGACGAAGATCCGGTTTTGCGCTGGAAACCAACACGAATTATTTGAGCCGTTCTTCTCTCCTTTTTCTCTCCGACAGAGAGAAAAAGGGCTTTGCAAGGGGGCAAACAAAGGTTTGTATAAGCCCAAAGATGCCTTTAAATACGGGCTTTATAGCACAAGGGGTGATGGCAATAAAATGCTCTTGTTTGGTTCGGGACCAAGAGGCCGCAGGTTCAAATCCTGTCGCTCCGACCAGTAAAAAATCAACAACCACGGGGGGTTTTCAGCTCCCGTGGTTTTCTCTTTTCCCACACATAAAGGCTCTTTTTCTCTCCTTTTTCTATCCTAAGAAAACATGCCTCGGTCGACCCATCCTGCAGTGAAGCCATTCAGGCAAGGCTGATTAAGGCCATTGCCGACATTAATGCAGGGAAGGGAACCATCCGTGACCTGATAGAGGTTACTGATGAATAATCCCCTTGGGAGTTAAAAATACCCTATCCCTCTGAGAGAGGGCTAAGGGTGAGGGCAATACCTGCTCTAAATAGCTGACCTATGCTTTGTTTATCTCTTTCAACTTATGACACGCTGCCAAATGCCCTTCAGTAAGTTTGCTTAAAACGGGTTTTACTTGAAAACATAACTGTTCTTTACAGTTACACCTGTCAAGATAATTACATTCATTTGCATTGCCAGGCTTAGCATGCAATTCATCGAATTCAACACATGAATCTGTTCTGAACCTAGGATGGGAAGGAAGGACAGAAGTCAATAATTTGTTGGAATACGGATGGACAAGCTGATCAAAAAGCGATATATCGTTTATAATTTCTACCAGCTTGCCTTGATACATTACGGCAATGGCATCAGCCAAATAATAGACGGCCTCTATGTCATGAGATATAAATAAATACGACAGATTTAATTCCCTTTTTAGCTCAGCCAATAAATTAAGGATTTGCGCCTGAACAGAAACATCCAGGCTGCTGACCGCTTCGTCCAGAACTATTAATTTGGGGTTTAAAGCCAGCGCTCTGGCAATGTTAACCCTTTGCAACTGTCCACCGCTAAACTGATAAGCATATTTATGCATATCCTGAGGATTCAATCCAACCAGTTCCAACAGTTCTCCAATCCGTTTTATCTCCTCTGAAGGGCTAAGGCTTAAATAATTACGCAGCGGCTCACTGATGGCCATTTTTACAGGGTATTTAGGATTAATTGCGCTGTTGTAGTCTTGGAATACTGCCTGCAGATCTTTACGTAACTTCATTTTTTCCTGACGTGTGGTTTTGTAGAAATCCTTGCCCTGAAATATAACCTGACCTGATTGAGGAGGTTCCAAGCCTAAAATAATCCGCCCCAGCGTACTTTTACCACATCCGCTTTCACCCACCAGTCCCAGGCACATCCCCTCTTCAATGCTTAAAGAGATGTCTTTAACTGCTTCTACTACTCTGCCTTTGTGAGTGAAAAAGTTTTTTGATTTGAAGGTTTTGGAAATTTGTTTAACTTTAAGCAGGCTCATAGTACAACATCCTTTGTTTCACTGCAAATTTAGCGCACCCTACCCAATGTTTATCATCATATTGGACTAGTTCCTGCTTATAATGAGAGCAACAGCAACTCTTTTCATGACACCGTTCAAAAAATGGGCAACCTCCATCAAAGTTCAACAAAGAAGGTGCTTGACCGCCAATGGCCTGCAGTGTTTTTTTCTGCATTTTTGGCTTTGAAGCCATTAAAGCCTTGGTATAAGGATGCAGCGGCTGATTAAACAACCGCTCCACAGGTGCTCGTTCGACTATGCAGCCGCAGTACATCACCGCCACTTCATCAGCCATTTGAGCAATTACGCCTAAATCATGGGAGACCAGCAAGATCCCTGTACGCACCTTTTCCTTCAATCGAGCCAATTGACACAAAATCTGACGCTGCACTGTTACATCCAGTGAAGTTGTAGGTTCATCAGCAATCAATACCTTCGGCTCGAGAGCAAGTGCTATAGCGATCATGACACGTTGAATCATTCCTCCGCTTAGCTGAAAAGGATATTGTTTCAACAACTTGCTTGGTTGGGAAAGGCCTGTATACTCAAGGTATCTGCCAGCCAAATTTCTGCCTTCTTTTTTAGATAGAAGCAAATGACTGCCAATTGTCTCAAGAAAGTGTTGTTCAATGGTCATCAAGGGATTAAAAGCCGTTAAAGGATTTTGCATTATTATAGCTATCTCTTTTCCTCTAATCTTCCGGATTTCTTCAGGCCCAAGGGTCAGCAGGTTCTTCCCCTGTATTTTGGCCACACCTGCTATAACCCAACCTTCTTCTTTGGTCAAGCCTAACAGGGATAAACAAGTAATTGATTTGCCGCAGCCACTTTCTCCCACCAGCCCCAGCACTTTACCCTCGGTAATTTGCATGCTAATCCCGTTCACCGCCCCAACCACGCCACGCATAGAAGGCAAACTAACATGCAAATCCTTTACATCTAATACTACCTGCTCATTCATAAAACTTTCTCAACCCTCACGAAATTCAATGACGTCCCTTAAGGCATCACCCAACAAGTTAAAGGAGATGACCACTAGCATGATCATAGTTCCAGGAAACATGATTAATCTTGGATAACTTCTTAAATACTGTCTGGCATCGTTAAGCATAGCGCCCCATTCAGGGGTTGGAGGCTGCGCGCCCAGTCCCAGAAAGGTCAGGCCGGAAATATGCAGTACCACCATGCCCAGATTTATTGTAACCAATACTACCACATGCGGAATGATATTTGGCAAGATATGTCTAACTACTATTAGCCAACCGGGGGTTCCCGCCACTTTGGCCGATAAAACATAGCTGCGCTCTTTTAGACTTAATACCATCCCCCTGATAATCCTGGCATACCACACCCACTGAACCGCTGCCATGGCAATAATTATATTAGCCAAGCCGGGTCCTAACATGCCCGCAATTACCAACGTCAACACCAGATCAGGAAAGGCTAGGTTTACGTCGCCCATACGCATAAGCAAAGTATCCACCCAGCCACCCTTATATCCAGACAGCGTGCCGATAATTATACTGATAGTAATGGTGATGGTCATCACCAGCAACGCGGAACCTAACGAGACAATGGCTCCATACATCAGACGGGACAAAACACACCTGCCCAAATGGTCTGTGCCAAAAGGAAACTGGGTGCTGGGTGCCGCAAACCTATTATCAAGGGTTACCAGGACAGGATCATTTGGAGCCAACACCGGTGCCAGGATACCGGCCAGCATTATGACTGCCAGTACAGCAAAACTTATAATGCCGGGTTTATTTCGGTAAAGCCCTTTAACTTTTTCCTGCAGCACCTATTTATCCCCTCCCAGCCGGATACGGGGATCCAGAGTTGCACAAATTATATCTGCAAACAGATTCAATAGGACAAAAACAACTGCCATGAATAATGCATAGGCTTGAATGACCGGGTAATCCCTGTTAAATATAGAGGAGACAATGTACCTGCCCACTCCGGGCCAGGCAAAGACATTTTCCACAATGACGCTGCCTGCCAGCATATGTCCCAACGTCATGCCAAAGGCAATCACTACTGGTATTAATGCATTCTTTAAGACATGCCTGACAACAATTAATTTTTCTTTTAATCCTCTGGCTCTGGCATAAAGAACAAAATTTTGATTGAGATTTTCTAACATGCTGGTTCTCAATAACCTGGTATAAACGGCTGCCGCACCCAACGCCAATGTCGTAGCCGGGAGAACAAGATGGGCTAATGTTCCTCTGCCGAAAGCCGGCAGCAGGTTCAGTTCTAAGGACAGGATGTAAATCAATACAAAACTAAGCCAAAAACTGGGCATAGAGGCACCGATAAAGGCTAATATCCTGCATATCTGATCAAAGGCCGTATCTTTATACAAAGCGGAAAACACTCCAACAGGGATACTGATCAGCAGCACTATTAGCAAAGAGGCCGCCGCTAAGTTTAAAGTGGCGGGAAAGTAGTATAATAGTTCCGCCATCACTGGCTTTTTGGTCACAAATGACTTGCCAAAATCTAAATGTACTACTTTCCACAGCCAGTCAAAATATTGCTGGTGCAAGGGCTTATTTAAGCCCATTTCTGCTCTGATCACAGCTACCGCTTCATCGGTGGGCGGTATTTGGGACAGGCGCAAATATACTTCCGCCGGGTCTACAGGTACCAAATGAATCAAAACAAATGTGAGGAGAGATATCCCCAACAAAACAGGAACAAGACTAATAATTCGCCTGGCTACAAATCTTCCCATAAACCCTCACATACACGAAAACTTCTACTTGATATCAACATCTACCAATGGAATCCTAAACTTCTGCGGGTCAAAAAGTACTTCGGTTATATTATTGTGGAAAACCGCCAGATTTGTTGAGTAAGAGATGGGCAGATAAACTGCCTGTTCATGTAAGGTGCTTAAAATATACCGGTAAAGCTCTTGTCTTTCTCTTTCATCAGTGCTTAACAGTACCTCTGTGATTTTAGCGTCAATTGCTGCCTTCATGGGCAAACCAGCCTGGGCCTGATAATCGGCATGAGCAGGTACCCGCATGGAAGATACCAGTGAATGGGGGTCATAAGGTGCGCCCCAGGTCTCACCGAAAATGAGGTTGAAGGTGCCCTCCTTCTGCCGCTGCTGGTAAGATTGTCTTTCTTCACCGATTAGATTTATTTTTACGCCAATTTTCTTGAGTTCTCCTTGCAATGCCTCAGCCAAGGCTTTCTGCACATCGTCAGCAATGTCAAATGAAAAGTCAAGCTCTAACAGTTGACCATTTTTCTGCCTGAATTCTTGTCCGGCTGTTTGCACCCATCCTGCCGATTCCAAAATACTTTTAGCTTTTCCTGCATCGTACTCATAAGGCTGCAATCCTAAGTCAGAATAAGGAACTTGCGGCGAAAAAAGCGTATCTGCCTTAACTTCAATGCCATAAAAAATACTGTCAATTAGCGATTGCTTATTAACACCGTGTTGTAACGCTACCCTTACCGCGTGTTCTCTAGTCGGACCTCTGTTGGAGTTGATAGCCAAAAATCTGGTTGCCACAGGTCCGGAGATCATGGTTTGATATTTGCCAGAGTCTCTAAACTGGCTAAAAGAATGCAAGCTGATTAAGCCACTGCCGAAGATTAAATCCAGGTCTCCTCTTTCAAAGGCAATGGCCCTGGTTTCTCCATCCGGAATGATCTTTACCACCACTTGATCAACTTTTGGCCGCCTGCCCCAATAATAAGGGTTTCTGCTAAATATGGCATATTCGTTTTGTTTATATTCTGACAACATCCAGGGGCCGGTGCCAATAGGCGCTTTGACGCCTTCAGCAGTGTTGCCGTCCTCTGGAAAACCCGCCTCTCCCAAAAATCGAAGCGGCCTAATTAAGCTCAATTCCTGCAAGGCTGGGTAATATGGATTTTTGAAGATTATTTCTAGAGTATACTGCCCAGCGGCATTTACTTTGTCTATCTGGTTGACCAGTTCTAACCATTTATGCCTCTCACGATTAACCAAAACTGCGTCAAAGTTCTTTTTAGCTATTTGAGCGTTGAACTTACTGCCATCAGAAAAATAGACATCTTGACGCAAGGTAAAGGTATATATCTTGCCATCGGGCGAAATGCTCCAACTTTCGGCCAAATGAGGGTTAACGGCTCCGCCTTCACCATATTCTACCAGAGAATCATATATAAAATCTTGAGCAAACATTTGATTCGGTCTGTATAAATGGGGATTTAGAGGGCCAACATCTAAAGGCCATGAAATAGTTAAAACTTTTTTGGGTTCGGTTTTATCACCGGTAGCCGTTGATCTGCTGCCTCCACAACCACTAACTACTACCGCCAAAATTAACACACTTATCAGCAATAATTTTTTGGTTTTCATTTTATCAATCGCTCTCCTTTTCTGCGCCCACTATAAACATGGGTGTACTGCGATAAAGTACTTTTTGCTGTTCGTTCCATAGCAGTTTAGTTACATCTCTATCAAGAAATACCTTTTTGTATTGACTCTGCATAAAAGCCTCCAAATCCCAACTGGGCCTATGCCGGGAGCTTAAGAACAAATTTTTGCTAATATTTTCATTTTCTTGCAGATTAGCTCTATCATGAGGATTTTCGTACCCAAGCTCCTTGGCCCTGCTTTGATCATCATCATGCTGCCTCTGCAATACAGGATCATTAAATCTTAGACCCCAGTTTGCATCAAACACTAGCACTCTTCCGCCCGGCTTTAATACCCGATACCAATCTTGGTATGCTGCTAGGGGGTCAGGCAATGTCCACACCAAATTTCTACAGATTATTAACTCAACTTTCCCAGCCTAATAGTAAGTACAAACCTTTAAAAATCAAGAAGTTACGCGCACAATAACAACTTCTGCTTTAATGGTAGCGGTATTGTATTTAAAAATGCAGTCATTATTTGATTTGC
>JAGXTL010000055.1 GCA_018333635.1 Dethiobacter sp.
ATCCCTTGTCATCGTGATGGACGAAAACTTCCGTGAAATCGTCAGGCACCGCCGCCTTTACGGCGACACCAAGCAGCAGAGGATGGAATGGCTTCCCTACCTGAGACAGCTTTCCTTGCGCCCAAGGGCATTAAAATACTCTGGCATCTATGACATGATGCCTGCTGCGATGAAACAGTTTCTTGAGGGCTGCTCCAACACAGAAACAGGTAAAGTTCTTAAAGTCCTGGCGGAACTGACGGACAGGACCGGTTTTGACAGCGCGCTCAGTACCGTAAGCCAGGCTCTCTGTTACGGCGCATCCGATGCAGAAAGCCTGAAGAACCTCTACAGACGCCTCTACACTGATGTGCCGGAACTGCCGCCGATGCCGCTTGGCCCGGAAATACCGGCTGTCCGGCAGATGCCAACCAACTTAATCGCATACGACGTCTTCTTGAGGAAGGGAGGCGGAACAAATGCTTGAGGAAGAAATCATCAACTGCTGCAAAAAGCTGAGATTAAGCCGGAATCTTGCTGACATGGCACAGATAACAGACGGTCAGACCCATCAGGAGTATCTTTACAAACTACTGGCTGCCGAACTGCAAAACCGAGATCGAGGACGGTCCGCCAAAATAAAATCGTAAATATGAGCTCTGTGTTTACCTGGGGCTTGCCTGATAACACGGCCTATTCTTTGAATATATTCCCTCGGGTTTGTGCTACTTGCCATAATAATAGCTGTACTTGCACTCGGAATATCAATTCCTTCATCAAGGCACTTAATTGCAACAAGGCCTTGGTAAACCCCCTCTTTAAATTTATCAATCAAATACTGACGTTCACTTCTCCCGCTATATTTTTCTTCAGCGATTGTTCCTTCCTTTTGTGTGAATCTATGAGCAATAATTTTGCGATCCTTGAGAATTCTCAAAACTTTGGCTATCTGTTCATCTGAGACAAAAATAATAGTATCTTCTAGTGTATAAAAAGAATCCAAGATTTTTTCAAGTTCATAGTATTTGTTCTCTGCATTCTTTTCTAAATTAGCACGTGCAAATAGCAAGTTTTCGAATTTTTTTTGATATTCATCGGAGCCTGATTTATATAAACTCATTTTACTAATTCGGCTTGAAAGTTTTTGATACTCTTCGAGCTCATAATCCTCAAGTGAAATAAACCGGGGATGATAATAGAAGTTAACAAGAAATGGCTTACCGGTTAGCGGGTTAATGGTGTTTAAAGCATCTGCAATTGTAAACTCAAAGACTTTATAGCCAAAATAGCTGTATAGCATTTCTGTACCATCGTCATCAAACCACCTGCGAGGAGTTGCGCTTAATCCAATTCTATATCTGTATATATTTAGTAAGCCTTTCTTAGCTTCTAGTGCACCAAGACCATGCGCCTCATCACCAATGAAACAGATTGGGATGTTTACGCCAATGGATTCAATTATATTAATAAAATCATTTGAGCCGCCGGTTCTATGTGTTGTATAAATAATAAGTGTTGAATGCTGGTTCACCAGGGCTGCGGTGCGGTAGAAACGGACGGGGATATTCATCAGGGAGAAGAAAAACATCATCATGTACGGCCGGACAGGCACCGGTAAAACCATGCTTTCCACAGCGCTTGGCGTTGCTGCCTGCCAAAAGGCTCCACCATACAAATGA
Organism: Dethiobacter sp.; assembly: GCA_018333635.1. Lineage (GTDB taxonomy): Bacteria > Bacillota > Dethiobacteria > Dethiobacterales > Dethiobacteraceae > GPS1B09. The sequence goes on from JAGXTL010000055.1 coordinate 1,659, forward strand.
CAGCATTGTACACATATATACCTAAAAAAACATATTATACCATTTTCTTTTATTCTATAGTTCCGTGTCCTTATCCTTCTAGTCCTGACTTTTACAGTCCAAAAAGGTGAGAAGCCCATTGTCGCTGAAGCTGTGGGCTTTTCTGCGTTTTAGTCGTAAATGAATTCTGTTATGCTACAGTGATATCTTCTTCAGAAATTTGTTGAACGTCTCCTGCCTTGAATAAATATTGTAGAAATCCGAGCTTAACGTATATTGTTTTGTAGTCTAGTGTTAATCTCGTCTTCATCTGAGTATGCCAGCGTATCCACGGTCTCTCCTTTTTTGTTTAGTACCTTTTGGAATGCGATCGCACCACCGACATCATCAAGGTGAATGATGCCCCCCTGCAACACTCGACATGTAGCAAGATTCAGCACTCGTGCGATTCGTTCTGCTGAAAGCGCCTTTTCTCCCATACGATGCTGAATGATGCGGATGATGAGGAGCGAAACAAAGCAGATCAGGAAATGTGCACGGATATGCTCATTTTTGTTGACAAACACAGGTCTGGCATAAAGGTCTAATTTCATAATCCTAAACGACTGCTCGATCCGCCATAGGCCGCCCGTACACCTGGTGGATTTTTCGCTCATCATAGTCAAGTTCACTGGTGATGATGCAAAAATAGCCGTCATACATCGCATCTTTCTCTCCCGTGCATGATATTCTTGTACTGTTATGCAGTGGTGCATCTTTACCATTTTCGGGTTAGGGAAAGAAGGTGCGGGTGGCTCTCCGACCGGAAGTATGGCTCAATTTTCCCGGAGACGTGGCTCACTTGTCACCGGAATCGTGGCTCTATGAGGCCGTAATATGCAGCGCCTTCTTTTCTTTTCCTCCAGATAAAATATTGTGAATCCAAATCTCCACACTATTTTACCCAAAAAATAAAAAAGAAATAAAATAAAGTGACTAAAAACAGATAATTTAGGTCTATTTAATTTGTGTTATAACAATTTTCCTCGCAAGGCCCGCAAAACAGCCATTTACGTGGCTTTCAAAAATCAATTTTCTTTGACATCAATCTTAACCTTGCATCATAAGGTCGATAGCGTGGTATTGATGTCATATCCAACTCATATATGAATGACCTTGGGCTTCCTTTCCCATTCCCTAAGCTCCGGCGACCAGTACCTCGCCCATTCTTTCATTTCTGCGTATTCAGGATGTTTAGGATTCAGCATGATCTCTCTGAAGCTTACAAAACCACCTACACCGCCGACATCTTCCGGCGGGGTTTGTCCACTTGCTTCCAGCAGATACGGCAGCTCACCATCATATTCTTCAATCACTCGAACCAGCTGAATGATATGTTCCCAGCTATCCCCCATGTCATAGGTATAAACCATATGCTTATGCTCCGGAAAAAATTCTGCCAGAGTATATCCGGCCATCAATACCGCACTTTCATCATACTCCAAATCTTCTTCAGTCGGAACCATTCTAATTACCGCTCTCTTAGTTTTTTCATCAATAATAGTAAAATCATAGAGGTGGTAGTTCTTCCAGCCGAAAACATACTGTAACACCTTGTGAAATTGAGCAAATTTCATGTCCGCAGGAACGATAATCCTCCGTTCTGCCTTATATACTTCCAGATCTAGGCTTACCATCAGTTCAAATGCGCGACATTTGTATGCCTCCATACCCGTTAGTTCTGTCAATGCATCGACCATCGCTTTATATGGATAGAAACCATCATTTGCGTTTCCAGAGCAGTTGACGATTCCATAATTTGATGAAACTCCCAATGTATCACAGTACATTCTCGTAATGCCAGTATATTCTCGTCCGACATGAAAGGCACATTCCAATCCTGCCTTTGACACCCAGGATGCGGTTTGTCTGCTGCTATTTTTGACAAACACCGCGCCGCCTGCCAAACGCATATATTCACTCACCATCTCAGGATTTAGATTCATCGAAAGAAGCGTGTTTGAAATAGCAGCCTCCATCATTTTCGCGACATTTTTCAGGTCCTTCCGTTTAACTTGGTATATCGCCACTGTAAAGCGTGTTGCGTTATTTACTAGGACTAGCATATCCTCTGCTCTTCGATTGTCCCATACCGTGGTCCAATTTGCTGTCCATGTGAACAGAGGATTGATGGTTTCGTCGGTAGCCGGAAGCTTTACTTCCAAGGCGTCCGCTAACTTTTTCGTTAATGCAATTTGCATGACTCACTCTCCCTTCCGGTAAAAAGCAGATCGTCTCCATCCATATATCGATGTTATTTTTAAAATATGCTCATTCCTGTTTTTTTCGCTTAGCGCTGTAGTACGTATCCTTTTTTTTACCGCACCGTTTTCCTGTTTTTTGCCTGCCACTTTTTATATTCTTCAACATCATCTTCTACCATACGCCAAACAAACGCAACCACCGCTGTGTCATCTACATATCCTAAAACTGGGATACTATCTGGTAACAAATCAATTGGTGAAACAAAGTATATCAATGCACTCACAATTGCAATTATGCTTCCAATTGGAATATCCCTATACTTTTTTTGGACGTATGATCTAATTAATGAGACTAACGTTGGAACGTTCGATAATTTCTTCCCAACTATAGGTACTATTTTTAGTTTGTGTTCCAGGCGTTCTAAAAACCGTTCCATCCGGTCTTCGTCATTAAGTAGGTTTTTTGCTTCTTCTGAATTCTTGCTGCGTCCCAGATTTGTTTATGCGGTCAGTGAGCGCCTTCGGCCATAAATCGCTCAGTGCGTCAACATTAAGAATTGACGAGTATTCTGGATAGGCTATTATCAGCGGAATATGGTCATAGCTGTGGTCATATTGAGACCCAAGTCCGAGAAAAGTTCTTCGGCCTGCTTTTTAGTTGAACATCTATTCGAATGCTGATATTTGTAGTTTCACTCATGGCATTGCGCTCCTTTCATTGCTCAGCACATTCAGCATACTGCATGATATGCACGTTAAAACGGATATGGGGATACGGCTGGCTTTTAGTCTGCCGTTTTCCATTTCACCGATAAGCCAACCTCGGGAGTCTGAAAGCAAAGCCCAATCTGATTATTTAATCGCAATAATACCCCTACATTTCGGGAAGTTTGAACAGCCCCAGAATTCACTTCCAATATTTGCCCCTTTTGAAGCTTTGCGTCGGACCATTACAGCTCCACAAATAGGGCAGATCGTTTGCACAGTCGATTGCGAAGGGGTTGACTCCGTTGCCGAAGATTCCATGAGGGTACGAAATTTCTCAGTATAGTCAATCTTCGGCTGTTTATGACAGCTAAGGAAAAACTTCGCTAAAGCTTCCATATCCTTTTCACTTATAGCGACAGCTTTCGGATCTGAATCTGCTCTACGAATGTATTCCGCTAGCTGATCAGCACGGATTACCTGCTCTTTGATTTCCCTTTTTGCGTATTTTGCATTCAAGATAGTCTTTGGATTTGACAACACAACAAGAGAATGATAATTATCAAAAAAGAATCTCTCAAAAAGGGCTTTGGATAGCCAATTACTACGAGCTGCACTTCTAATTTGCTTGATCAGTTCCAAATGGCGCCTGTTCTGAGTAATTGGTGAATAAAGTCCCTCCTTCTTTGTATGGCGCCCAAAAGAGATCGTACGAATAAAGTCGCCGTTCGAGTTAATTTCAATATTTCCGAAAAGGTTCTTACACTCAAGGACATACTGATTCTTACGGGTGATAATGAGGTAGTCAATTTGAGCTGATAAATCTCCGTGCTCCAAGTACAAATCATGTAGAACAAACATGGGTATGTGGCTATTTTGAAGCTCGAAGCGAATGGTTTCTTCTCCGTAGATGCCAGCATTCAAACACTTGATATCTAAGTCTAACTGCTCAGCTAGTGGCCCGTTAGCAGCCTTAACTAATTCTTTTAACATTGCCAACTGTGTGACAGCACTGCTATCATCCTTCAGAAAAACCGGCTCTTTGATTTTATCAAATATTCCCATATAACACCTCTCGTTGTGCTATTCTTGTACTATTTATTTCACTCACTTATCCACCCTTGTTATCAATACTACTGCACTGTCCATCAAACGGGGTACGGGGCAGGTTGCGAAGCCAAGCTACCGCTCCATTAGCCATTTCTTCTTCTATCAAACCGCTTTCCCAGTCGTTCATGATCACCTTAAAATCACCGCCCTCGGCAGGGATAAATAAGTGGCTCTCAAAGATCTGCGCATCATTACCGACCACGAAATCTATGGCTTGCAGCAAATCCCAATTGAGCGCGATAGGCGTGGTTGAGGACATCGCCAATTTTTTATAAGCGTCCTTACGTTACTCTTTCAATCTGCGGAACGCCGATAGGTGTTCATCGTACAATTCGTTAAACAGCTTATCGGCAAAGGTCTCCAACCGTTCCATCGCAGCAATGTCGTTTGCCATAACGATAATTTCTGTCTTACTTCTTCATGATCACGCGAGGCGTGGCGTCCCCAATATTCTCTGTGCAGGTCGCCGCCGAGAACTTTACCCGCCCGGAGGCTACAGGAGAATATAACGAGAACCTTCATAGGAGTCTCCCAAGAGGGTTTTTGTTTGCCGGGAGGTCGAACACAATGCCTTTTAGACCCCGCAGACCGTGTTCCCATCCCGGCTGTCCCAAGCTGACGGACAGCCGGTTTTGCGCGGAACACGCCAAGCAGGAAGCTAAACGATACGAACGCTACCAGCGCGACCCGGCGACGCGCAAGCTCTATGGCCAGACGTGGCGGAAGGTGCGCGAAAGCTACCGCGCGGCGCATCCGCTCTGTGAACGCTGCTTAGAGCGGGAGCGGATTACGCCGACGCAGGAAGTCCACCACATCAAGCCGCTGGCGCAAGGCAGCACCAACGGCTACGATAACCTCACGGCTTTGTGTTCTTTCTGCCACTCGGAGATTACCGCCAGGGAAGGCGGACGCTGGCAGAGACACTTAGAATAAATCGCTGTGGGTACCCGTGCGGGTCAGCGTAAGGACAAGAACATCTTTCTCAATGCGATAGATAAGCAACCAATCTGGCTGGATATGACATTCCCGATGCCTGGCATAGTTACCAGTCAGTTCATGGTCGCGGTTGCTCGAAGGAAGCGGGATGCCCTGTGCCAACTTCGCGATGATTTCATCAAGCAAGGAAATATCAAAGTTACGTTTTTCCATCAGCTTGTAGTCCTTGCGGAATCTGTTTGTGGGTTTGACGGTATATTTCATGCTTTCAAATCTTTAAACAGCGCGTCAAGATCGGTGTAACCCCTTACGTTTGGGTCGCG